>NZ_CP055157.1:2725000-3045000 GCF_013367775.1 Microbulbifer sp. YPW1
TACTGGACGCAGTAGCGGAATCCGCAAGCAAAGCCATTCCCGCGGCCGGCGACTTCCGCGGCCAGTTCCTGTTACAGATTCCGCTCTCACCACACACGCGTGCAGCAGATTTCACGCTCGCGCTGGGATTGCGCAATGTGGCAGTGGAGGAGCAGCGCAATCTGGTGCCGACGGTGGTGGGCGACGACCTGCGCGACTGGTTGAACCAGAGTGTCGGCAAGCGCAATAACGGCAAGATTCCCACCGCTGGCTTTATTTACCGCGGATACAGCTATCGCGAGGGTGATGACGCGGCCCTGTTGGCGCTGGGGCAGCACGACAACCGCCAAACGGTGCAGTTACAGGCGGATATCCGCGATGGCAGCCTCAAATACGCACCGGACTGGCCGGCGGCCGAGCATGTCGATGGGCACCTCAGTGTCAACGATCGCGATGTGCTGGTGATGGCCCCCAAGGCAAGGCTGTGGAATGTGGATGGGGCAAATGTGTCGGTGCACCTATCTCCCGAGACTACCGGTTCCCGCCTGGATGTGCGCGCCCAGCTCGCGGGCCCGGCAGCGGATGGCCTGAAAATCCTGCGTGAATCCCCGCTGCGCGACCGCCTCGGCAATGCCTTTGACAGCTGGGCATTGGACGGAGCCATGCAGGGCAAGCTGCAACTGAGTCAGCCCCTGGGCGGCGCGGATTTTGAACCCAGCCAGCAGATCGACCTGGCCCTCTCTGGTGCCAGCCTGTCGCTGCAGAACCTAAAACTGGATATCGAACAGCTCAATGGCAATGTGCGCTACCACAGTCGCGATGGCCTCAAAGGCTCCAGATTCCGTGGACAGCTGTGGGGCAAACCCTTACGGGCGTCCATCCAGCATCTGGGTGAAGGAGATGCGCGGGATACCCAGGTAGTGATTCACGGCGAGGCGGTGACCGAGAGTATCGGCGAGTGGAGTGGACGCCCGGAATTGCAGTGGCTGGACGGCAGTCTGGACTACACCGCCCGGGTCACCATTCCCGCACCATCCAAGGAAAAGCCCTATGCGGCGGTGCTGGAGTTGTCTTCGGACCTGCAGCAGGTGGCCGTAAACCTGCCGGCGCCACTGGCGAAGCCCGCGGGCGAGAAATCCCGTTTCGTGTTGCGGGTCCCTATCGGCGAACAGGGCAATCTGTACCACCTCAGCTACGGGGAGCATCTGCAGGGCCAATTATGGCAGGTCGATGGCCAGCTGGAACGCGCCTCGATTGCCCTGAATGCCGGGGCCAGACTGCCGGATGCACCGGGAATCTCCGTGATCGGCGACCTGTCTCGGGTGGAACTGCAGCCGTGGAAAGATGCGCTGGCAATCTATACCGGGGACACCTCCGCACAGGGGCAGGTGGCGCAGGATGTTGTCGACAGCGCGCGGGAAGAGGCATCGCCGCTGCCGATTACCCTGGATCTCAGTACCGATCTGTTACAGGTATCCGAAGCCACCAGCATCGAGAATATTCACGTGCGCGGACGCGGCCTGGGGGCCGACTGGCAGCTGGATTTCGACAGCGAGACCGCGGCGGGCGAACTCGCCGGCACGCTCAACGCGGCGACACCGCTGCAGCTGAAACTTGCCCACCTGCGCCTGCCTGCGCTGAAGGGGAAAGACCAGGGGGGACAGGAAGAAGCTGCCGGTGAAGAGGCTGGTGAGGGTGCGGATACACTGACCGCCGAACTTCAGGATCGCTGGAAGGGATTTGATTTTGCCAGCTTGCCGAGTGTGGATTTCAGCACCGAAGCGCTGTGGCTGGGGGAAGAGCGCATGGGGCCCTGGTCCTTCCAGTTGCGCCCCTCGGAGCAGCGCCTGGTAGTGAGTGAAATCAAGGGAACACTGCGCGGAATCCAGATCGATAGCCGCGGGGAAGGGGAGAATCGTCTCGGCGCACAATTGATGTGGATGCGCGACAGCGACGGTCGGGAGTCCTCCCAGTTTATCGGTCGCCTGCGCGGCGATAACCTCGGCAAGGTGCTGCAGGCCTGGGGGCAGGAAGCCGCCATCGAAAGCAGCAGTGCGGTGTTTGATACTGCTCTGCGCTGGCAGGGGTCTCCCGCCATGGTCAGCCCCAACAGCCTCAACGGCGAGATTCGCATCGATATCCGTAACGGCCGCTTTATGCGTGCCAGCGACAACGCGGGCACCTCCCTGCTGCGTTTGCTGTCCCTGTTCAACTTCGACACCTGGGCACGCCGTCTGCGTCTGGATTTCTCCGATCTGGTGCAAAGTGGCCTGACCTTCGACCGGGTGCACGGGGAAGTGTATTTCGAGGGGGATGGGGAGTTGCTGATTGCCGTGCCGATTCAGGTGGAAGGCCCAACCAGTGAGCTGCAGATGGCCGGCCGGGTGAATCTCCAGCGCGAAGACCTCAATCTCACCCTGGTGGCTACCTTGCCTGTGGGCAACAACCTGGCATTTGTAGCGGCTCTGGCCGGTGGCCTGCCCGCTGCTGCCGGGGTGTACCTGATCAGTAAGGTGTTCAAGAAGCAGGTGGATCGGGTGGCGAGCGTCAGTTATCGCATCGATGGCGAGTGGACGGATCCGAAAGTGCGCTTCGACAAGCTGTTTGACGACGGCGCTGCCGGTCGCGAGGGGCAGAGTGCGGTGGCGCAGAGAGAGCAGGAAAAGGCGGCAGAGGCGGTACGTCAGGCGGCGCAGGCAGGAGAACTGTCGGAATCCAACGGCGCTGAGATGCCGCCAGAGGGGGATTCCCAGCTTTCCGACGAGCTTCCCGCGGCACAATCCCGTTCCACCACGCCGGTTCCCCTGCCGCTGGGTACCGGCTGATTCGTGTTCAAGGTTGCAAAAACCGAATAATTATTCGATATTGGCGTATCTCACGTTTGATAATAGCAGCAACCGAAAAATAATCACGCTAACTGGGGGCGTCGCCAATGTCTGAGGTGGTTTCTTTGGCCGGAATACCGTTTAACCGATATACGCTGTTCAAGATCTTCAAGTACACCGTCTACTGCCTGCTCACATACAACGTCTACGCGTTTTTCATGGAAAACCAGGCGGCGGCGGGCACGGTGTTCGCCGATGGCGTCAGCTTCGGCAAAATCATCGAAGCCTACAACGACTCCATCGATACCCTGGCCTGGGTGCTGTTACTGCTGGTGTTCGAGCTGGAAACCTGGGTGCTGTCCGATGAAAAGATCAAGGGCAGTACCAAATGGGTGCTGAACGCGGTATCCGCTTTCTGTTACGTCTTTATCGTCTACTCGTTTTACGGCTACGTCTCGGAGATGGTCTCTCTGACCCATCTGTTGCCGGTAGCCGGTTCTGCCTGTGACCTCGCCAACAGCGGTGGCTGGTCGATGGTGCTGGAGCAGGACGACTATGTGGCACTGACCGCGGCGAACTGCGGCTCACTGGCGGATACCCATTTGCTGCGCCTGGCCGATGCCCAGGTACTCGGTGATGCGGCGGTGTGGCGTGAAATTCAGTGGCTGGCGTGGGTGGATGTGATCAATGCTGGTGCCTGGCTGCTGGTGGTCGCGATCCTGGCATTCGATGTATGGCTGCAGCTGCGCCATCAGCTGTCCGATTCCATCATGCGTTATTCCCAGGTCATCAAGGGCCTGCTGTACTTCACCCTGCTACTGTGCGCCGTTTACTGGGGTATCAATGGCAGCTTCCTGGATTTCTGGGACGCTTTCCTGTGGCTCGTTGCCTTCTTCTTTATCGAGCTGAACCTGTTCGAGTGGCAGGCTGAGACCAGCGCAGAGTGAACTAAAGTAGTGGCTCCCTGATCCAGGTCTGGGAGCCCTGTCTGGGAGCCCTGTAAGGTACCTCGGTGGCGCCAAGGTGCTGGTGCAAGTATTTCGAATCGTTGTGCATACATCCCTGTACGCTCCGGCGCCGCCATCCATGGCGACGACGGTTCGAAATACTTGCCCTAGCACCTTGTATTAGCTTCTACCTACCTCACCTTATTCGACGGGAATTTGTGGGGCAGCTTCATCAATCCTTCCGGCTGGTCACTTCCAGCAGGTGATAACCAAACTGGGTTTTTACCGGGCCGTGTACCTTGTTCAACTCATCGTTGAATACCACTTTATCGAATTCCGGCACCATCTGACCCTGGCTGAACTCACCCAGATCGCCGCCGTTGCGGCCGGAGGGGCACTTGGAATATTGCTGGGCAATCTTTCCGAAATCTGCGCCGTCTTCAATCTGCTTTTTCAGATCCTGACACTGGGCTTCGCTTTCTACGAGAATGTGGCGGGCTGTTGCTTTTGGCACGGGAGTCTCCCTGAACTTTTGTTGAGTAAGTTTGTGAGCGGCAAGCTTAGTGGGTTCTGATCCGGCGAGCCAGTTCACGATGGTGTTTAAGTCACATTGCCTAATGCGAAGACCCCGGTAGCGGTGTCGCCACGGTAACTGTTTCAGAGCAATCACTAGAGGCTATTGTCCGGACAGTGCTGCAAACGTATTGCACTTGTTGACATCGCCGCTGGTGAAACCTTGCTTGAACCAGTAGGCGCGCTGTTCGGCGCTGCCGTGGGTGAAAGCATCCGGGGATACTGCGCGGCCGGCGCGGCGTTGCAGATGGTCGTCGCCGACCGCTGCGGCAGCGCGCAGCCCTTCCTCGATATCACCGGGCTCCAGCATGTTGCGGTCGCGGTGCGCGTAAAAAGCCCACACGCCCGCGTAACAGTCCGCCTGTAATTCCAGCATCACCGAGAGCCGGTTTGACGTCACCTTGTCCGCGCGCATCCGCGCCTGCTGCACTTTTTCCGATGTTCCCATCAGGTTCTGCACATGGTGCCCGACCTCATGGGCGATCACATAGGCAAATGCAAAGTCGCCGGGCGCGCCGAGCTTTTTCAGCTCATTCATAAAGCTCAGGTCCAGATACACCTTCTGGTCTCCGGGACAGTAGAAGGGGCCTACCGCCGCCGAGCTCAGGCCACAGGCCGAGCGCACCGCATCGGTATACAGCACCAGCTTCGGTGTCAGGTACTGGGAGCCAGCCTGTTGGAAAAGGTTTCCCCAGGTGTCCTCCGTATCTGCCAGAACCACGGAAACGAATTGCGCCACCTCATCGTCCGGGGCTACCCCTGGCGCCGTCTGGGCATCCGGGCCCAGGCTGGGGGACTCGGTGCTCTGCATACCGCTGAACAGGTTGCCGCCAAAATAGTAAAGCGCCCCCAGTGCCAGCAGAATCAGCCAGCCTTTTTTGCTGCGCAACAGCAGGGGAGCCAGGGCCAGCAGATTGCCCAATCCCCCCATACCGCCGCCGCCGCCGGGAGATCTTTCCCCACGACGATCTTCCACATTCGAACTTCTGCGACCCTGACGCCAGCGCATGGGAGTACCTCTCGATTCGCATTCGCGTATTGCTTTGAGCATAGAACAGCTGGCGCAATTTTTTGTTTTATGTGCGGGAGATTATCCTTGTGGCAGGAATACCAGTGGTATCTTTGTTTCCTTCCGCTGGGTGGCGCCCCGCGCCGCCCAGAATCCTCTAGAGCAGCAAGCGAGCCAAAATTTTGTCGTTGATTCCCCTGTTCCCGCTCAATATGGCCCTGTTTCCCGGGGTGACGTTGCCGCTGCGTATCTTCGAGCAGCGCTACCTGCGGCTGGTGACCGAATCCCTGAAGACCGATACCGGTTTCGGCGTCGTGTTGATCCGCAACGGCCGCGAGGTGGGTCCGGCGGAAGTGTGGCCGCTGGGGTTGTATGTGCGCATTGTCGACTGGAGCCAGGGGGAAGAGGGGCTGCTGCATATCGATGTGGCCGGGGAGTCGCGCTTCCGGGTACTGGAGACCTTTGCCGAGGAGGACGGACTGCTGATGGCCGATGTGGAGTGGCTGCCGGACGAGGAGTCCCACCCGGTGCCGGAAAGCTGTGACGGCCTGCTGGCGGTGCTGAACGAATTGAAACAGCACGCCGCCACCCTGGCGCTCAAATTCGCACCGGTGGAAAGCGCCGAGGCGTTGTCCTGGCAGCTGGCGCAGCTGTTGCCGCTGGACGATGCCGCGCGGGTGGAGCTGCTGGCCAGCCACGATCCGCTGGAACGGCTGGCCAGTATTGCCGCCAACCTGGATCGCTGGGCAAAACAATAACCGGGCGGCGCGGAATAGGCGTCCCCTGGTAAACAAGAATAAACAGCAAAAACAATAAATCGCTTTCTGGAGAGTTATGGATAACTTTGTGTTGCTCGGTGTGCTGTTGATCCTCACCGTGGTGGTCGGCGCATTCATGGGGATATTTGCATTCGCCGAGGTCAAAAGCCTGCGCGGGGAAGTGCGTCGTCTGCGCGCGATGTTGGAAGAATTGCGCGATGCGCCTCGCACCACCATTGCGCGAGAGCCTGCCAGCAAGACGCCTCCTGCCGGCATCCCCGATGTGCCCGCTTCACCCACCGATAACGCCAGTGACGTTCCGGGGCCGGGTTCCTCTGCAGACAGCCAGGCTGCGGAACAGCGCACTCCCCCGGTAGCCGCCAGGTACGCGTCCCGTCCCGTGCAGCAGGCTCGCGTCGCGCATTCGCCAACGCCGAGCCCCCGGGGTGGCAGCCCGGAAGTGGCCGCGGCGCGGGCACAGTTGTGGAGCCGCATACAGCAAAACTGGATGGTGTGGCTGGGCGGAACCTGTGTCGCCCTGTCGGGTATTTTTCTCGCCCGCTACGGGATCGAGCAGGGGTTGCTCGGGCCGCGGGTGCGCGTGGCCATGGGACTGATTACCGCCGGCGCACTGTACATTGCTTCCGAAGTGCTGCGGCGCAGGACCGGTGGCAGTCACCCGGTGTTCGCTGCACTTGCCGGAGGCGGCGCCATTACCGCATTCGCCGCGGTACTGTCCGCTCTGCACCTCTACCACTTTATGGAGCCGGGGCTGGCATTTGGGCTACTCGCGGTGGTGGCGATGATCACCATGTGGCTGGCCCGTCTGCACGGGCCGGTGCTGGCGGCGATCGGCATGCTCGGCGCCTACTCGGTGCCAGCGCTGGTATCCACTGGCGGTGGCAATGTTCTGGGCGCCATGATTTACGCCCTGATTATTTCGGTGTCGGTACTGTTCCTGCTCCGCTATGTGTTCCGCAGCTGGCTGTGGCTGGGCATGCTGGCCGGCGCCCTGGCCTGGTGGCTGCTTTCCCTGCTCGGACATCAGGCCGACCACTGGCGCGGTGTCTATCTGGCGTTGCTGGCCTACGCGCTGCTGGCGGTGGTCCCCGGAAACTGGTTGCTGTGGAAAACCCCGGCAGAGACAGAGCAGGAGACTGGAGAGAAGGCTGGAGAGAAGCCCGTGGCAAGAATCTCTGCCCTGATCCTGCCCAGCCTGCTGGTGCTGGCCGCCGCCCAGTGTCTGTCGATCCTGCGTGAAGGATTCCACCCCGGGGCGATCTGGGCGTGGAGTCCGCTGGCACTGGTGGTACTGGTTGCCGCCCGCCAGCGCGCCAGTCTCGCGCTGGTGCCCTGGGCTCTGATGCTCGGGCAACTGGTGGCCTGGCTGGGCGCGCGACTTGACCAGTGGGGTGGGTCACCCGTTGCCCTGTCGCCACTGCCGGCGGAGCAGCAGGGCGGCTTCCTGCTCTACTTGCTGGCGACGGCGGCGCTGTTCGGCGGTCTTGCGCTATATAACTATCGCCAGGGACTGGCCCGCTACTGGTGGGCGTCGCTGTCAGTGATGGCGCCGCTGCTGTCCCTGCTTACCGGCTATGTGCTCGCCGGTGATTATCTGCCGGTGTACTGGTGGTGCCTGTACGCGGCAGTGTTTGGTGCCGCGTTCATGTATCTGGGGAGCCGCGGGGCCCTGCATCAGTGGCACAGGGGGATGGTGGTGTGGCTGTTTATCGCCGCGCACTTTGCCTACAGCCTCGCCGTGTGCCTGTGGCTGGAGCAGGCGAGCCTTACCCTGGCGCTGGCGCTGCAGGCCGTCTCCCTGGCGTGGGTGATCCGGCGCTTTGAGGTGCCGGCGCTCGGCTGGTTGTTGAAAGCGGTGTTGCTGCTGGTGGTTGCGCGTCTCACCCTGAATCCCTGGCTGCTCACCTATGGCGACGATACCCACTGGTCCCTGTGGACCTATGGCGGCTCCGCCCTGTGTGCTTGGCTGGCCACACTGATCCTGAGGCGGAACCAGCAGTCCCTCGCCGCCTGGGCGGAGGCCGCAGCGCTGCACCTGCTGGTACTCGCGCTCTGGGCCGAGTGCCGCTACTGGCTCTACGGCGGTAATGCGTTTGCCGCGGAATTCAGCTTTACCGAGGCGGTGGTCAATATGTGGCTGTTTACCGGGCTGGGCCTGATCTACTACCGCAAGGCACGGGTGGCGGGCAGCTTCGCGCGCTGGTACGACGGTTATGGGCGCCTGCTGGTGCTGGCGGGTCTGGTCAACTACCTGGCAATCCTGTTTTCCGTGGCCACGAGCGAGCCCTGGGTATGGCACGCCATCGGCGGGCGGCCGCTGTGGAATATGCTGCTGCCTGCTTTCGCCGGCGCCGCGCTGCTCGCCCTGCTGGTGGGTCGGTTCTATCTGCCGGGTGTGCGTCGCCTTGCGACCCTGGTGGCCGCGGTGGCCGGATTTGTGTGGGTGTCACTGGAAGTGCGTCATCTGTGGCAGGGCACCATCCGCCTGGATGTACCAACGCCTACCGGAGAGTTGTACACCTACTCTGCGGTGTGGCTGTTGCTGGCGGTAGCCGGGATCCTGTTTGGCAGCTGGCGCGGATCGCGCAGCTGCTATCAGGGCGGAATGGCCGTGCTGGCGCTGGTGATCGTGAAGCTGTTCCTGGTGGATATGTCCGGGCTTGAAGGGCTGCTGCGTGTGGCGTCGTTTATGGGCATGGGTCTGGCGCTGCTGGGAATCGCCTATCTTCATCAGAAGCTGGGTGGGAAACAGGGGGTTGCCAGGGAATAACCGGTACTGTCGGCTTTTCCGGGCCCGGTTGCGGTATACTGCGCGGCCATTTTGAGGGGGTGCCCCGGATTTTGCGTGAAATGCATGGAGGATTGCAGTGAATAGTGTCAGTGCCACCGAGGTCGAACAGGACTCTACCGAAGCGAAAATGCAGGCCATGGGCCGCGCCGCGCGCGCTGCTGCCCGCCTGATGGCGCGAGCAGACACCGGCACCAAAAACGACGCTCTCAAGGCCATTGCCGCCGAGCTGGACGCCCAGCGACCGCAGCTGGCGGCGGCCAACGCAATCGACATGCAGAACGGCCGTGACAACGGTCTCGACGCCGCGCTACTGGACCGCCTGGAGCTGACCGAAGCGCGTATCGACGGCATGATCGAGGGCCTGAACCAGATTGCAGAATTGCCGGACCCGGTGGGTGAAATCTCGGACCTCAAGTACCGCCCGAGTGGAATCCAGGTGGGCAAAATGCGCGTGCCCCTGGGCGTGGTGGGGATCATTTACGAATCCCGCCCCAATGTGACCATCGACGCCGCCAGCCTGTGCCTGAAATCCGGCAACGCCACCATTCTGCGCGGCGGCAGTGAAGCGCTGCACTCCAACGGCGCCATTGCCGCCTGCATTTCCGCGGGCCTGAAAAAGGCAGGTCTGCCGGAAACGGCGGTGCAGGTGGTGGGTACCACCGACCGCGCGGCGGTAGGTGCACTGATCTCCATGCCGGAATATGTGGACGTGATCGTGCCCCGCGGCGGCAAGGGGCTGATCGAACGCATCAGCCGCGAAGCGCGGGTGCCGGTGATCAAGCATCTGGACGGTATCTGCCATGTTTACCTGGACGACCGCGCAGATCCTGAAAAGGCATTCAATATTGCGCTCAACGCGAAAACCCACCGCTACGGTGTGTGCAACGCCATGGAAACCCTGCTGGTGGCGGAAGCCGTGGCTGCGGAATTCCTGCCCCGGCTGGCAGAAGCCTATGCTGAGAAGGGCGTAGAACTGCGCGGTTGCGACAGGACCTGCGAGATTCTGCCTGCGGCTCTGCCCGCCACAGACGAAGACTGGGCTACCGAATACCTGGCGCCGGTGCTGGCGATTCGCGTGGTCGCGGATATGGATGCGGCCATGGATCACATTGCCCGCTACAGCTCGGGGCATACCGAGTCCATCGTCACCGAGAATTACACCCGCGCGCGGCGCTTTATGGCCGAAGTGGATTCCAGCTCGGTAATGGTCAATGCCTCCACCCGTTTTGCAGACGGATTCGAGTACGGTCTGGGCGCGGAAATCGGTATCAGCACCGACAAAATCCACGCGCGCGGCCCGGTAGGGCTCGAGGGATTGACCTCGCAGAAGTGGATTGTGTTCGGGGACGGACATATTCGCGGATGAAAACCATCGCCCTGTTCGGCGGCACCTTTAACCCGGTGCATTTTGGCCACCTGCGCATGGCGCTGGAGCTGAAGGAAGTACTGGGCTTTGAGGAAATGCGCCTGCTGCCGTCGCATCAGCCGGTGCACCGGGCGGCGCCCGGAGTTACCGCAGAAGCCCGGCGCGACATGCTGGCGCTCGCGTTGGCAGATTGCCCGGCATTGCAGCTCGACCAGCGCGAACTGTTGCGCGCCGGGCCCACCTATACCGTGGATACCCTCGAAGAGCTCCGTGCGGAGCTGGGCGAGGGGGTTTCCATCAGCTTTTGCATGGGACTGGATTCCCTGCTGGGGCTTCCCGGCTGGCACCGTTGGGAGCGCCTGATTGAACTGGCGCACCTTGTGGTGGTTGCCCGCCCGGGCTGGCAGTTTCCCGCGCAGGGGGAGGTGGCTGAGCTGCTGGCGAACCATCGTGGCGATATCGGTGACCTGCAACAACGGGCCGCCGGTCGCATACTGGTAAGGGAACAGACTCTGCTGCCGATATCCGCTACGGGTATTCGCAGCCTGATCGAAAGTGGCCGTTCGCCGCAGTATTTACTGCCGCAGCGGGTGCTGGAATATATTCAAACTCATCAGCTCTACAAGAGCGGAAATCAATAGGAGCCAAGGCTCCAGATACAGGTGTTATGACTGATATCAAATCAATTGCCGTAAACGCACTGGAAGACCTCAAGGGTAAGGACATCGTCTCGCTGGATGTGTCAGAACTCAGCGACGTGATGGATACCCTGATCATCTGCACGGGTACCTCCAGCCGCCAGGTTAAATCTCTTGCCGAAAATGTGGTGGATGACGGTAAAAAAGCCGGTATTCGCCCCATCGGCGTCGAAGGTACGGAGCAGGGCGAGTGGGTGCTGGTGGACTATGGCGATGTCGTGGTGCACGTGATGCAGGCGGAGACCCGCGGTTTCTATGACCTCGAAAAGCTCTGGTCGATGACCCCCAACACCCGCGACAACGCCGACGGCAGTGATCCCCACGAAAGCTGAGGGCGAACTGTGCGTAGGCTCCGGTTAGTGACGTCCCGTTCATGAAGATCCGAATCATCGCCGCAGGCGGAAAGATGCCCGCGTGGGTACAGGACGGCTACAACGAGTATGCCAAGCGCCTGCCGCGGGAACTGACGCTGGAAATGGTCGAGGTGCCCCTGGGTAATCGCGGCCAGAAGAATTCCGCGGCTCTGGTGGAAAAGGCCCGTCAGAAAGAGGGCGAGGCGATGCTCGCTGCCATCAATCCGCGGGAACACGTGGTTGCACTGGAGGTGAAGGGCAAGTCCTGGAGTACCGAGCAGCTGTCGCGGGAACTGGCGGACTGGCAGATGTCTGGCGACAACGTCTGCCTGCTGATCGGCGGTCCCGATGGCCTGTCCCCGGATTGCGTGGCGCGGGCCAACCAGAAATGGTCCCTGTCGGCGCTGACCCTGCCGCACCCGCTCGTGCGGGTTTTGTTGGCTGAGCAGCTGTACCGGGCGTGGACCCTGTTGGCGGGACACCCATACCACAAATAGCGCCGGGTCATCCGGGGCGGCCTCCCAACGGGGGTATTGATCACCTGCCATCCCGACTGAACTTGCCCGCCAATTCCCTGTCTGAGGGGGATTGGCGTTCAATTCTTTTTGATTGCAGCCGGCCTGTTGTTCGGCGGGCCCGGGTGCTATCCGGGTATCGAAAGCTCCGCAGGGGCGGCAAACTTGTGTACACTTCGTGGTCATTTTCGCGCCACCGAATAATCCGTTTCGACCACCATGTCTGAAAACCTGCGTTTCAAAGACCACCACACCGAACAGCGGCTGTTTCGCAACCGTATGCTGGTGGCGATCTGTGGCGTTGTGGTTCTGCTGGGGGTGCTGGTGGCGCGCTTCTACAACCTGCAGGTGGTCAACTTTGAGGACTACCGCACCCAGTCTGACCAGAACCGGATCCAGGTCCGCCCCGTCCCCCCTACCCGCGGATTGATCTACGATCGCAACGGCGAAATGCTGGCGGACAACCGTCCCAGTTATACCCTTTCTATCGTGCGTGAGCGGGTCAAGGATCTGGATGCCACCCTGGAGCTGCTCGGCCACCTGGTGGAACTGGACGATAGCGACGTTGAGAAATTCAATCGCCGCCTGCAGCGCCGCCGACCGTTTGAGCCTGTCCCCCTGCGTTACCGCCTGAGCGAGGATGAAATCGCCCGTATCAGCGTCAATGAATTCCACCTGCCGGGGGTATCCGTGGAGGCGGAACTGGTCCGCTATTACCCGCAGAGCAAGCTGTTTGCCCACAGCGTCGGTTACGTGGGGCGGATCAACGACCGCGAGCTTTCCGGCTTTACCGAGGAAGATGTGCGCCGTTACCGGGGTACCCAGAGTATCGGCAAGGTGGGGCTGGAGCGTTCCTACGAAGATTTGCTGCTGGGTGAGGTCGGATATGAAAACGTGGAGACCAATGCCCGCGGCCGTGTGTTACGGGTGCTGGAGCGCCATGACCCCAAGCCCGGTTCCGAGTTGACCCTGCATCTGGACACCCGCCTGCAACAGGTGGCTACCGAAGCACTGGGTGACAACCGCGGCGCGGTGGTGGCCATCGATGTCAAAACCGGCGGGGTACTGGCGTTTGTCAGCCAGCCTTCGTTTGATCCGAACCTGTTTGTTACCGGCATCAGCTTCAAGGATTACAGTGCGCTGCGGGACTCCCTGGATGTGCCACTGTTCAACCGTGTGGTGCAGGGGCAGTACCCGCCAGGATCGACCCTGAAGCCGATGATGGGCCTCGGTGGCCTCGCCGCGGGCATCATTACTGCTGAAACCGAAGTGGCAGATCCCGGCTACTACAAGCTGCCCAATGACAAGCGCATCTACCGCGACTGGAAGCGCTGGGGGCACGGCAAGCATGTCGACCTGATCCAGGGGCTCGCCCAGAGCTGTGACGTTTACTTCTGGGATATGGCTGCGCGCTGGGACATCGACAGCATGCACGATGTTGCCACGCGTTTTGGACTGGGCGAGAAAACCGGTATCGACCTGCCGCGGGAGTACCCGGGGCTGTTCCCTTCGCGCGCCTGGAAACGCGGCGCCCGCGGTGTGCCCTGGTTCCCCGGTGACAGCCTGAATGCGGTGCTAGGGCAGGGTTTTGTACTGGCGACACCGCTGCAGCTGGCGGTGATGACTGCAACCATCGCCAATCGCGGTACCCATTATCGCCCGCAGATGGTGATGGCCGTCGACGGCGTGGAGCAGCCGCCGGAGATACTGCATCACGTGGATGCGCGGCCGGAGCACTGGGATCTGGTATTCGAAGGTATGGAAGCTGTGGTTTACAGCCTCCACGGTACCGGTAAAAGAGCCGGCGCCGGGTTGGATTTCAAGGTCGCGGGTAAATCCGGCACCGCACAGGTGGTGGGGATCGCCCAGGGCGAAAGGTACGATTCCGAGGCGCTCAAGGAGCGACACCGGGACCACGCTCTGTTTGTGGCATTTGCGCCGGTGGACGATCCGCAGATTGCGGTGTCGGTGCTGGTAGAAAACGGTGAGGGCGGTGGACTCGTGGCGGCGCCGGTAGCGCGGGAAGTGTTCTTCGACTGGATGTCCCGCCCGCTGGAGGACACGGCCAGTCTGCAGTCCTGGCGCCCGCCGATGATGATTACTCAGGAGGCGCACATCCGTGGCTAGTCGCGATTATATGCACCGCCTGCCGGATGCCGGCAGCAGCCTGCGGCGGCCGGAAAGCTTCTCCCGCCGTTGGCATATTGATGTTCCCCTGTTGCTGTTGCTGATGGTGCTGGCTGGCGTTGGCCTGGTGGTGCTGTACAGCGCGTCCGGGGAAGAGATCCATTACGTCAAGCGACAGGCGGTTTTCATGGGGCTCGCGTTTGTGGGCATGGCGATCGCCGCGCAGATCCCGCTGGAATTCTACCGGCGCTGGTCCCCCTGGTTTTATCTTGCCGGCTGTTGCCTGTTGGTGGCGGTGCTGTTTTTCGGTGTGGGCGCAAAAGGGGCCCAGCGCTGGTTGCAGATTGGCGGGTTTCGCTTCCAGCCCTCGGAAGCGTTGAAGCTCGCGGTACCTATTGCGGTAGCGGCCTACTTGCACAAGCGCAGCTTGCCGCCTTCGTTCCTCACGGTCGCCGGGACCCTCATTATCATCGGTATTCCGGCGGCGCTGATCGTGCGGCAGCCGGATCTGGGAACCTCGATCCTGATCGCAGCATCGGGCATTTTTGCGCTCTACCTGGCTGGCTTGAGCTGGAGAATGATCGGCGGTGCCGCGGTCATGGGCGCGATGGCCGCCTGGCCCATGTGGATGTGGGGCCTGCGGGAATACCAGAAACAGCGCATTCTGACCCTGTTCAACCCGGATGCGGACCGCCTGGGTGCCGGCTGGAACATCTTCCAGTCGAAGGCCGCCATTGGTTCCGGTGGATGGGCTGGCAAGGGGTACATGCAGGGCACCCAGTCGCAGCTGGATTTCCTGCCGGAAAGCCACACGGATTTCATTATCGCGGTACTGGCCGAGGAGTGGGGAATGCGCGGAGCGCTTATCCTGCTCACCCTGTATCTGTTGATCATTGCCCGGGGCATCTATATTAGTTTTATGGCCCAGCATGTATTCGGACGTCTGTTGGCGGGTAGTATCACGCTGACATTTTTCGTTTATGTGTTTGTGAACATCGGTATGGTGACGGGCCTGTTGCCGGTGGTGGGGGTGCCCCTGCCGCTGGTAAGTCACGGCGGCACCTCGGTGATTACCCTGATGGCCGGTTTCGGCATTCTGATGGCGATCAGTACGGAAAGACGCAGAGTACTTTTTTAATGGCTTGATACTTGGTGGCTCAATGTGAGCCCGTTCAGCCAAACTTCACTTTTTCCCGTGTATCGTGCCACTTTTTGGCGCGTTTGCAGTCACAACAGCGTATCGATGTTAATAACTGAAAAAGTAGTTGGAAGTACTCTATGAACACAGGAGCGGTTGTTTTGAAGTGGACCACAGGATTGTTGGCGGGTTTGGGACTGGTTCTCAGCGCCTGTGCGCAAGAGCAGGGGCACGAGGAAAATGCCCAGGCCCAGGCCTTTGTGGATTACATGGTGGCCGAGCACAACTTCAACCGCGATGAACTGCAGCTGCTGATGAAAGATGCCAAGCGCAAGGACTCGATCCTCAAGGCGATCAAGCGTCCGGCGGAAAAAGCCAAGCCCTGGCACGAGTACCGCAAAATCTTCATCACCAATACGCGTATTGCCGGCGGAGTGGAATTCTGGGACAAGAATGCGGATGCGCTGAAGGCTGCGGAGGAAAAGTACGGTGTGCCGCCGGAAATGATCGTGGCGATCATCGGCGTGGAAACCCGTTACGGTGGCAATATGGGCAGCTACCGGGTCCTGGATGCGCTCTCCACCCTGGCGTTCAACTATCCCCGCCGTTCCAAGTTCTTTACCAAGGAACTGGAAAACTACCTGCTGCTCACCCGCGATGAAAAAATCGATCCGACCACGTTGAAAGGTTCCTACGCCGGCGCCATGGGCTTCGGTCAATTTATGCCCTCGAGCTACCGTCACTACGCGGTGGATTTCAACGGCGATGGCCGCGTGGATATCTGGACCGATACCGAAGATGCCATCGGCAGCGTGGCCAACTATTTTGTCGAGCACGGTTGGAAAGCCGGTGAACCGATCACCGTCATTACCCAGCCGCTGCCTAATGCGGATATGACCATCGTCAATGACGACCTGAAGCCCAAATGGACAGTGGGTGAACTTGAAGCCAAGGGTTTCCCCACCACGGCGCAGGTTACCAAGGATATGCCTGCCAACGTATTCTCCCTGGATGCGGAAAATGGGGAACAGTTCTGGATTGGTCTGAACAATTTCTACACCATCACCCGCTATAACCACAGCCGTTTGTACGCCATGGCGGTATACGAGCTTGGCCAGGAAATTATCAAAGCGCGGGGTGGTCGCTCCTGAGGTTTCGGGGGTCGCTAAACCAATAAGCAGATTTTCTGTGCCGGATATCAGCGGTATATCCGGCCTTTTTACGCATAGCAATTACGATAAATCGCGGTAGCGGGCGCTGTTTGACCTGCTCCGGGGGGAAGGCATGAAAATCAGAAAAATTGCGGCTAAAGCCGCGGGCTTTGCCCGTTTCGGGGCTGGTCTCACGCTGGCGTTACTCGGCGCCTGCAGCACTGTACCTCTACAGGATTCGGGTAAGGCCAAAGTGGAACCGAAAGATGTGCCCTTCGATCAGGTCCGCGATAGCGGCCCGGATGTCCCGGTCGATATGCTCGCCACACCGGAAGTTACCCCGGTGCGGGAACCAATCGGAGTTGCCGGCAACAAATCTCCCTATGTGGTTAATGGCGTTAAATACCGGGTATTGAAAGGTGTAAAGGGCTATAGCGAGCGCGGGCATGCCTCCTGGTACGGCACCAAATTCCACGGGCGTAAAACGGCCAATGGCGAGGTCTACAATATGTACGCCCTGTCCGCGGCACACAAAACGTTGCCACTGCCCAGTTACGCTAAAGTCACCAACCTGGACAACGGTCGCAGTATCATCGTCCGCGTCAACGATCGCGGCCCCTTTGTGCCGGGGCGCATTATTGATCTCAGCTATACCGCGGCGCAGAAACTCGGGTATATCGACAAAGGCGTTGCGCGGGTAGAAGTGGTGGCTCTGGACCCCGAATCCCTGCCCAGTGCGACAGAAAGCCTGGCAGTGGAAAAAGACGCCGCAGCGCGTAAAGGTCTGCCGCAAGACGCCAGTTTCAAACTGCCGGAAAATACGTTTTTGCAGGTGGGCGCTTACAGTTCATCGTCCCAGGCAGAAGAGATTCGTGGACAACTGGCCGCTGCATTCGGCTATCCTGTATCCGTCAGCCCGATAAACCGTGACGGAAAAATGCTTTACCGGGTGCGTATCGGACCCATTGCCCAGCAGCGGGCACTGGCCGCATTGCGGGAATCTGTAGAGCAGGAGAATTTCGGCCAACCCCAGGTGGTGGTTGACTGATTGGCTGCCCGGCAGCGTATTCCCCGGCCGGCGCCGGGTTTTTGACACTTTTCGAACGCAAGGAATAAAGAGATACCCATGTTCAAACGCTTATTTGCCTGTCTGCTCCTGTTAGTCAGCACCAGTGTGGCCCAGGCCGATAAACCGCTGATACCAGCGCCGCCGCAGCTTGCAGCCTCCGCCTATTTACTGATTGACGCCCATACCGGCCAGGTACTGGTTGAGCACGATGCGGACAAGCAGATTCCGCCGGCCAGCCTGACCAAGATGATGACCAGCTACATCGTCTCCGAAGAGCTGGATAAAGGCGCCATCAAAGAGCAGGACATGGTGAATATTTCGGAGAAGGCCTGGCGCAAGGGCGGCTCCAAGATGTTCGTTAAGGTCGGCGACAAGGTGCCGGTGATCGACCTGCTGCGTGGCGTTATCGTGCAGTCCGGCAACGATGCCAGTATTGCCCTGGCAGAGTATGTTTCCGGCAGTGAAGAAGTCTTTGCCGAGGTAATGAACCAGCAGGCACAACTGCTGGGTATGCAGGATACCCATTTCGTCAACGCCACTGGCTGGCCGGCGGAAGGGCATGTCACCACCGCGCGCGATCTGGGTAAGCTGGCGCGCGCACTGATCCAGGATCACCCGGATCACTATGCCCTGTATTCAGAGAAGTACTTTCGCTTTAATGGCATCAATCAGCCCAACCGCAACCGCCTGCTGTGGCGCGACCCGGCGGTAGATGGCATCAAGACAGGTCACACCGAAGAGGCGGGTTACTGCCTGGTGGCTTCCGCAGTGAAGCGCGGCATGCGCCTGATTTCCGTGGTGGTCGGTACCGACAGCGATGAAAAACGTGCGGCGGAAACCCAAAAGCTCCTGGCCTACGGTTTCCGCTACTACCAGACTCACAAAGTGTACGGCAGCAACGATGTGCTGCAGACCGAGCGAGTGTGGGCGGGCAAAACGGATACCGTGGGTATCGCGGTGAAAAACGACGTATTTGTCACTATCCCCCGCGGCGGCGAAGAGAGCATCAAGGCCGACCTGATTATCGACGGAGAGCTCAAGGCACCCCTGGCCAAGGGGCAACAGGTGGGCAAGGTTGTTGTGACCCTGGATGGAGAAACCGTCGCTGACGTGCCTGCGGTGGTGGCGGAAGACGTGGAGGAAGCCGGCTTCTTCAAGCGTATCTGGGACGCGGTCAAGCGCTTTGTCATGGGCTTTTTCGAGTAATTCGAGCCGAAAATACCCCAATCAGCCCGGTGGCGTGGTCCACCGGGCTATGATTCTCTCTCCCTAAAGCAGTTTCTTCTGCAATCTTTCCTCGCTGTCCACTCCACTGTCGGCACTGTATAATCGCCGCCCGGCCGCAACTCCCGCTGGGATTGGTCCCTGCGCCTCCATTATCTGTCCTGCGGCCCAGTGAGTGTGGTATGACCCAGGATACAGAGCAGCAGCCTCCAAAAATTGAGTTTCCCTGTGAAGACTACATGGTCAAAGTGGTGCGAGACACCGATGATCAGGTCCACGAATTCGTCATGGAGGTGATGCGCCGCCATGCACCGGAGTTGGATGAAGAGCGCTTGCGGCACAAGCCGAGCCGCAATGGCAAGTTCACCTCGGTGACCTTCTTCATTCTGGCCACCGGCGAGCCCCAGTTGAAGGCACTGTTCGAAGAACTCAAAGCCCATCCGGGCGTGTACATGGTGCTGTGATGGCCGCCCCAAAACCGGTCATCTATAACCTTGGCCGGCGCGACTACGAAACCGTATGGCGTGCCATGGCCCACTACACTGACAACCGCGGCAACGACGCCGGGGATCAGATCTGGTGTGTTGAACATCCCCCCGTATTTACCCAGGGCCAGGCCGGCAAGGCGGAACATCTGCTCAATACCGGGGATATCCCCGTGGTACAGGTGGATCGCGGCGGCCAGGTGACCTATCACGGTCCCGGTCAGCTGGTGGTCTATCCACTGCTGGACCTGCGCCGCAGCAAAATCGGCGTGCGCGATCTGGTTACTGCGCTGGAAGAGGCCACCGTTGCCATGCTGGCGGAATTCGGAATCCCCGCCGCGCCGCGTCCCGATGCACCCGGGGTATATCTGACTGAAGGGCCGCGTGCCGGCAACAAGATCGCTTCCATTGGCCTGCGGGTGCGTCGAGGCTGTAGCTTTCACGGTATTGCCATCAATATCGATATGGATCTCGGTCCTTTCCTGCGTATCAACCCCTGTGGCTACGCGGGCATGCAGATGGTGCAGATGGCGGAGATTGTCCAGCCCACCCCCGCGTGGGAAGCAGTGGCAAAAAGCTTTGTCGCGGCCCTGCAGCAAAAGCTGCAATTGCCGGAGGCCAGTTGGCAGCCGGTGGACGAACAGTTATTTGACGAAAAGTTATTTGCGGTACCCGGCACAGCGCAGGGTACCGAACCAGGAACGAGCAATGTCTGAACGATTTGACGCCGACCAGTCCGAAATCAAAGCGACCACCGTCGAGCCGGGTGAGGCTGCCAAGCCGGAAATCACCCCGGTAAAGCGCACTCGTCGTCTGCAACAGGGCGAAAAACTGCGCGATGGCGACAAGGTAGAGCGTATCCCGGTGAAGGTGATCGCGAGTGACCAGACGCTGCGCAAGCCGGACTGGATTCGGGTGAAAGTACCGTCGGTGAAGGCATCCAAGGAAGTGGAGCGGATCAAGAGCATCCTGCGTTCGCAGAAGCTCGCTACCGTGTGTGAAGAAGCCAGTTGCCCGAACCTGGGGGAATGCTTCAGTGGTGGTACCGCCACCTTCATGATCATGGGTGAGATCTGTACCCGTCGCTGCCCCTTCTGCGATGTGGGCCACGGCAAGCCCAATCCGCTGGATCCGAATGAGCCTCAGCAACTGGCCGAAGCCATTGCGGCAATGAGTCTGCGCTACGTGGTCATCACCTCTGTGGACCGCGATGACCTGCGTGACGGCGGTGCCCAGCACTTCGCCGAGTGCATCAAGCAATCTCGTGAACTGTCGCCCAATCTGCAGGTGGAAATCCTGACCCCGGACTTCCGCGGCCGTATGGACATCGCTCTGGATATTCTCGAGGCCGAAGCCCCGGATGTGTTCAACCACAACCTGGAAACCGTGCCGCGTCTGTACCGCGAATCCCGTCCTGGTGCCAACTACAAGTGGTCCCTGAAACTGCTGCAGGAATACAAAAAACGCCGTCCGGATGTGCTGACGAAGTCCGGCCTGATGGTGGGCCTCGGTGAGACCAAGGAAGAAATTTTCGAGGTGCTGGACGATATGCGTGCGCACGATATCGACATGCTCACCATCGGTCAGTACCTGCAGCCGAGCAAGGAGCACCTGCCGGTGCAGCGCTATGTACACCCGGATGAGTTTGAAGAGTACCGCCGCTACGCCGAGCAGATCGGCTTTACCCACGCGGCCTGTGGGCCGATGGTGCGCTCGTCTTACCACGCCGACAAGCAGGCGCACGGCGAAAAGGTCAGCTGATAATCTGGTTTGACTTTGCGGCTCGGTAAACTTCGGCCGGGCCGCTTTCTCCCTCCCCGCTTTACGTCCCCTATCATTTACTTCCCGATTGGCCCTATTCCCGGGTATCAGTGCCCTTGGTGTGATTCCTCACCGACTTTCCTCTGGCTGTTTTCTTCAATTCTGCAGCCGTATAACAGCAAAACTCCCTTTGCAGTGTGCATATTTCTCATGTGACGAGTGCGTCTCATTTTTTGCATCTGAATTCACATCTTTTTTTCTTTCTGCATTTCCAACGCCGCAATTTTGAAAATTTGGCTCGAAAGTCATCTTTTTGTGGGTCTGTTTTGAATTTCAGGCACGTTGCAACTACACCGGTGTCGCGCGTGGCGCTACCCAAAGTCATCATATTTTCTGATTGTCATGGAGATGGGGTTGGAATATTTCATCAGTTTTCATCGTCAGTGCCGGTATTATTTTTACCGAATGATTGTGTGCGCTGTATTTTTTTCTATGACTCTTTCCGCGTTCGCACAGGAAGTTGTATTCAGTGCGAAGGTGATGGGGCCGGTATCGAATATTTATTCATATTCTGCCGATGCGATTGGTGGTAGTGGCGCAAATATAAAACTGAAAAAAATTACCGAGAATATTCGTTGGCGGGATATCGATGCCGATATTTCGTCGCAGGGCTTGGTGGTATTTTCCTCCAATCGTGATGGTGATGAAAATATCGATATTTCCAAAAACGATGAAGCGTTTGACCTCTATTTATATAGGGGGAACCAGGGTTCTTTGACGCCGCTCACCAGAACACCTGAAAACGAAATCTCCCCCAAATTTAGTCCGGACGGACATCGCGTGGCATTTATACGCGCGCGCAAAAATCTGGTGGTGCTGGCACTTGGGTCGGGGGAAACGCGTGTGCAGCTAGAAGTTGAGGAGATTCTGGATTTTGACTGGTCTCCGGATGGGAAGAGTCTCGCCATCGCAGCGCGCGATTCCAGCGGCGGAAAGATTCTGCTTGCGGAATGTGCCCTAGATTGTGTGCAACAGACTGCATCCATCAGTGAGTTGGCAAGTTTTCTGCGGCAGTCGAGTGCGCACGACGCATCTAATGGGCACCGTCGTTGTAAAGCCTGCGGTAGCGTGGTGGCGCTGGCATGGTCGCCCACGGGTGATCGCTTGGCCTTTGTGTTTCATCCGGATACGCCGGCAGCCCGCAGTCTCTGGGTAATGGAAATGACGGAAGAACCGGCATTGGGTAGCGCAACGGATCCGTTGCAATTATCTGCGCAAGCACATCAGGTACAGGGTGCGCCCAGCTGGTCCCGGGATGGACAATCCTTGTTGTATTCGGCACTGATGGATTACCGGTTTCACTACGACGAATCCCGGCATCGCAAAGTCTACGAAGGCAACCTGCAGATATTTATGGCGCGTCTCGATGGGCAGCGCACGGAATTGACCGATAAGCAGGTAGCCGCGCACGCACCGGTTTTTCTGGATGGCGACCGCTTTGCTTACCTGCAGGCGGAAAACTTGAGTGCGCGCGAATATGCCCTGGTAGTGCGTGACCTTGCGGGTGCTGGCGAACAGCGGGTATTCGATGGCGTTGCCCGTAATTCGGGATTGGCGGTGCGTCCGTGAAAATTCAGAGTTTTCCCCCCGATCATTTTTTCCGGCGTATTGCTGCAGTGGACTGGGTCACATTCGTGTCTCTGCTGGTTCTCTGCGGCGCGATGGTGATTCTGGTGGATGCGTGGACGTTCGGTGATTCGTCTGACAGCACGCTTTCCTCACAATTTTCCAGTGAACCGGATAACGCCATGGTTTCTGCGCGGCAAGCTACGCCGGCCGTAGCCGCGGACAGTATTACGCAGCGGGAAACTGCGGATCATCGACGAGAGGTTGCCGATACAGATACGTACGCGATCACAGCGGTGGACTTGCTCGGTGTCTCCGTCCAGTTGCGCGAACTGCGTGAAGGGGACGATCAAGCCGGAGAGGGAAGTCTTCGCAATATCGAATTCTTTATCCGCGATGGCATTGTTCCGCGCAGATTGTTTTCCGATGGGGCGCAGGTCATTACCCGTTACTGGCCGCTCTATCACAACAACGTGGGATACGGAGCGACCACTGTAAGAATACTTTTTCAATATGTTGCGAGTGACAGTAATGTCGATGGAAAGTTGGATCGCGAGGACCGCCAGAGTCTCGCCATGAGTCTTCCGGATGGCAGTCACTTCCGTGTGCTCGATCGCGATGCCGGAGAGATTGTGGATATGACCTATTTCTCTGATCGCAGCGAACTGCAGGTGCATTTTTTTACGCAAGGAACCGAGGAGCAGCGGATGTACTCGCTGGCTACGGATTAGAGTCAGTTACTCACACAGGATGGAATTTGTGGTGCAGCAGTGCGGTCAGGCGGTGTCCGTTGCACAGGAATGAGGTAGGGCAGGAAGCCGGGTAAGAGCCGGGCCCGTATTGCGCCGTCACTGCTTTGCAGTAACGGTCCGGATTCTTACCAGACAAAAACCGAAATACTCGATAGCGATTGGAGAGAAGAGATGGAAGTAAAAAAAATACAAAGGCGGGCCATGTACAAGGCTTTCGCCAAAGCCGGCCTGGTGATGTGGCTGGGGACCTCGTCCGCTGCACTGCTGGCGGCACAGGCGGAAATGAACATCGTCAACGATTGGGGCGACGGCTTTCAGGGGGAAATCGTAGTCATCAATGATGGCAGCGAGCCGCTAACCGACTGGTCCGTATCTTTCAATATGGATGTGGATATTAACAACCTGTGGAACGGGATCATCGAGTCCCAAAGCGCCAGCCAGTATGTGGTGGCTGCTGCGGATTACAATGGCACCATTGCCCCGGGCGCGCAGGTGAGCGTCGGATTTGTCGCCTATCCTGGCGGGCTGGCGCCGGCGGCAGTCACTGTGATCGGTGACGACGGTGGTTCCTCTTCCGGCGGCGGTTCATCCAGTTCTTCTAGCTCCTCCAGTTCTTCCAGCTCGTCTAGCTCCTCGAGCTCGTCCAGTTCTTCCGGCGGTAGTTCGTCGAGCTCTTCCAGCTCATCCGGCGGTTCCTCAAGTTCTTCCAGTTCATCCGGCGGTTCCTCAAGCTCTTCCAGTTCCTCTGGTAGTTCTTCCGGTTCTTCCGGCGGCAGCTCTTCCGGTTCTGGCCGATTCCGTGTAGACGATTCGGGCAATATCACCAAAAACGGTGAAGTCATCCCGATGAACTGCGGTTCCTGGTTTGGTCTCGAGGGGCGTCATGAGCCCTCCAGCGATGCGACCAACCCGAGTGGTGCGCCGATGGAGCTCTATGTGGGCAATACCTTCTGGGCGAATGGCGGTTCCGGTACCGGCCGTACCCTCCAGCAGACCATGAGCGAGATTACTGCCATGGGCGTGAATGTCGTGCGTTTCCCGATAGCACCGCAAACGCTGGATCCGAATGATCCGCAGGGTAGCGGCAGCGTGTTGAAAAACCACGAGTCGGTACTGGTACCCAGCGCCCGCCAGGCAATGGAAGAGTTCATCATTGCTGCGGATGCCAACAACATCGAAGTGATGCTGGATGTCCACTCCTGTTCCAACTATGTCGGCTGGCGTGCCGGCCGTCTGGATGCGCGCCCGCCCTATGTGGATCGCGATCGCGAGATGTATGACTACCCGCGCGAGGACACTTCCTGTGCGGCGACCGGCAACCCGGATTCTGTTACCCGCGTGCAGGAATACAACCGCGATATCTGGCTCGACAACCTGCGCGAGCTGGCCGGGCTGGAGGAAGCGCTGGGTGTGGACAATATCATCGGTATCGATATCTACAATGAGCCCTGGGACTACACCTGGGAGGAGTGGAAGAGCCTCACCGAGGATGCGTTCGCCGCAATTGATGAAGTGAACCCGAATACCCTGCTGTTCGTGCAGGGCATTTCATCCACTGCCGGTAATCAGGACGGTACCCCGGACACTATTACCCAGGTGCCCCACGGCGATGAGCAGACAAACCCGAACTGGGGTGAAAACCTGTTCGAAGCCGGTAGCAACCCGCCGAATATTCCCAAAGACCGCCTGGTATGGTCTCCACACACTTACGGTCCTTCCGTGTTTGTACAGAAAGGGTTTATGGATGTGGAATCGCAGCCGGAGTGTGAAGGCCTGGAAGGTGATGCTGCGGGCGATGCCGATTGTAATATCGTGATCGATCCGGTGTCCCTGCGTCAGGGCTGGGACGAGCACTTTGGTTACCTGCGAGAAATGGGCTATGCGGTAGTTGTTGGTGAGTTCGGCGGCAATATGGATTGGCCTGCCAAAGCTACGCTGCGCGACCAGGCCCGCTGGGATCATATCCAGCCGGGTGTCGTGGATATCCAGTGGCAGGAGGAATTTGTCGATTATATGGTCGAGAAAAATATCCAGGGCTGCTACTGGTCTATCAACCCGGAATCCGGGGATACCGGTGGCTGGTACGGTCATGCCTACGACCCGCAGAGCAATACCGCGGGCTGGGGTGAATGGCTCGAATTCGACCAGCGCAAGACCAACCTGCTAAATCGCCTGTGGAGCAACTCACCCGAGTAACCTGGCGGACTTAAAAAGCCGGTGCCGCGATGGCACCGGCTTTTCTTCCCACCACAAACCTTTAATGGCAAAAAATAATTGGATAGCGATCATGAAACAGATACCGAACAGGTTGCTGTTGGTGTGCTCCTGTGCGCTCGCATTAATGCTGAGTGCTGTGCAGGCGTTCGCGGCGCAGGCAACCATGAAAATAACCAACGACTGGGGTGATGGTTTCCAGGGGGAAATCACTGTAGTCAATGACGGCACTACGCCCCTGACAAACTGGACGCTCAGTTTTGATATGCCAGTGGAGATTGGCAATATCTGGAACGGCGTCGTCGCTTCCCGGGAGGGCGCCAGCTATGTTGTTGCCTCCGCGGGATATAACGACAGTATTCCCGCTGGAGGCCAGGTGAGCCTGGGCTTTATTGCCTTCCCCGGCGGTCTCGCGCCGGTGGCGGTAACGGTGGATGGTGACGGCGGCGGCAGTGGCTCCTCCGGTGGCAGCTCATCCAGCAGCTCCAGCTCTTCCTCCAGTTCCTCGTCAAGTTCCTCTTCGAGTTCATCGTCCAGCTCCTCTTCCTCGTCCTCTTCGTCGAGCTCTTCTTCCAGTTCGTCCTCGTCGAGTTCGTCATCCAGTGGTAGCTCCAGCAGTTCCGGTTCCTCCGGTGGCAGTACTTCCAGCAGCTCTGGCAGTTCTGGTAGCAGCAGTGGTTCCGGTGTGCGTCACGACAATCCGTTCGCCGCTTCCAGCAACTGGTATGTGAACCCGGATTGGGCGGAAAATGCTCTTAATGAGCCCGGCGGTGCCGCCATTGCCGATTTCAGCTCTGCGGTATGGATGGATCGCATCGGCGCGCTCACTGAGGGCCGCGGCCTCAAAGGCCATCTGGACGCAGCGCTGGCCCAGGGCGCTGACCTGTTTATGGTGGTGGTGTATAACCTGCCGAACCGGGACTGCGCGGCTCTCGCCTCCAATGGTGAGCTGCTGATCGCCGAAAACGGTTTCGAGCGCTACCAGACCGAGTACATCGACCCATTGGTGGCGATCCTGGCAGACCCGGCCTATGCGGACCTGAACATCGTCACCATCATCGAGGTGGATTCCCTGCCGAACCTGATCTCCAATCTCAGCGTGCCGGACTGCCAGGAAGCCAATGGCCCCGGCGGTTACCGCGACGGTATCCGCTACGCCCTGAACAAACTGGCGCAGCTGGACAATGTCTACTCCTACGTGGATATCGCCCACTCCGGGTGGCTGGGCTGGAGCAGCAACTTCGGCCCCGCAGTGACCCTGATCGGTGAGGTGGTGGAAAGTACCGACGCGGGCTGGGGCAGTATCGCCGGATTCGTCACCAACACCTCCAACTACACCCCGGTGGAGGAGCCCTACCTGCCGGATCCCACCCTGACCGTGGGTGGGCAGCCGGTGCGCTCTGCGGACTTCTACGAGTGGAATGACTACCTGGAAGAGCTCTCTTTTGCCCAGGACTGGCGCGATGCCATGATCAGCCGCGGCGCGCCGCAGACCCTCGGTATGCTGATCGATACCGGTCGCAATGGCTGGGGCGGTCCGGACAGGCCCAGCGGGCCGTCCACCAGTACGGACCTCAACACCTATGTGAATGAGAGCCGTATCGACCGCCGGGAAAACCGCGGCAACTGGTGTAACCAGCCCGGTGGTGTGGGCTTCCGTCCACAGGCGACTCCGGCGCCGGGTATCGACGCCTATGTCTGGGTGAAACCCCAGGGGGAGTCCGATGGTGTGAGTGACCCCAATTTCACCCCGGACCCCAATGACCCGGCCAAGCAGCACGACCCCATGTGTGACCCCAATGCCCCGAACCGTTACGACAGTTCCGTCGGTACCGGTGCCATGGACAACGCGCCGCACGCGGGCCGCTGGTTCCCGGAAGCCTTCCAGGTTCTGGTAGAAAACGCCTATCCGCCCCTGGAAGAGTGATTACACGCTAACCCTGCCGCCGCTATTTCCGGCGGCGGATCGAACGGCTGCCGGGATCACTGGTGGCCGTTTTTTGTTCGTGCCCTCCCACTTCCCACCGCCTGTAAAAGTGGGACTCGCCTGCACAAAGTGGCAACAGTCGGGGCCCTGGCGCCGTGATACTGTTTGCCGCTGTGCTGAAAATTCCCAAGGCCCAAGCAGCGGCGTGAGTCGTGTAAGGCGGGGAGTGGTTAATGCTGTCTGGCGCGTCTTAGTAACTGGAACATGGGACATGCCCCGAATGGTGCGTCCGGGTGCTCCGGTGACCAGGCATTCAGACAATGGTGATGCAGGGACAATAACTATCATAAGAGGTGAACTATGGCCGGGATCCAGGCTCCAGTGACCAATATAAATACCGATGCGGGTTCTTCCGATAACGCTGTCGGTGGCAATTTCCGCTTTGCGCTGACCGCACTGACCGTGCTGTTTTTCATGTGGGGCTTTCTTACCTGCCTCAACGATATTCTGATTCCCCATCTGAAAGCGGTTTTCAACCTGAGCTATACCCAGGCCATGTTGATCCAGTTCTGCTTTTTTGGCGCCTACGCCACGGTGTCATTACCGGCGGGTGCGCTGGTAAAACGCATCGGCTACCAGAAGGGCATAGTGGGTGGCCTGTCTGTAGCGGCGCTGGGGTGCGTGCTGTTCTATCCGGCGGCAGAAAGCCACTCCTACCCCTTATTCCTGGGGGCGCTTTTTGTACTGGCCTCTGGGATTACGCTGCTACAGGTCTCTGCCAATCCTTACGTGACGGCCCTGGGTGATCCGGCCACGGCATCCAGCCGCCTGACCCTTACCCAGGCATTCAATTCCCTCGGCACTACCATTGCGCCTTTCTTTGGTGGTGTCCTGATCCTTTCTGCGGCCACGGTGGGCGCGGATGCCCTGAGCGCCGACGCAGAGGCGGATGCAGTGAAGGTTCCCTACCTGATGCTGGCCGGTGTACTGGCGGCACTGGCTGTGGTGTTCAGCCGCTTGAAACTGCCACAGATCGAAATGCATGAGCACAGTGCGGTGGCCGCTGAGGGAGAGTCCGTATGGTCTCACCGCCACCTGGTACTGGGCGCGGTCGGTATCTTTGTATATGTGGGCGCAGAGGTGTCCATCGGCAGCTTCCTGGTGAACTTCCTCGGCCTCGACAGTGTGGCGGCGATGGAAGAGGCCAAGGCGGCGCACTACATCGCTTATTACTGGGGCGGTGCCATGGTGGGGCGGTTTATCGGTGCTGCGGTCATGCGCACAATTTCTCCGGGGCTGGTACTGGCCTTCAATGCCGTGGCAGCCATTCTGCTGGTGTTTGCGGCGATTCTCGGTGCCGGTGCCCTGGCCATGTGGGCCATTCTGCTGGTGGGATTGTTCAACTCGATCATGTTCCCGACCATCTTCAGCCTCGCGCTGCAGGGACTGGGTAAGCAGGCGGGGCAGGCATCCGGAGTGCTGTGTCTGGCCATTGTCGGCGGCGCCATTGTGCCGTTGATTCAGGGCGTTGTCGCGGATACTGCGGGCCTGCAGATCTCTTTCCTGGTGCCGGTGGTATGTTATGTGTACATCGCCTACTACGGTCTCAAGGGATCAAAAGTGGCCGACTGAGCACAGCGTGCAGTTAAAAGCTGAAGTGAGACGCTGAAGCTAGAAAGTGAAGCTAGTAGAAATGCAAAAAGGGAGGGAAGCTTCGGCTTCCCTCCCTTTTTTTATTTGCGAACGCAGTCTGGTTTAGTGGGCGTAGGTCAGGCAGTTGACCGAGTCGCCACTGTAGCCAAGCTCGATCTGGTCGGCGCTGCATTCGAAATCCTGATTGTGATTACAGCCGGTGACCTTGCAGGCCCCGACCCCGGCAACACGCTCACGTTTGGTGTGCTCGTGGTTGCTGAAAAAGGTATCGCAATCCGGATCCTCGCCATCGCCAATGGTGATCGCGCGGGCGTGACAGGCGGAATCGGTATTGTAGGCGCACTCGGTGGCGGCACAGCGGCTCACTTCTGGCATGTCAGTAGCTATGATCATGGCGCAATTCTCTTTTGATTATCATCGAAGGATCAAACTCCCGCATTGAGCCTAGTAGAGGGGCCTGTTGTGTCAAATAAGTGGCGTCTAGATAGTCATATGTCAATGAAGCCGGTTTGGCGGAATAATCATCACTCTTGATCTGGATCAATCGTCACTTTCTGCGGGGGAGAAGAATCGCGGCTCGCTCTGACTCGCTGCCAAGTTTTGTTACTGATACTGGCGGGTCTATGGAAAGAGGTATCCGCCATGAGCAGCACCAAACTGACCACTTCCGCCGGCGCGCCGATTGCCGACGACAACAACAGTATTTCTGCTGGTGAGAGGGGGCCGCTGACATTCGATAATTTCCGGATGTTTGAGAAACTGGCGCACTTCAACCGCGAGCGGATTCCCGAACGTGTGGTGCACGCGCGTGGTACCGGTGCCTACGGCACCTTCCGCCTGAGTAAAGACCTCAGCAACTGGACCATTGCCGACTTCCTGCAGCAAGCGGGGACGGACACCGAAGTTTTCGTGCGCTTTTCTACGGTGGGTGGTGGTCAGGACTCCAGCGACTATGCGCGGGATCCCCGCGGCTTCGCCATCAAGTTCTATACCAGGGAGGGTAACTTCGATCTGGTGGGCAATAACACACCCGTGTTCTTCCTGAATGATCCATCCAAGTTCCCGGATTTTATTCACTCGCAGAAGAAGAACCCGCGCACCAATGTGCCGGACCCGGTGGCGAGCTTTGAATACTGGGCGAATCATCCGCAATCACTGCACCAGATGACCATCCTGATGTCCGACCGCGGGATTCCCCTCAGTTATCGGCATATGCATGGGTTTGGTTCGCACACATTCAGTTTCTGGAACAAAGAGGGTGAGCGCTTCTGGGTGAAGTGGCACCTGAAAACCCAGCAGGGGATCAAAAATGTGCGCAGCGAGGATGCGGTACATTACCCGGCCTTCGGTGCCCAGCAGGATCTGGTGGAATCCATCGATGCTGGTGATTATCCAAAATGGAAAGTGCAACTGCAGTTACTCTCCGAGGAGCAGGCAAGAAACCTGTCGGTAAACCCGTTCGACCTCACCAAGGTGTGGCCGCACGATGAAGCGCCGCTGGTGGATATCGGGATGCTGGAGTTGAGCCGCAATGTGGAAAACTATTTTGCCGAGACGGAGCAGGCCGCGTTTGCCCCCAGCAATCTGGTGCCGGGTATCGGCGGATCTCCGGATAAGATGCTGCAGGCGAGACTGTTTGCCTATCAGGATGCACACCGCTATCGCGTGGGTGCCAACGTGAACAGTATTCTGGTAAACGCGCCCAAGTGTCCGGTGAACCACTACCAGCGCGACGGTGCCTTTGCCGTCAATCAGGGCAGTGAGGTGCCCTTTTTCCCCAACGACCGTGTCAATCAGGGCGCACCGGTACCCGTGCCGTCCGTAGCCGAGCCACCCATGCCCCTTGAACGGGATGCCTGGGTGAAACCTCACAGCCAGGACAAACAGGATTATTACTCCCAGGCCGGAGCCCTGTTCCGTCTGATGCGTGACGACCAGAAGCAACAGCTTGTGGATAACATTGCCGTCGGTTTGTGTCAGGCCAGCGCGTCGATCCAGCAACGCATGCTGGTGCAGTTTGGCAAGGCGGATGCCCGGTACGCGGAGATGGTAAAAGCGGCTCTGGATTCTGCACTGGAATCTTGAGCCTGGGGACAACCTTGCATTGCCTGATTGATTTCTGGCTCTCAGCGAGAGCGGCAAGGTAACCCGTCGCTCATTTTCGTTTCTGCATCCATTCACCAACAATCGCTCGACTATTCGCTAATTGCCCTACGGCTTCTCCTTCAGGTATACAGGGAATTGAATTGTCCCGTCCTGCTGCTGCGAGAAGACCATGATCGGCAAGCCACTGTTGCTATTTTTTGCCCTGTTATACGTGGCACTGCTGTTTGTGGTGGCGTGGCGGGCAGACCAGCGTAAGCAGTGGATCCAACGTTTCCGCCCGATCATTTATGGGCTCACCCTGGCCGTATATTGCAGCTCGTGGACATTCTTTGGTGCCGTTGGGCAGGCGGTCAGTGACACCTGGAGTTACCTGCCTATATACCTTGGCCCCATCCTGTTATTCGTGTTTGCGGGCGGTTTCCTGCGCAAGCTGATGCAGGTCGGGGAGCGTCAGAAAGTTACCTCTATCGCTGACTTTATCGGGTCGCGCTATGGCAAGAGCCGCGGGCTGTCGGCGCTGGTGACACTGCTGGCTATTGTCGGCAGCCTGCCCTATATCGCCCTGCAGTTGCGTGCGGTGACCATGGGCTGGCAGGCCATCGGCGGCAGCGGCGAGGGCGATACCTTCGTCAACCTGGATACCGCGCTGGCCACCGCGCTGCTGATGGGGCTGTTTGCGATCCTGTTTGGCACGCGACACCTGGAAGGGCGCGAGCGCAACCTGGGGGTAGTGGTGGCGATTGCGATGGAATCCCTGGTGAAACTACTGGCGTTCGCCGCGGTGGCGGTGTTCGCGCTTTGGCTGCTGGTATCCGGTGGCAGCGGTATGGAGTTACCCCGTAGCGAGTGGACCCTGGATTTCCAGGGACTGGTTCCGGACGTCAATTTTGTCACCCAGACCCTGCTGGCGATGGCGGCGATCATCTGCCTGCCGCGGCAATTCCATATGGCCGTGGTGGAATACCGCAACCCGGACGACCTGCATACCGCGCGCTGGCTGTTACCCGCTTACCTCATACTGTTCTCTGTCCTGATTCTGCCGATTGCACTGGTCGGGCAACCGCTGGTGGCGGCCGGGCTCAGTGATCCCGACACCCTGGTATTGACCCTGCCGCTGCAGGGCGGCGAGAACGCACTGACCATGCTGGCTTATATCGGTGGTTTTTCCGCCGCGACCGGGATGGTGATCGTCGCCGCGGTAACCCTGGCGGTGATGGTTTCCAATGAGCTGGTGGCACCGGTATGGCTCTACCTGAGCCGGTATACCCGGTTGACCGCAGTCTCGCTGGGCAGGCACCTGCGGCTGATCCGCCGCGTGAGTATCCTGCTGTTGATGCTGTTGAGCTGGGGGATGCACCGGGCCATAACCGGGATGGAGGCACTTGCGTCCATTGGCCTGTTGTCGTTTGCTGCGGCGGCGCAACTGGCGCCGGCTTTAATTGCTGCGCTCTACTGGCCCAGGGCCCACAGGCGCGGTATCTGGGCGGGGCTGATTGCGGGGTACGGGCTGTGGTTGTACAGCCTGGTGTTACCGGCAACTTTCCCCGATGCACTTTTGTTGCAGCAGGGAGCCTTCGGGCTGGACTGGTTGCGACCGCAGCAGCTGTTCGGGCTTTCCGGCCTGGACTCCCTCAGCCACGGGGTTTTCTGGAGCCTGCTGTTCAATGTGGTTTTGCTGATCGGGGTATCGTTTTTCTGCCGCCAGAGCGCGGGGGATATTCGCCAGGCCATAGCTTTCGTCATCCCGGAGCACAGTGACGAACCGGTGCCGGATATGGTGCCCACCAGTATCCGTATGGGACAGCTGCACAGCCTGCTGCAGCCGTTTGTGGGGCGCGACCGGCTGGAGGAAATCTGGAACGGGTTCGAGCAGCGCAGCCAGCAGCGCCTGTTGCCCGACGACGCTGCACCGCGTTTTGTGATTGGCGAGGCGGAACGCACCCTGGCGGGGATCGTCGGTTCCGCGGCGGCGCACCAGGTGATGGGACTGCTGCACAGTAACCGGCCGCTGAAGCTTGAGGATATTGCGCGGTTGGTGGACAGCACCTCGGAGCGCTTGCGTTTCAGTCAGGAACTGCTGCAGACCACCGTGGAAACCATCAGCCAGGGTATCAGCGTGGTGGATGCCGAGCTGCGCCTGGTGGCCTGGAACCGCCAGTACCTGGAGCTGTTCAATTATCCCGAGCGACTGCTGTACATCGGTTGTCCGGTGGCGAATCTCTACCGGCACAATGCCGAGCGCGGCCTGTACGGAGACAGTGACGATCCGCAGGTTCTGGAAGCGCACGTGCAGCGGCGACTGGATCTGTTGCGCCACGGCAGCGCGCACCGGTTCGAGCGACGGCTACCCTCCGGCGCGATCGTTGAGGTGCGCGGTACACCCATGCCCGGCGGTGGCTTTGTCACCACGTTTACCGATATCAGCGAGTACCGCGCGGCGGTGGACGCACTGGAGGAAAACCGGCGCAGCCTGGAAGACCGTGTGCAGCAGCGCACTGCGGAATTATCAGATAGCAACCGGGCGCTTCAGCAGGAAAACCGTCGTCGCGCCGAGGCGGAAGTGAAAATCCGCGAACTGCACGCGGCCAAGACCCGGTTTCTCGCCCACACCAGCCACGATCTGCTGCAACCAATTAATGCCGCGCGCTTGTTTATCGCCTCCCTGCAGCAAAAAGCCGCGGCCGGCAGCTGGCGCGAGATGGGGGACGACATTCACTATATCGACAGTGCGCTCACTTCCGCCGAACAATTAATTGGCGCTCTGCGGGAAATCAGTCGACTGGACGCGGGCAGCCTGACCCCCAAACGCGCCAGCTTTCCTTTGCGTGAGTTGCTGGACGGACTCAACGCGGAATTCTCAGCGCTGGCCAGCGAGCGCGGACTCTCCCTGCGCTATGTACCCACCGATGCCTGGGTCTATTCAGACCGCCACCTGTTGCGGCGGATTTTGCAAAACTTTCTCAGCAATGCGCTGCACTACACCGCCCGTGGACGGGTGTTGCTGGGAGTGCGTCGGCGCACTGACACCACGATTGAAGGGGAAGCCTGCAAGGTGCTGGAAATCCAGGTATGGGACACCGGGCCGGGCATCGCTGCTGACGCTCGCGAGCAGATTTTCGATGAGTTTGTGCGTCTCGGCAGCAGTGAGCGCAGTGCCGATAAAGGATTGGGGCTCGGTCTGGCGATTGCGCGTCGCAGCGCGGACCTGCTGGGGCACCGTCTGGGCCTGGAATCTATCCCCGGGCGCGGTTCCATGTTCAGTATCCGTGTGCCCGTGGGTGAGGTACAGGCTGCGCGAATTGAGAAACCCAGTGCTGGCGGTACCGCGAGCCTGGCGTCGGCGGCGGTGTTGTGTATCGACAACGAGCGACAGATTCTGCGCGGTATGGAAAGCCTGCTGACGGGCTGGGGGTGTCGTGTGGTCACCGCGGTGTCGCTGGATGAGGCGCTGGCGCGCTGGCAGTTTTCCACACCGCCGGAAGTTGTGATTGTTGACTATCACCTGGACCACAAGGCGACCGGGATCGATGCGCTGGAGGCGCTGTGTGCGCACTGGCAGTTGGCACTGCCGGGCATACTGATCAGCGCGGATACCTCGGAAGCGGTGCGCAACAGTGCTTCAGAGCGGGGCTATTTTTACCTGGCCAAACCGGTGAAACCGGCAGCGCTGCGCAACCTGATACGGCGACTGGTGCGCAGCGGACAGGTCAATTGACCGGTTTGGATTCCGGCCGCTGCGGCGGCGCAAACTGTCCTGGAGGCTCCACATCCAGACTGCCGAGGGCCAACACTGCCTGGGTGCGGGAATTGACGTTCAGCTTGCGAAACAGGGCGGTGAGGTGCGCCTTGACGGTCGCCTCGGTGACCTGCATTTCGTAGGCGATCTGTTTGTTCAGCAAGCCTTCCGCGAGCATGGTAGCCACGCGGAACTGCTGTGGGGTGAGGGTGGCGATAACATCTACCACTTCCGCATCATCGCCGCTGGTATGGCCGGCCTCATAGCGCTCTGCCACTGTCGGTGGCAGCCAGATTTCGCCCTCGAGACTCTGCTGCAGTGCATCGGCGATCTGTTCTACCGGGGCCGATTTGGGCAGGAAACCACAGGCGCCGTAGTCGATAGCACGGCACATGATTTCCGGCTTTTCATTGGCGGATACCACCATCACCGGCAGCTGTGGATACTGGCCATTGAGGAAAATCAGCCCGCTGAAACCGTGGGCACCGGGCATGTGCAGGTCGAGCAATAACAGGTCGCAGTCCGGGTGTTCGGCCACACACTGCTGCAGGCTCTGCATGTCGCAGGCCTCGAAGATGGTGGCGCCGGGAAAGTGCTGCTGGATGGACTGCCGCAGGGCGCCGCGGAACAGCGGATGATCGTCGGCAATGATGAACTGCCGTGCAGCCTGTCCGCTACTGGTGTGAGAATTCATCGCTATACATCCCTTCTTTCGTGGGACCTTTCCCGGTTACCTGGATCCAGTCTAATCGAATCAGTTTACTGGGAAAGTCGCCGCGCTTCCTGTCGAGATTTTTTATTGATACCGGGGTACATCCTGTTTCGCCGGTTGGGATTATTATTTTTATGGGTTGCTCTGTGCTGGATGCGCTGGAAAAGACGTGCTGAAAGGTTCTGCGGGTCGGGAACGTTTGCACGTTGCCCAACCCGCGCTTGGCTATCAGGCCAGTGTCGCCGCCGCGCGATTGGCTACCAGGTCTTCCACCACACCCGGGTCGGCCAGGGTGGAAGTGTCTCCCAGCTGGTCACACTCATCGGCGGCCACCTTGCGCAGGATTCGACGCATGATCTTGCCGGAGCGGGTCTTCGGCAGGCCCGGCGCCCACTGGATGACATCCGGTGTGGCGATGGGGCCAATCTCGCTGCGCAGCCAGTTGCGCAGTGTGGTATGCATGGCTTCGCTGGGCTCGATACCGCTGTTGAGGGTGACGTAGACGTAGATTCCCTGGCCCTTGATGTCGTGTGGATAACCCACCACCGCGGCTTCGGCGACGGCCTCGTGGGCCACCAGCGCGCTCTCCAGCTCAGCGGTGCCCATGCGGTGACCGGATACGTTGAGTACATCGTCAACCCGCCCGGTGATCCAGTAGTAGCCGTCTTCGTCGCGACGTGCACCGTCGCCGGTGAAGTACATGTTGTCGAAGGTGCTGAAGTAGGTGTCGACAAAGCGCTGGTGATCGCCGAACACGGTGCGCATCTGTCCCGGCCAGCTGCCCAGTAACACCAGGTTGCCCTCGGTGGCGCCTTCGAGAATATTGCCCTCATTGTCCACCAGCGCCGGTTGAACGCCGAAGAAGGGGCGGGTGGCGGAGCCGGGTTTCAGTGCCGTGGCACCGGGCAGCGGCGTGAGCATGGCGGCCCCGGTTTCCGTTTGCCACCAGGTATCCACAATCGGGCACTGGCCGCGCCCGAAGGTACGGTGATACCACTTCCACGCCTCGGGGTTGATCGGCTCCCCCACGGTGCCCAGCAGACGCAGGCTTTTCAGGTCGGCACCTGCCACCGGCTTGTCGCCCTCGGCCATCAATGCGCGGATCGCAGTCGGGGCGATATACAGAATATTGATCTGGTGATCGTCGATGATCTGCGATACCCGGGTGACGTCGGGGTAGTGGGGCACGCCCTCGTACATCACGGTGGTAGCGCCGTTGGCCAGTGGGCCGTAAATGATATAGCTGTGGCCGGTGATCCAGCCAATGTCCGCTGCACACCAGTAACGTTCGCCGCGGCGATAATCGAATACGTACTCGTGGGTGATGGAGGCATAGGTGATATAGCCACCGTTGGTGTGCAGGACGCCCTTGGGCTTACCGGTAGAGCCGGAGGTATAGAGGATAAACAGCGGATCTTCCGCATCCATCACTTCTGCGGGGCAGTCGTCACTCTGTGCCTCCACCAGTTCGGCGTAGTCGCGATCAACCGCAGGGTTCCAGTCGGACGCATCGTCGGTGTAATTGACCACCACCACGTTTTCCACAGTGGTTTCTTCACACAGGGCCACTGCCCGGTCCACATTCTGTTTCAGCGGTACCGAGCGGCCGCCGCGACGGCCCGCGTTGGCGGTAATCAGGGTGCGGGATTTACCGTCGTCCATACGCCCGGCCAGGGCCTCCGGAGAAAACCCGGCGAATACCACCGAGTGCACGGCGCCGATCCGTGCGCAGGCGAGCATCGCCACCGCGGCCTCGGGGATCATCGGCATGTAGATGGTCACCACATCGCCTTTCTGTACCCCGAGCCTTTTCAGGCCGTTGGCAAAACGGCATACATCCCGGTGCAGTTCGCGGTAGCTGATCTCGCGGGAAGTGCCAGGTTCATCTCCCACCCACAGGATGGCGGTAGTGTCGCCGTGCTCCGCCAGATGGCGGTCGAGACAGTTGGCGGCCACGTTCAGTTTGCCATTGGCAAACCAGCGGATGTGCAGGTCGTCTTTGGCGAAAGACACATCTTTTACCTGACTGAAAGGCTTGATCCAGTCGATGCGCTGTGCCTGCTCGCGCCAGAAACCGTCGTTATCTTCAATGGAGCGATTGTAAAGCTCGAAATAGCGCGTTTCGTCCAACAGGGTATTGGCGGCGTAGGCGTTGGGTACGGGGTAGGTTTCACTTGTACTGGTCACGGACCGGCCCTCTTCATCGATGCTGTATTTATTGGTGTTTCGATTGTTGGGGGTATTTTGTCACCGCGCTTACAACAGCACGTATTAGACAAAAGTCGAAAGGCAGTGGCTGTGCGCGCCGGGTAATATTCCCGGGCATAGACATTGGTCTAAATAAACCCCGAATTTAGACCAATGGTTAATACCCCGAATATCCATGACGTTGTTTGCTAGGACCTGTGTTATCCCCAAATGGCAAACAACGGCAAGGACAATAGTGATGACGGTGAAAATAATAAAAAACCGCAAACTGGCCGGTGCGGTGGCACTGGCAGCGATGGTGAATACCCTGCCCACCCTGGCAGCGGAAACCGAAGCAGTGACCGCAGCCCAGTTGCAGCAGCGGATCGCAGAATTGCAGGCACAGGTGGATGCGCTCGCCGCGCGCCCGGTTGAAATTGAAAACCCGGAACCGGGCAAGTCCCCCACATTCGGCAACACCAATATCCAGATAGGCGGCTACGTCAAACTGGACAGTATCTTCAGTGATTATTCCGATGGCAGTGGTGCCACTGCGGCCATTGGTGAAGACTTTCTGGTGCCGTCCACCATCCCTGTTGGTGGTCTGGAAAGGGGCGAGAGCGGTGATGTGCACTACAACGCTCATGCGAAATCCACCCGGCTGTTTTTCAAGTCGTCCACCGAAATGGGCGCGGGCAGGGTGACTACCCATATCGAGATCGATGCCATGGCCGGTGCCCAGGGCGATGAGCGTATCAGTAACTCCTACGCCCAACGGCTGCGCCACGCCTATGTAGACTGGAAAATCGATGGCGACCGTTCACTACTTGCCGGGCAGTCGTGGTCGACATTTTTCAATGTGGGCGCCCTGCCAGAGGGATTGGACTTTGTTGGCCCGGTAGGTACCATTTTTGAACGCCAGCCACAGATTCGCTATACCCAGGGCATTGGCAGTGGCAGCTTGCAGTTCGCTGCAGAGAATCCGGCTACCACCCTGTACAACGGGGCGGAAAACCCCTATGACGACAACAGCCGCCCGGACCTGATCCTGCGTTACAACAACAGTATCGGCGACCTCAATTACTCCGTTGCCTCCATGAGTCGCGAGCTGGCCTATGAGGGTGCAGATGTCTCTGAATCGGAACAGGGTTACGCTATCAGCCTCTCCGGAAAATGGCAGCTGGGGCGCGACGACCTGCGTTTTATGTACAGTTACGGTAATGCCCTCGGCCGCTACCTGGGGCTGAACAGTTACCGCGCCGGTATCATCGATCCCGTCGACGGGGACATCGAGCTGATCGATCAGCACGGTGGTTTTGTCGCTCTGCGTCACTTCTGGAGCGAACAGTGGCGCAGCAACCTGGTGCTCTCCGCCACCGAGGCGGATAACCCGGGGCTGGTTTCCGACACTACGCCGTCTTCCTATCAGAGCCTGCAATTGAATTTGATGTATTCACCGGTACCCAAGATGACCCTGGGTGGTGAGTATATTTTTGCCAGAAAGGAGGTTGAGAACGCCAGCGGGCTGCTGGTTGACGACGAGGGGGACATGCAGCGCATGCAACTGTCCGTGAAATATGTATTCTGAACTGGGATGTACTCCAGCGGTGCACCACAGATTCAACGTCAATCCGATAATTCCAGAATAATTGAGGAGAGAAAACGATGAGTTTCAAGAATAAGCAGCTCGCCAGTGATTACTGGCGAGAAAACCTGAAGTTGATGTTCACCCTGCTGGTGATCTGGTTTGTGGTGTCTTTCGGCTGCGGGATCTTGTTTGTCGAGGAGTTGAACCAGATCCGCATGGGCGGTTTCAAACTCGGCTTCTGGTTTGCCCAGCAGGGCGCCATTTATGTGTTCCTGGCCCTGATTTTTGTCTACGTCTACAAAATGAATCAGCTGGATCACAAGTATGACGTTTACGAAGACGATGACGTGGCCGAGACTGCGGGTAAATCCGACGTTGCCGGCGAAGCGCAGCAGCTGCAGGGAGGTCACTGATCATGGATGTGCAAACACTTACTTTTCTGATCGTCGGTGCGACTTTTCTGCTGTATATCGGCATCGCCATCTGGGCACGCGCCGGTTCCACCAATGACTTCTACGTGGCCGGTGGCGGTGTACACCCGGTGGCCAATGGTATGGCCACTGCGGCCGACTGGATGTCCGCAGCCTCGTTTATTTCCATGGCCGGCCTGATTTCCTTTATGGGTTACGACGGTACCGTGTATCTGCTGGGCTGGACTGGCGGTTATGTGCTGCTGGCCCTGTGCCTCGCGCCTTACCTGCGCAAGTTTGGCAAGTTCACCGTGCCGGACTTTATCGGTGACCGCTACTATTCCCAGGCGGCGCGTACCGTTGCAGTGATCTGTGCGATCTTCGTGTGCTTCACCTATGTGGCAGGGCAGATGCGCGGTGTGGGTGTGGTGTTCTCCCGCTTCCTGGAAGTGGATATCGTCACCGGCGTGGTCATCGGTATGGGCGTGGTGTTTTTCTACGCGGTGCTCGGTGGTATGAAAGGCATTACTTATACCCAGGTGGCTCAGTACTGCGTGCTGATTTTTGCCTACATGGTACCGGCGATATTTATCTCCATCATGATGACCGGCCATGTGCTGCCGCAAACCGGTTTTGGTGGCATGCTGTCTGATGGTACCTACCTGCTGGATAAACTCGATGGGCTGTCGACCGAACTCGGGTTTGCGGAATATACCTCGGGCACAAAAAGTACCATCGATGTATTTTTTATTACCGCTGCGCTGATGGTGGGTACCGCGGGTCTGCCGCATGTGATCGTGCGCTTCTTCACCGTACCGAAAGTGCGCGACGCGCGTAAATCTGCGGGTTGGGCGCTGCTGTTTATTGCGCTGCTGTACACCACCGCACCGGCCATCGCCACTTTTGCGCGGGTGAACATGATCGACACCATCAACGGCCCGGATGGCCAGGGTACCGCCCATGCGGAAGCCCCCAGCTGGATCAGCAACTGGGAAGAAACCGGCCTGATTTCCTGGGAAGACAAAAATGCCGACGGCAAGATGTTCTACTCCGGTGACGAGCGCAATGAAATGTCCGTGGACCGCGACATCATGGTGCTGGCCAACCCGGAAATTGCCAACCTGCCTGCGTGGGTAATTGCGCTGGTGGCTGCCGGCGGTGTGGCTGCGGCACTGTCCACTTCGGCGGGCCTGCTGCTGGTGATTTCCACCTCGATATCCCACGATCTGTTGAAGCGCAACCTGATGCCACGTATTACCGAGAAGCAGGAGCTGTTGTATGCGCGATCTGCAGCGGCCGTGGCGATCTGTATTGCCGGTTATCTCGGGATCAATCCACCGGGCTTTGTGGCGCAGGTGGTCGCCTTTGCCTTCGGGCTCGCGGCGTCGTCCTTCTTCCCGGCGATCATCATGGGGATCTTCTCCAAGCGCATGAACAAGGAAGGGGCGATTGCAGGGATGCTGTCGGGTATCCTGTTTACCGCGGCTTATATCGTGTACTTCAAGTTCATCAACCCGGCGGCCAATACCGCGGATAACTGGTTGTTTGGTATTTCGCCGGAAGGTATCGGTACCCTGGGTATGATCATCAACTTCGCAGTCGCCATCGCCGTGGCGAAAGTCACTCGCGAAGCGCCCAGTGAAGTGCAGGAAATGGTGGAGAGCATCCGCTTCCCGCAGGGCGCCGGCCAGGCCAGCGCACACTGAAGGGACCTGTGTAAATAAAAAAGGCCGCAGCCGGGTGACCGGTTGCGGCCTTTTTTATGTCCAGCAACTTTCTTACTCGGTAGCTGTTGTTAACAGCAACATGGCTTTTAACGGCAGCGGTTGCTTTAGAGATCAATCCTCTTGCGCTTGCCAGCCCATCAGTAAAATAGGTTTATCATCGCCGGGTAGCGTGATGTCTCTCTCGTAGCGCAGGCCAAGCTTTTCCAGCAGGCGAATGGAGTCCTGGTTTTCCGGCGATACGATGGCGACGATACGTTCCAGACAGAGGATTTGTTTTCCCCAGTCCATCACCGCCGAAGCGGCCTCGAACGCGTAGCCGCAGCCGCGATAGGTGGGCAGGAAAGCGAAACCGATATCCACGTCGTCCAGCCCATCGCGCCGGATCAATCCACACTGTCCTACCGGCGTACCGTCCTGCAGTTCTACCCGGTACATACCGAAGCCGTGGGTGCGGTACATGGCCCGGGGCCCTTGCTCGATATAGCTGCGGGCATTTTCCAGCGTGCGCACACCGCGGTCGCCGATGAACTGGTGAAAGCTCGGGTCGTTTACCAGTGCAAGGGTAAACGCTGCATCAGAGTCACTATCGGTCAGTTCGCGCAGTCTCAGGCGCGGTGTCTGGATCAGGTACATGAATTGCGTATTGGTTGAAACGAATGTGCCGAGTGTACACCGTCAGCAGCGTCTCGGTGGCTGGAAACAAAAACGCCCACCGAAGTGGGCGTGCAGTAGGGGTTGTCGCTAGCAGATTGCGGTGGCAATCAGAAGCGATAGGTCACGTTGAGTGAGCCGTGTTCGGAGCTCGGTCGTGAGGTGAGGTTGGCGCTTACCGCAATGGCATTCGCCGCCTGCCAGCGCAGACCCACCAGCGCACCGGCGCCGTCTTCGAACAGGCCCATGTCCTTGCTGGCGTAGCTCGGCATGGCGTTCATGTTACCGGTCATGGATTTGACGCCCACTTCCAGGGAATCGTTTTCGGTTCCGGTAGTATCTTCATACCACAACTGTGCGTAGGCACTCACATTACCCCAGGCTTTGTCGGCAAAGGCACCGAGTCGCATGGTGGTGTAGCGGCGCTCCTGGCTGCCAAAGTTCATCCCGAACGGGTCCATCTGGCTGCCGTCGGCGCCGGTATAAGTAAATCCGTCCAATGCATCTTCGCTGTAGCCATCCACGTCCGCAGTGACCCTGGTCACGCCCGCAAAGGGCCCGTAGCGGGATTCGCCACCGGAGATATTGATACCTCCCGTCAGGTCCAGGGTGGTGTTTTCACCGCTGGTCTGGCCTTCCAGGGTATCGCTGAACTGGTCTCCGAGCTGTAACTGTCGGCCAATACGATCGTATTCCACGTCGGTCACCGTCGCACTGGCGTCGACAAAGAACTCGTTGTAGTGGAAGCGGGTATAGATGCTGTAGTTGGTGGAGGTGGAATCCACATTGCTCTGGCTATTGTCGAGGGAAAGGTCTGATCGGCTTACCGCGAAACCCAGCTGCCAGTTATCGCGCAGTGCATATCCAGCACCGAGAAGGCTTCCAGTTGCATCGCCACTCGCTGCCTGGGCAAAACTGTTGTCGTAATCGCTGTTGCCGAAGACACCGCTGACAAATACCCCGGTTTCCGCGGTGCGGTAGCGAGTGCCGACAAATCCTTCCTCCAGGGCGGTTACATGGCTGCGGGATGCCTGCACGCCCATATCGGGGAGCTGGCCGGCAATCTGCGCGGCACTAACCACCGCCGTATAGTAATCGCCCAGCAACCGCTGTGCGGCCTGGGTGGGGTGTACCGCATCATTGAAAATCAACTGGTCGGCATCGGGCGCGGTGCCATTTTTTCCGTATACCGGGTGCTCGATACAGCTGCCGCCTTCGTAACACAGGGTGCTCTGGTCAAACTCGCTGGAAAAGCCCAGCGCCGCGGCATTGTCGAGGGAGACCTTGAGAATGCCTTGCATATCCACCATCAGCACTCCGTCGATGTTTCCGGCATCGGACAGCAGGGTGTTGTTGAACAGGGTTACGGCACCGCTGGCCTGAGCGAGGGTGGTGTCTATCGCGGCTGCCAGCTGGGCGTCGGCCTCGTCCTGGGTCATGAGACCGGCGGCCACGGCGTTGGCGAGCTGCGCGGCTTCCGGGCTCGCGGCAACGGCCTGGCTGACGGCGGCGAACATGCCCGGGGTTTGACTGATATCCGGCACGTTGGCGACCAGGATGTAGTTGGCGCCGGCATCGGACAGCGCCTGCGCGCCATCGGCGAGCATATTGGCGGCGAGACCGGACTGGGCGGCAAACTCTTGCGCAGTGATACCGCCGCTCAGGGTTGCGGTAAACCCGGCGAGCAGATCATTGCCGCCGCCGTTCACCCAGTAAAGCGCCTTGCCGTCAGCGCGGCCGCTGCTGGCTTCCAGGTAGCCGAGCCCCAGCGGATGGGGATTGCCGGTGATTCCGGAGTCGGCAACGATCATTGCGGGAGCGGCATCAATTTGTGCCTGCAGACCATCGGCCTGCGCATTGAGCTGTGCTGCGGTGGTGGGGTCACCGGCAGCTTCCGCCTGCGCGGCGGCGGCACGGAGTTCAGCCACTGCGGCGGGCCCTTGCAGTAACAGGCCCAGCAGGTTCAGATCGGCGTAAAGCCCGGTACTGGTGGTGCGGGTGGGGTCTGGTAACAGGGCGCTGGCAAAGTTGTGCGCGTTGGTGTCCAGGGTGAGCCCCTGTTCGTTCAGGTAATTCATATAGCCGCGGGTGCCGAGAATATTCAGCAGGACGTCCGCAGCGCGGTGGCCACCTACCGCCCAGCCTCCGCCCACGTTGGGAAGTGCCGCGCGCACTTGTGCCTGTGCCGAGGCGAGCATCTGGTCTTCCGGGAGTGAGGGATCGACATCTGGCAGGCACAGGTACATGCCCGCGCAGGAAGGGGCTACCTGGCCGAGGCCCAGGTTCTGTGACATCAGGCTGATGGCCGCCTGCTTGTCTTCACCGCTGGTGAATACGCCGGCATTGCCCACGTCGGTGAGGCTGTCGCCGAAGGCGATCACTTGAGAAAAAGGGGAGTCTTCCGCTGCCGCGGTGGCGTTTAGTCCGCATGTCAGGGAGGCGAGGGCAATGGCTGCCGCCAGGCTGCGCTTGGCGTTGGGCATGTTTTTCTCCTTTCATCGCTGCGCACTGTGCTTTTGGCGGCCGTTAGCCACTTGTTATCGATGCTTATCTGGTGCGCGCGTCGTTATTGTTATGTCGCTAAAAGTCCCGGAATAACCGGGATCTGTCCGATATTAACTGACGCAAATTGGAGAGTGAACGGAAAGTCGAAACTAATTGTGCCTAGCTGGTCACATTTTTTTAGGCGGGTATTTTTGAAACATTTACCCGGGAAATGGCGTCAATCTCCTCCAGAAAAGAAGGAGATTGTGCGGTGGTTGCGCCACTTGGCTTAGCGCAGGGAGTGCAGGAACTGCAGGTGCCGTTCGTACTGGGAGAGTATGTCAGTAAGCAGCTGATCGCTGGTCCAACCCATGACATCGTAATCCTGTCCGCCCTCACTGAGGTGCACTTCTGCACGGAAGTAGATGTCGGGGGAGCCGTCATCGCAGGTATCGTCCAGGACCGTATCCGGGTTGGATGCATTGGGCTTCAGATGGGCCTTGGGGTAGATGCTGTACAGGAAGTCCACCTCCTCACCCTGGTAGACGGTGAGGTGGACCACCGCATTTTCCTCTCCGCTGACTTTCGCCACAAAACCGTTTTTCTGCATCTGCTCCGCAAACTTGCCCATGGCGGGCTCTGCGGTTTCGCGAATATATTCGTGCACTTCCTGTAGTGAGGGCAGTTGGACCAGGTTGCGCAGACGACGCTCCCATGACACCGGGTTGCGCGCGCTGATCGGCGCAACCGGGGCGGACTGCGCATCGCGTTTGGCGGAGTCCATGCGCAGGGCCTTGATCAATCCGTAAATGGCCACCAGCAGAATGATGGAAAAGGGCAGGGCACTGGCGATGGCGGCGGTTTGCAGTGAAGCGAGACCGCCCGCCAGCAGCAGGGCAATCGCCACCACGCCGATAATGGCCGACCAGAAAATGCGTTGCCATATCGGGGTATCGTCGCGACCGTGGGACGATAGCATGTTCATTACCATCGCGCCGGAATCCGCAGATGTGATAAAGAATATCACCACCAATATGATGGCGAGCCCGGAAAGTACCTGGGAAAACGGGAATTGCTCGAGAAACTGGAACAGGGCCAGGGACTGGTCTTTCTGAATGATATCCGCGAGGGATTGCAGGCCTTCATCCCTGATGAACCTGATCGCGGAGTTGCCGAATACGGTCAGCCAGACGATGGTAATCAGCGTGGGCATCAGCAGAGTGCCCACCGCAAACTCCCGAATCGTGCGCCCGCGGGAAATCCGCGCGATAAACAGCCCCACAAAAGGCGACCAGCTGAGACACCAGCCCCAGTAGAAAATCGTCCAGCCGCCGATCCAGTCGGTGGGCGCGTAGGCGTACAGGTTGAAGGTGCGATTGACCAGTACCGAGAGATAGCTTCCCACGTTTTGTACAAACGCCTGAAACAGAAATACGGTACTGCCCAGCACCAGAATAGTCAGGCAGAGTAGGGCCGCCAGGCCCATATTCAGTTGCGACAGCCGCTTGATGCCCGCATCCAACCCGACCACAACTGAAATGGTGGCCAGAGAGGTGGTCACCACAATCAGGATAACCTGGGTGATCTCCCCCACCGGGATGCCGAACAGGTGATTCAAACCGGCGTTCATTTGCAGCACGCCGAACCCGAGCGTGGTGGCAACACCGCACACGGTACTGACGATCGCAAATACATCCACCGCATGGCCGATAGGACCGTGTATACGCTCACCGATCATGGGATAAAGCGCGGAGCGCAGCGTCAGTGGCAGGTTATGCCGATAACTGAAATAGCCGAGGATAAGCGCCACGCCGGCAAAAATGGCCCACACGTGGAAACCCCAGTGAAATATACTCAGGATCATTGCCTCGCGCGCGGCTTCCACTGTGCCCGGATCGGCGTCCGGCGGGTTCAGGTAGTGCATCACCGGTTCTGCAACGCCGAAAAACAGCAGGCCGATACCGATGCCGGCAGAGAACAGCATTGCCAGCCAGGACCAGAAACCGTATTCGGGCTTTTCGTGCTCAGGTCCGAGCTTGATGTCGCCCAGCCGCGACATGCTGATCAGCACCACCGTAACCAGCAGGATGGCCACAATCAGTACGTAGTACCAGCCCATATAGGTGACGATGGTGTTCTGCATACTCTGGAAACGCGCGGTGGCATCTTCCGGAAACAGAACCGCGTAGGCCACCAGCAGCAGTAATACGCCGGTAGAGGTGTAGAACACCGGCGGATCAAATCTCGCTTTGCCGTCGTTGGTTGTGCGCAGTTTCATTGGGCTGGCCAGATCTGTGAATTTGGGTTTTTGTTGCTACGCCGTAAACATCTCAACCCTAGCGCAAGGTGTGCAGGAACTGCAGGTGTCGTTCATACTGCGACACCATGTCGGTCAGCAACTGCTCTGCAGTCCAGCCCATGACATCGTAATCCTGGCCACCTTCGAAGAGGTGCACATCGGCGCGGAAGTATTTATCGGGTGAACCGTCATCGAAGGTATCGTCCAGTTCCTGCTCCGGATTGCTGGCATCGGGTTTGATGGTGGCCTTCGGGTGGAGACCGTAGACAAAGCTGACCTCATCGCCCTGGAATACTTCAATCTGCACGAACTGGTTTTCGTGCTCCGTCACCTTGGCCTCATAACCATTCTTGCGCATTTCTGCGGCAAACTCTTCCAGTGCGGGTTTGCCGGTATTGCTAATGTACTCGCGCACCTCCTCTAGTGAGGGCAGTTGCAGGGCGTTTTTCAGGCGTCGTTGCCACACCACCGGGTTGCGCGCGCTGATCGGGGCAACGATGGCCGACTGGGTAATCCGCTTGACCGTTTCCGTGCGCAAAGCGGCTATCAGCCCGTACATGGCAACGAGCAGAATCGCAGAGAACGGCAGTGCACTGGTGATCACTGCGGTTTGCAGGGAGCCGAGGCCGCCGGCCAGCAGCAGGGCGATTGCGACCACACCGATCAGGAAACACCAGAAAATCCTCTGCCACAGGGGGGTGTCATCGCGCCCGTGGGAAGACAGCATATTGACCACCAGTGCGCCGGAATCTGCAGAGGTGACAAAAAACACCACAACCATGATCACCGCGACAAAAGAGAATAGCGCGGAGAACGGAAACTGCTCGAGGAACTGGAACAGGGCCACCGACTGATCCTGGGCGACTATCTCTCCCAGCTGCGTGAGTCCTTCATTCAGGATCATATGAATGGCAGAGTTGCCGAAGAAAGTCATCCACAGCATGGTGACCAGTGCCGGTACCATCATGGCACCGACCACGAATTCGCGGATGGTGCGCCCGCGGGAAATCCGCGCGATAAACAGCCCAACGAACGGTGACCATGACATCCACCAGCCCCAGTACAGGATGGTCCAGCCACCCAGCCAGTCGGTGGGCTTGTAGGCAAACAGGTTGAAGGTCTTGTTCACGATTTCTGACATGTAACTGCCAAAATTCTGCACGAATGCCTGCAGCAGATAAACGGTACTGCCGAGCAGCAGCACCATGATCAGCAGGATCGCTGCGAGCGTCATGTTGATTTGCGAAAGTCGTTTGATCCCCGCGTCCAGGCCGAGTACTACCGAGATGGTGGCCAGAATGGTGGTGACAATAATGAGTACGACCTGAACACCCGGCCCTACGGGTAGACCGAACAGGTGATTCAGGCCGGAGTTGATTTGCAACACACCATATCCCAGGGTGGTTGCGACACCGCAGACGGTACCGACGATCGCAAATACGTCGACGGCGTGACCGATAGGGCCGTAGATGCGCTCGCCGATCATCGGATAGAGCGCCGAGCGCAGGGTCAACGGCAGTTTGTGGCGGTAACTGAAATAGGCAAGAATCAGGGCTACGATGGCGTAAATCGCCCAGGCGTGGAAACCCCAGTGGAAAAAAGTGAGCACCATGGCTTCACGGGCCGCCTCGACGGTGCCAGTTTCCCCCACCGGCGGTTGCAGATAGTGCATGACCGGTTCCGCGACACCGAAAAACAGCAGGCCGATACCCATGCCCGCAGAAAACAGCATTGCGAACCACGACAGGTAATCGTAATCGGGCTCCGCGTGCTCCGGTCCCATCTTGATTTCGCCGAACTTGGAAAAGGCGATCATGATTGTGCCGATCAGGATGATCGCTACTACAAGAACGTAATACCAGCTCATGTGCACCACAACCCAGGATTGCAGCGCCTTGAAGGTGCTGGTTGCGTGGTCCGGCGCCAGCACCGCGTAGGCAACCATCAGCAACAGGGCGGCAGTCGCGGCGTAAAATACCGGTGGATTGAAGTGGGCCTGGTCTAGATTTTTGGATTTTTCCATCCGCAGAGTTTCCCGGAGTTGCTAATCGTTCAGTCTATTTGCACAGTGTTCAGGCAAGGTGCGTCTGGGCGAATTTCACGCCGGACAATTTGAGCATAGCCGATGGATCGGGTTAGGCTTTGTACGAATAACCAGAGAGCTTTTCATGTTGATTATTTCTAACCAGATCCAGTTGCCAGAGTCTGAGATTGAGCTCAGTGCCGTGCGTGCGCAGGGTGCGGGTGGCCAGAACGTCAATAAAGTATCCAGTGCGATCCACCTGCGCTTTGATATTGCGGCTTCCAGTCTGCCGCAAGAAATAAAGCAGCGTGTGCTAGCTTTGCGGGACCAGCGTATCACCGCTGACGGCGTTGTGGTGATCAAGGCCCAGCGCTTCCGCACCCAGGAAAAAAACCGGGACGATGCGCTGGCGCGGCTGCAGGCGTTGATCTCCAGTGTGCTTAAAACCCCGAAAAAACGTGTACCTACAAAACCCACACGCGGCTCCAAAGAGCGCCGGCTGAAGCATAAGACCCGTCGCGGGCAGATCAAATCCATGCGGGGCAAGGTTTCCGACCACTGAGCCCGCGAACCGAAAATTAAGATAGGGGAATTTCCATGTCCACCCGATACCCGGCACAAGCGCTGAAACAGTTTGCCAGTGATATCTTCGTCAACGCCGGCCTCGCCCGCGAACGTGCAGACGTGATGGCGGAAACCTTTCTGCAAGCCGACCTGATGGGCTTTACCACCCATGGCCTCAACCGTGTAGCCAGCAATCTCAGCTGGTTGCGAAATGGCGCCTCGAGAATAAGTGGAGAGCCGCACCTACTTGCAGATCGCGGAAACATTTTTAATTGGGATGCAGAATTTCTTCCCGGTCCCTGGGTAATTAGTAGAGCAATTGACGAGGCGCTGTCACGTGTTGAAGAACACGGCGTGGTTACCGCAACCGTCAGGCGAAGCCAGCACATCGCCTGTCTTGCAGCCTATCTGCCAAAAATCATCGAAAAAAATTGTGTGGCAATCCTTACCTGTTCCACACCTGCGGAACACACTGTGTCGCCGCAGGGTAGCAAGACGCCGCTATTCTCTGCCAATCCCATAGCGTTCTGCGCTCCGGCGACGGACTATCCGCTGCTGTTTGATATCAGTATGTCGGTTACCGCCGGTGGCTACGTAGCGCGCGCGGCGCGTGAAGGAAAAAAACTTTCGCAACCGTATTTGAAAGACTCCGATGGACATTTATCCGATGATCCTGCGGCATTTGCACAGGGTGGCAGTATTCTGCCGGTGGGTGGTGCCGATCATGGCTACAAGGGCGCAGCATTGTCGGCAATGTTTGAAATTCTATCTATGGGACTATCTGGATACGGTCGTGCAGATGAAGTTGACGAGGACGATGAAGCCAACTCGGTTTTTCTGCAGGTTATCGATCCGAGAGCATTTGGCGCGGAAAATGCATTTTTAAGGCAGACAGCAGCGTTACTGCAGTTGTGGGAGTCCTGCGAAAGCGACGGCAATGAGCCGGTGCGTGTTCCTGGCAAGCGCGCTTGGGGATTGCGGCAGTCACAACTGGCGGAGGGCGTACAGCTGTACCCCTCCATTGTAGAGGACCTGCACAAGCTCGCCGATGAGACCGGTATCGCCATGCCAGAGCCGATTGCCTGATGTCTTGATAATCGGGGCGTACTGTTCAACCCGTATTTTATGGGAAAAGCGCGATAAGGCGCGAAATAGGTCTAGGATAGGGGGAAAGCACAGCTATCTAAAAAAATAGGGAGAAAAGCGATCGTGAATGACTTCGTTCGTATGACTGCGCTAGAGCTTTTACAAGGTTATCGGGACAAGGAGTTTTCTCCTGTCGAAGCGACGCAGAGTATGCTGGAGCAGATTCAACGCTGTAACCCGGCTGTCAACGCGTATAACCTGGTCGACGAAGAAACCACGCTCGCATATGCGCGGGAATCCGAGCAACGTTACCAGTCTGGAGAAATCCGCGGGGCGCTGGACGGAGTTCCCGTTGCCATCAAGGATGTATTCCTCACTCCCCAGTGGCCCACCATCAAAGGGTCAAGGACCATCGATCCTAAAACCACCCTCGGCAAGGAAGCGCCGAGCGTGGCGGCGCTCAATCGCAACGGCGCAGTGCCCCTGGGTAAAACCACGACACCGGAGTTTGGCTGGAAGGGGGTTACCGACAACCCTGTCGATGGTGTTACCCGCAATCCCTGGGATCCCTCCAAAACCGCCGGTGGCTCCAGTGGTGGCAGCGCCGCCGCAGTGCCTCTCGGGATGGGGCCGCTCGCGCTCGGTACCGATGCCGGTGGCTCAATCCGTATTCCCGCCGGGTTCAGCGGACTGGTGGGCCTGAAGCCCAGTTTTGGCGAAGTGCCACACTGGCCCGCGAGCCCATTCGGTACCCTGGCCCATGCCGGCCCAATGACCTGGACCGTGGCCGACTGTGCATTGCTGATGAATGTACTCACAGAGCCGGATTGCCGCGATACCAATGCCATTCCACGCCGCAATATCGATTACCTCGCAGAAATCCAGGGCGAGCCGGAGCAGTTGCTCAAGGGCGTAAAGATCGCTTTCAGCGCAACTCTGGGCTATGTGCAGGTAGATCGCGAAGTGGAAGAAACCGTGCGCAAGGCGGCACAGCTGATGCAGTCCCTCGGCGCCGAGGTGACGGAGGTTGCACCGGGCTTCGACGACCCGCTCGCTGCATTTGGCCATCTTTTCTATGGTGGCGCCGCCAATGCCTTGCGCAATATCGGCAAAAAGCAGCGCATGCTGATGGACTCCCAACTGGTGGCGGTGTCGGAGAAGGCCGCGCGTCTTTCCATGCTGGATTATCTGGAGGCAGTCAACGAGCGTATGGCCCTGTGTGAGCGGATGGCCATGTTCCATAAAAAATATGATCTGCTACTGACGCCCACCTTGCCGATTACTGCGTTCGAGGCCGGGCGCGAGGTACCCCAGGACTGGCCGAGTACCCGCTGGCCTTCCTGGACGCCGTACACTTATCCGTTCAACCTTACCGGTCAGCCGGGTATTTCTGTTCCCTGTGGTTTTTCTTCCGGGGGCTTGCCCATTGGCCTGCAACTGGTCGCGGCGCGCTACAACGATGTGGCGGTGCTGCGTGCAGCCCAGGCCTACCAGCTCGCTGCCCCCCTGACCGACAAACGCCCGCAGCTGTTCTATGCGAATTCGCCAGAGAATGCCGCGGAGGACAGCGAAGCATGAGCAGACTGGATTTTGACTTTTACGAATCGGAAGATCCGGTCTGGAATCCGGCGCTGTTGACCATTCCGGTGCCGGGGATTCGCAAGATGGTGAACCTCGCGGCGACCATGAACGATGTGATTCATCTTTCCATTGGCCAGCCCGACGCGCCGACACCGCCACACGTGGTGAATGCGGCGGTGGATGCCCTGCACGCGGGGCAGACCGGCTACACCATGGATGCGGGGCTGCCGGAATTACTCGATGCGCTGGCGGAGTATTACAGTGAGCGCTCCAGCCGCTATATCTCACCGGAAAATATCCTGATTACCACCGGGGCCACCGAGGCTATTTATCTGGCACTTACCGCAGTGTCCGCCCCCGGGCGGGAATTTATCGTGCCGGATCCCTCGTTCATGTTGTACGCACCGCTGATCCGCATGAATGGCGGTGAGGTGAAATATATCCCCACCCGGGCGGAGAACAATCACCAGCTGGATCCCCAGGAGGTGATCGACGCGATCGATAGCAATACCCACGCGATCATTCTCAATTCTCCCAGTAATCCCACCGGTACGGTGTATCCGCGGGAAACGGTGGAGACGATCGTCCAGGAGGCCGCGTACCGGGGTATCTATGTGATCAGCGACGAGGTGTACGATCACCTGATTTACGATGACCGGGACTACGCCAGTGTGTTGTCGTGTTGCTCCGATCTCGACCATGTAATGGTGATGAGCAGTTTCTCGAAAACCTTCAGTATGGCGGGTATGCGTATTGGCTGGTTGATTGCCAGTCAGGGCGCCATTCGCAAACTGCGGCGCTACCACATGTTCACCACCACCGTGGCCAACACTCCCTGCCAGTGGGCGGGCGTTGCCGCGTTAAAGGGCGATCGCAGCTTTGTTACCGACGTGGTCGCTACCTACAAGAAGCGACGCAACCGTTTGGTAGAGCTGGTAGACCAGACACCATTTCTGGAAGGGTATGTGCCCGACGGGGCCTTCTACATGTTTCCCGCCCTGCCAGAGGGCGTCAACGGCAATAACGTGGCCCTGCGCCTGTTGCGGGAAACCGGTGTCTGTACCATCGCCGGGGATACCTTCGGTGAAAGCAGTCGCAACGCATTGCGCTTCAGCTATGCCACGTCCATTGAGAACATCGAACGCGCCTTTGAGCGGATTATTCCCTGGATGGAAAAGCAGGACTTCGGCTGAGGAGACTGCGCTCAGGCGTTGAAGTTTCACATCGGTTATTCGCCAAACCCCTGAGCCGGTGGGCGTGACCTCGCCCCACCGCTCTATCTTGGGATGGTTGTCTAGAATCCCCCCATTTCCCCAAATGCTTATCCCCTGATTAGAGGGTAGGTAAGGCGTGTTTTTGTTTTCTTTTGGCGCTCAATTCATTCTGTGCACCATTTATTGATGCGTACCATAATTTGCCCTACTCTGGTGCGGCTTAGAGTATGAAAACAATAATGAAAATTGGGTCACGATAGTTTGCGTGACGCGACCAAAATCGATCTATCGGTCCCGATTTCATAAAAATAATAGGACGGATAACTATGCGAGAATTCAGAATCAAGGCGCTGACCCTGGCGGTAGCGGCAGCTACCGCATTGCCGGCATCACTGGCGTTTTCCCAGCAGCAAGCCGAACCGGCACCTGCGGCGGATCAGGGCGTGATGGAAGAAGTCATCACCACCGGTACCCGTAAGGAGGGCGTCGCGCCTACCGAGACCCTGTCGCCGGTGGATGTGCTCGGCGGCGACAAGTTTTCCGATCAGGGCAGTTTTGATCTCACTGAATCCCTGGCCAAGGTAGCGCCCTCGTTTAATACCCAGCGTTTCCCCATCGCTGACGGCACCGCATTTATCCGTCCCGTGACCCTGCGCAACCTGTCGCCGGACCAGACCCTGGTACTCGTCAATGGCACCCGTCGCCACCGCTCCGCTCTGGTCAACCTGCAGCTGGCGCCTTTGGGCACTACTAACCAGGGCGCCCAGGCGGTAGATTTTGCCGCGCTGCCGTCCATGGCCATCGAGCGGGTTGAAGTGCTGCGCGACGGAGCCTCGGCCCAGTATGGCTCTGATGCCATTGCCGGTGTGGTTAACGTGATCCTGAAAGATGATGCGGAAGGCTTCGCCCTGTCTGCGCAGACCGGTGAGTACTTCGATGGCGACGGCGCCCGCACATCACTGGCTGCCAACGGCGGTTTTGCACTGGGCGATCAGGGTTTCCTGAATGCCACCATTGAACACTCGTCAGCGGATAAAACCTGGCGCGGTGGTGCGCGCCCGGACGCAGAGTTTGTCGGTAGTATTGTGGGTGAAGACAAGGTGCCACTGGATGGACTTGGCCAGCGCTGGGGCGACCCGGAAGTGGAGGCGCTCAAGCTCTTCGTGAACACCGGGTATGAACTGAACGACACCACCGAGCTGTACGGCAACCTGGGTTACTCCAAGAACGAAACCATTTCCGATTTCTTCTATCGCGGTCCGGTGCTGAATCCCTCTGAGAAGTTTACTGCCCGTGACACCCTGCAGGCAGATGCGGATGGAGACTTTATTCCGGACGACGCGCCCCAGTCCCTGGTGGACGATATTATCGCCCAGGGGCTGAACCCCGCCGATTATCTGGTAGCAGATAGTGGCAGCGACAGTGGCTTCGTACTGCGAAACCCGATCTATACGCAATTCCCCGGTGGTTATAACCCGGCGTTCGGTGCGGACATCACCGATTTCTCGGCGGTGGTCGGCGCTCGCGGTGAGTGGGCCAATGGCATTAGCTGGGACCTGCGCGCGCGCAGTGCCGAGAACGAAGTTTCCTACGTGCTGGAAAACTCCATCAACCCGAGCCTGGGGATCAACTCACCGCTGACGTTCAAGCCGGGCACGCTTACCCAGTCCGAAACCAGTGTCAATGCGGATTTTGTTAAGCCGATCGATGTTGCGGCTTTCGCTACACCGCTCAACCTGGCGTTCGGTATGGAATGGCGGGATGAAACCTACAAAATCGGTGCCGGTGATGAAGCCTCCATCGCTGTGGGACCGACCGCTTCTGAATTCGGCGTCGGTTCCGATGGTTTCCAGGGGTTCCCGGTGGAAGCGGCTGGTGAGTACAGCAGTGTAAGCTCGGCAGCCTACGTAGACCTGGAGGCAGACGTTACCGACAAGCTGCTGCTGGGCGCGGCATTGCGCTTTGAAAACTTCGAAGAGTTTGGTTCCACTTTCGACTGGAAGCTTTCCGCGCGCTACGACTTCACCGAGAACTTTGCCCTGCGCGGTACCGCCAATACCGGCTTCCGTGCGCCGACACCGGGGCAGGTGAATACCCTCAACGTAACTACCACTTCGGACTCCGATGGCAACCTGATTCCCAACGGGACCTATCCGGTAAATCATCCGGTGGCCTTGGCACTGGGTGCCAAGGAACTGACCCCGGAAGAGTCCACCAGCTTTACCCTGGGTGCGGTGTGGAGTCCGCTGGATAACACCAGCGTGACCATCGATTACTACAACATCGAAATCGAGGACCGTCTTGCACTGCGCAACAACACCATCGGTGCTGCGCAAGTTGCATTACTGGAAAATGCCGGAGTGACCAATGCCGCATTGCTGGAAAACAGCAACGCCAACTACTTCGTCAACGCGTTTGATTCCGATGTGTCGGGTATCGATCTGGCGGTGACCAGCGACTTTGATCTCGCCGGTGGCTTGCTGGTGGTTGACCTGCGCCACAATCACAACAAGCAGGATGTGACCAAAGTTGCGCCTGATACCATCAACGCATCGCGTGTATTTGACCTGGAAAACCAGGTGCCCAGTGATCGCACGACCCTGACTTTCGACTACGACTCCGGTGACCTGTTCAACGGCTACCTGCGTTTCAACCGCTACAGCGGCTGGGAAAGCACCTTCGGCCTGTTTGGCCCGGGCGATGCTTCCGACGCATCCTCTTATGGCGGTGATATTCTGGTCGACATCGAAACCACGATCACTCTCAAGGAGAACTACAAGCTCTCCCTCGGTGGTGAAAATATTTTCGATGTTCGTCCGGATGACGAAGCAGACCCGACGTTGCAGTTCCTCGGTGTGCGCCAGTCTCTGACGTCACCGTTTGGTTTCAATGGTGGCTTCTGGTACCTGAGAGCCAGCGCCGAATTCTGATTCGCGCTGTTTGCAAAAAAGGCCCCCTCTGTGGGGCCTTTTTTATTGCCCGCTTGCCTCAGTGGAAACTTCGCACATGCTGAATTTCCTTGTTGGTGAGACTGTCGAGTTTTTTCCCAATCAGATGGATAACCGCATATTTCTGTTGCTGCGCGTCCCGGCTGATCTGCAGGTTGCCCTCGATCAATAGAATTTTCCCACGCAGAATCTCTGCGCGATAGCGCTCCTGAACCTGTTTCCACAGCACCACATTGATCACCCCGGTTTCATCCTCCAGTGTCAAAAACAATACACCGGCGGCACTGCCTGGACGCTGGCGACAGGTAACCAGGCCGAGCACCTTGATTCTGTCGCCATCTCTCAGTCCTTCAAGGTCGCAGGCGCGGGTGAGGTTGGTAAAGCGACGCTGCTTGCGCAGCAGCATGATCGGGTGCTCCCGCAGGGTCAGACCGGTACTTTGATAGTCGCTGTAAATATTGTCTTCCTGGCTGGTTTCTGGCTGATGCTGTGCCGGTGTGGCGTGTTCCAGCTGACTGTTCAATGCCTGCCAGGTGCTTTGAAAACGGTTTTCCACAATGCTGTAAAAACAATTGGCGTGGGCCAGGATCGCACTCTGCTGGGAGGGAATATCAACCCGCTGGGCGAACTCCTCCAGGGATTGAAAGTTGCCCTGTACCCTTTCCGTTTCTATCGCGTCCACGGATTCCTCGGCGAGTCCTTTTATCAGACGCATTCCCAGGCGGATCGCGGGGCTAGCCGCAGGATGGGATTGCCCGTTGCCATCTTTATTCGCTGCTAGAGCCAGGCTGTGGTGCCAGCCGCTGTGGTTCACATCCAGTGGCAATATTTTCACGTTATGGCGCTGGGCGTCGTACACCAGCTGCGCCGGTGCATAAAACCCCATGGGCTGGCTGTTCAGCAGACCGCAGTAAAAAGCGGCCGGATGGTGGTACTTGATCCAGGCAGAAAAATACGCGAGCAGGGCAAAGCTGGCAGAGTGGGACTCCGGAAAACCGTAGGAGCCGAAACCCTTCATCTGTTCGAACAGCTGCTCTGCCAGATTGTGCGGGTAACCGTTTTGCAGCATGCCGTTAACCAGTTTTTCCTTAAACTGCAGCAGGTTGCCGTTTTTTCCCCAACTGGCCATGGCGCGGCGCAGGGCGTCGGCCTGGCCGCCGCTGAATCCTGCCGCCACCATGGAGAGTTTGATCACCTGTTCCTGGAATATGGGCACGCCCAGTGTGCGCTCCAGTACCGGACGCAGGTTTTCATGGGGGTAGCTCACCGGTTCCTGTTTCTGCTTTCTGCGCAGGTAGGGGTGCACCATGCCTCCCTGGATCGGACCGGGGCGGACGATGGCGATTTCGATCACCAGTTCATAAAAGGTGCTCGGCTGCAGTCGCGGCAGCATGCTCATCTGCGCCCGGGACTCGATCTGGAAGACACCAACGGTGTCTGCCTTGCACATCATTCCATAGACGCGCGGGTCCTCCGTGGGGATGTCGCGCAATTGCATCCGCTGTCCGTACAGGGCCATGTAGGTCAGGGATTTACGCAGCGCGGTGAGCATGCCGAGGGCGAGAATGTCGACCTTCATCAGTTTCAGGTCTTCGATATCTTCCTTGTCCCACTGCACGATGGTGCGCTCATCCATCGCCGCATTCTCGATGGGCACCAGTTGGCTCAGGGGTTGCTCGGTAATCACGAAGCCGCCTACATGCTGTGACAGGTGCCGTGGGAAGCCGTAGATCTGTTCGAGCAGGGTGGGAAGCATTCTGCCCGCGGTGCCATCCGCAGGAATACCGGCCCTTTGCATCTGCTGCGGGAAGTCCTCCAGGGTATCCCACCAGGCGCGCCCGCCCTGGAGGCGTTCGATGGTTGCCGCCCCCAGGCCAAGCGCCTTGCCGATATCCCGCAAGGCACTCTTGAACCGGTAGGTGATTTTTGTTGCCGCGAGCCCGGCCCGTTCCCGGCCGTATTTCCGGTAAATGTATTGAATGATTTCCTCGCGTCGCTCGTGTTCAAAATCGACATCGATATCCGGCGGCTCGTTGCGTTCGCGGGAGATAAACCGCTCGAACAGCAGGCCGATTTTGTGCGGGTCGATCTCGGTAATAAACAGGCAATAACACACCACGGAGTTGGCCGCCGAGCCGCGTCCCTGATAGAGGATATGCTGGTCGCGAGCGTGCTGCACGATATCGTAAATCGTCAGGAAATAGTGCTCGTATTTGAGTTCGGCAATCAACGCCAGTTCGGTTTCGATCTGCTGGCGGATGTGTGCCTGCGGCCCTTCGGGCCAGCGTTTTGCGCTGCCGGTTTCGACCAGCTCGCGTAGATATTCACTGGCGCCCTTGCCCGCGGCGAGGACCTCTGAGGGATACTGGTATTGCAGTTCCCTGAGACTGAAAGTGCATTCGCTACTGATCTTCAGTGTGTTTTGTATGGCCTCCTGTGGATAGAGCGCGGCAATTTCTGGCAGGGTGCGCAGATAGCGCTCCGCATTCTGTTGCAGGCGATAGCCGAGCTGTTCCAGCGTGCAGTTATGGAAGTTGGCATTGAGCACATCCTGGAGCGGTTTGCGGCTCCGGTTGTGCATCAGCACCGCATTGGTGGCCACGATGGGTAATTGCTGGGACTCGGCAAATGCGAGCAAGCGCTGTAGTTGCCGGTTTTCCCCGGGTAACAGCTGGTGGTTGAGGGCGATGTACAGGCGCTTGCCGAAATGCTGTTTCAGCGCGGCGGGTATTTCCAGCGTGGCATCTCCCGGAAGCCACAGGCAGAGAGCGTGCCTGCAGAAGCGGACAATATCCTGAAGGAAGGTCTGGTACTGGCCTTTTTCGGCGCGCAGGCGCGAGGTGGAAATCAGCTGGCAGATTTCACTGTAGGCCGTTTTGTCGGGGGCGAGTAAAACCAGCTCCTGTCGATCCTGCGGCAGGCGGAACAAACTGCCGCAGATCAGCTGCAGGCGGCTGCCCGTGGCCCTGAGTTTTTCCAGCTCTGCATAGGCGCGCACCACGCCGGCCATGGAGCACTCGTCGGTGATGGCGATGGCACTGTAGCCGAGTTGATCAGCGGTACTGACCAGTTCCTGCGGGTGGGAAGCGCCCTGGAGAAACGAGAAATTACTCTGGCAGAAAAGTTCTGCGTACTGCATGCAAAGTGTTGTGGCTGTGGGGTATTGGTACGGTATTTATCGGGGCGATCAGGAGTACACGCCGTGCAGGAACCAGTCCTCCGAAGTCAGGTCCTGATAGACCCAGTACAGGCTGCCCTGATCGCTGCGGGCGATGTAGTAGTCGCGGGCGTGACGGCGGTGTTGCCACCAGTAACCGTCGATGCGTTCGGGCCCCTGTAGCAATTGCAGCTCGCCGTCGTAAAACAGTTTGTGATTGCGCTGTTGCACCCTGTCTGGCCGGGGGAGCAGCCAGCTGGGGCGGGGGGCATTGATCGGGTTCAGCTGATGGCCTCGGGGTCTGCTCTGCAGGCTGAGGCTGTCCGCGCTGCTCCAGGCCTGCTCCGGCAGGTAGCTTTCCTGCAGGGTCACCCCGGACAGCGCCTGGTGCCCGAGCCGGGCCTTGAGCTTGTCGATCAGTTGATAGCTGTCGTGTGGGTTGCTGCCTTCGTCAAAGAAATCTTCGCGCAGGCTCTGGGCCTCCAGTGAGCGCAGCTGCTGGCATTTGAGTGCCAGGGCCTGAACCGGCTCCCGCAGCTCCACGCGCTCCAGTTGCAGCTTGGTGAGGGCGATCAGCCGCTGTGGATCGAGTTGCGGGCGTGAGATTTCCACATTGACCTCCTGGCTGCCCCGGCTGCCGTAATCGAGAACCCAGCGCAGTTGCTGGCTGTAGAGCTGGCGGCGCTGGAGTTGCCGGCAGAGTTCCCGTACCAGGCGCCCGGCGGGGAACAGCAGTTGCTCGCTGTTATCCAGCGGGCTGGAAAAAAAGAGTTCGCTGTGAAATTCCGGCGGTGGCTGGTAGCTGGGTACCGGGTCCGGACGGGTGCCATTGAGTCGGGCGAGGTAATCGATAAAGCCACGGCCGAAGCGATTGCCCACCTCCGACAGCGGGATAGCGAGCAGCTGACTGACGCGCTTGATGCCACTGGCATAGAGCTTGGCAATGGCCTTGTTGTTGCAATCGAGCAGTTTGCTGGGGGCAAAACTTATCCACTGACGCCATTGCTGCGGTGTGGCGGCGGCCCGGGCCTCTGCCAGCCACTGGCGGTGTTCCGGCAGCTGGCTGAGCAGGTGCGCGGCGCTGGGGCTGTGGCCCAGTCCCATGACATGCTGGATCCGCATCTTGTGCAGTTCCTTGCGCAATTGTTGCAACAGGGGCGCCAGGCCTCCGCTGGCCTTGAGGCTGCCACTCAACTCCAGAAACAGGCAGGCGGTATCGTCGCCCGGTGTTGCCTGCGCATGGCCGTTTTTGTCGGAAACACCGCCGCGGGGGGAAACCACCGGGGTAAAGCTGTAGCCCCACTGGGCCAGCTGCTGCAACAGCTGGGATTCCCGCTCCCGGTCGCGCTCCAGTAACTCCAGGGCCGGGCAGTAGGCGCAGGCGGTGGGAATGGTGAGGCCCGCGCAGACATTGTGGGTGCGGGCGGCAGCATTGGCAGCCTGGATCAGGTTGCCCTGGGAAACGGCAACCGGGGTCTGGTCTCCGGCCCGGTGGGCACGGGTTAGCGCTTCCAGGGGGAGCTGTGGGAACTGGATGCAGAGCCAGAGCATGGGAAAACCTCCTCTCCGTTACAGAAACCGGATGGGTGTCTGAATCAGTGCAGTGGCTGGTCGCGGCGGACCAGATCCGGGCTGCGGGCCAGGTGCAGCCGCTGGCCGGATTTACCGTTGAGCTGCTTCAGCAGGTGCAGCACCAGCTGTTCCCCGTCGCTCTGCAGTTTCAGCCTGAGAGTGGCGGGTGAGGGGGTGTCGGCACTGGAGCCGGGGCGGAAGTGGAAGTGCAGGCAGTCGCCATCGCGGGCGGCAACCTGCAGGCGGCGCAGGTCCTTGTCTGCCGGGGATTCCTTGCCCTGCCAGTTCACCAGGACACCGCAGGCACCAGATTGCAGCGACTGTTCCGCCGCCCACAATTGATCGCGCTGACCTCTGGGGTGGAGGATAAGCAGTTTCTCCAGCTGGATACCGGCCTGCACCAGTGCCGGTGCGTAGGGAACATGCGGCGGGTTGATCAATATCACCATCCGCCCCTGCTGGGTCAGTTGTGCGAGAGTGGGGAGTATCAGCGACATCTCACCGATACCGGCTTTATCCACCAGCAGCTCGGTGGTGGCGGCACGGGGCCAGCCGTGGTTGGCGAGCAGGGCATCCAGGCCGCGGTAGCCACTGGCAATACCCGTACGGGGCTGTCGCTGGCGATTGGCCAGCTGCCATATATCCGGGCGTGTCAGCAGCTGTCGCAGGGGCTGATTGTCGGCCTGGTCACTTAACTGCTTGTTTTGCATGAAGTTTTCGGCGCTGTTCACGATTGGCTTGCTCCACTCGGGCTGTCTGGCTGTGTTTGACTGGTTATCTATACAGTATCTACTGGCAATTTATACAGTAGTTGTTTGGGGGCAGCAAGAGGGACAGCAGTGTTACTGGCACTTTTTTGAACAGGGCAAACCGGCTATGATTCGGCCTCTTTTTTATGACCAGTCATTTACAGCAATCGAGGGGGCAGGGTGAGCATCAAATCCGATAAGTGGATTCGCCGTATGGCAGAGAACGAGGGCATGATCGAGCCCTTCGAGCCGGGCCAGGTCCGTCACGGTACCTCCGGTGATCGCCTGATCTCCTACGGTACTTCCAGCTACGGTTACGACGTGCGCTGTGCCAACGAATTCAAGATCTTCACCAATGTGCACTCCGCCACCGTGGACCCCAAGGCGTTTGACGAAGACAGCTTTGTGGATGTGCAGGGCGACTACTGCGTAATCCCGCCCAACTCTTTTGCCCTGGCGCGCACTGTTGAGTACTTCCGCATCCCGCGTTCGGTACTGACCATCTGTCTGGGCAAGTCCACCTATGCCCGCTGTGGCATCATCGTCAACGTGACGCCGCTGGAGCCGGAATGGGAAGGCCACGTAACCCTGGAATTCTCCAATACCACCAACCTGCCAGCCAAGATCTACGCTAATGAAGGTGTGGCGCAGATGCTGTTCTTCGAGTCTGATGAGATCTGCGACGTGTCCTACAAGGATCGCGGCGGCAAATACCAGGGCCAGCGCGGCGTGACACTGCCCAAGACCTGATCGTTCTATTCTGAAATTTTTTTGCCATGACTGATTTTCCCGCCCAGACCGATGTGCTGATCATCGGTGCCGGTGCCGCCGGCCTGATGTGTGCGGCGGTGGCGGGCAAGCGTGGCCGCAGCGTGCTGGTGCTGGACCACGCCAACAAGGTCGGCAAAAAAATCCTGATGTCCGGCGGCGGCCGCTGCAATTTCACCAACCTGTACACGGCGCCGGACAACTTCTACGGCGAAAACCCGCACTTCTGTAAGTCCGCCCTGGCCCGCTACACCCAGTGGGACTTCATTGCGTTGGTGGAAAAGCACGGAATTCCCTACCACGAGAAAACCCTCGGCCAGCTGTTCTGCGATAACAAGTCCCGCGACATTGTCGACCTGCTGCTGGCAGAGTGTCGCGAAGCCAGAGCGCAGATTCGTACCCGCTGTGAAATCCAGCGTATCGAACCGCTCGAGCCAAAAGGTTTTGAGGTACATACCTCGCTTGGAAAAGTGATGTGTGAATCCCTGGTGATCGCGACCGGCGGCCTGTCGATTCCCACCATGGGGGCGACCGGGTTTGGCTATGAGGTTGCCCGTCAGTTTGGTCACAACATCATTCCCACCCGCGCGGCGCTGGTTCCCTTTACCCTGAACAAGCGCGCACTGGCGCGCCAGCAGGAGTTGCCGGGGACCTCTCTGGCCGTCAATGTCAGCTGCGATCAGGGACATTTTCACGAGCACATGCTGTTTACCCACAAGGGACTGAGTGGCCCTGCGGTATTGCAGATTTCCAGCCACTGGCGCGAGGGGAAAGCGGTAGAGTTCGATCTGGCCCCGGGACTGGATCTGGCCCAATGGCTGGGGGAGCAGCGCGGTAAAAAACCGGAAAGCTATCTGCACACGGTACTGGCAGAGCTCTGGAGTAAAAAACTGGTGCAGTTTTTCCTGCAGCAGAATGATATCCCGAGCAAGCCATTCAAGCAGTATAGCGAGAGTGAAATTAGCGCGCTCGGCGAGCAGCTGCAGGCATGGCGACTGATTCCAGAGGGCACTGAAGGTTACCGCACCGCGGAGGTGACCCTGGGTGGAGTGGATACCAACGAGGTTTCCTCCCGCACTATGGAGAGCCAGAAACAGGCAGGACTGTACTTTATTGGTGAAGTACTGGATGTGACCGGCTGGCTCGGCGGCTTCAACTTTCAGTGGGCCTGGGCATCAGCTCATGCTGCTGGTGGTGAGGCTTAACGTCCCCCCCCTCCCAAGAAATATCTTCCTCATACCCTCCGCCAAGTGCTTTTTCTCGGACGCAAATTCCCTCGGTACGCTTTGTATAAAAAATGCCCGCCTGTAAATCGACGTTCGCAGACCATGCCAATGCATAAAAGCCTGTACTACTAAATGTGCCTGGTGCGCCCACTAGCCGATCGGCATTATTGTTAACAATTTACTGTTGACACTGAAGGCGCGGAGTTGCAGGATGGCTCCAGTAGCCATGTGACTGTGCCTATAGCATTTACATGACTGCGTGGACGGTTCAAGTCAATAACGAATAAAGGCTCGGAACTCGGTCGCCTATCATCGATGGGTAGGCGTGTGGTTCGAGCGTCGAGCCTCCAGATGGAGAGAGAGCATCCATGCCTATTAATAGCAAGCGCTTTACCCTGAGCGCCTTGTCCGCCGCTGTGATTTCCGCAGCTTCTGTTGGCGTTTATGCCCAGGAAGCAGGTAGCAGCACGCTGGAAGAAATCACGGTGACCGGCATCCGCCAGTCGCTGACAAATGCAATGGACATCAAGCGCGATTCCGCCGGTGTTGTGGACGCGATTTCTGCCGAAGATATCGGCAAGTTTCCCGATACCAATTTGGCGGAATCCCTGCAGCGCATTACCGGTGTATCCATTGACCGCAGCAATAACGAAGGTAATAAGGTTACCGTGCGCGGCTTTGGCCCCAACTTTAACCTGGTGACCTTGAATGGTCGCCAGATGCCAAACTCCTCCGCGCTGCAGTCCGAGGGTATTACCCGTAGCTTCAAGTTCGCTGAAATTTCCGCGGAAAGTGTAAGCGGTGTTGAGGTGTACAAAACCGGTAAAGCCGATGTGTATTCCGGGGGTATTGGTTCCACCATCAACATCAAGACTGCACGTCCATTCGATCACGACGGCTTTGTTGCCAGCGCGAGTGTGAAGGGCGTGATGGATACCAGCGTTGAGAAGGGCGATACCGTAACCCCAGAAATCGCCAGTATGGTGAGCAGCACTTTCTTCGATGGTAAATTCGGTGTACTGGTCGCGGTGTCTCACGCAGAGCGTGACAGCCGCAGCGAGTCAGTAAACACCCAAGCCTGGGTTCCGAACTACGGTGTAGCGGATACCTCAGCCATCGATCGCTCAAAAAACCCGGAAGGTACCTACTGGGCGCCTTGGACTTTTGACGTGGACGCTTCTGACCATCAGCGCGAGCGCCAGAATGGACAGCTGGTATTGCAATTCGCGCCTGTGGATAACGTGACTGCAACGCTGGACTATACCGCTTCCCGCTATGATGAGCAGGTCTCCATGAACCGCACCAGCGTGTGGTTTGACACCTCTGCTGGTGTTACTGACAGCAACGGTACTGTCATCAATCCCAGCGTACAAAATGATGAGCTGAATTTTTGGGCCTGGAATTACCAGTTTGTTACTGAAAACGATTCCGTGGGCCTGAATGTAGAGTGGGCTGCAACCGACTCTCTGAGCTTCGGCTTGGATGTACACGACTCGACTTCCCACTCTCAGCCAGGTGGTATTCCCGCAGAAACCATTGCCAATACCAGGAACCCGGGCAAGTTGGTGAATGTTGAAGCGGACTTTTCTAGCGGCAGTGGCCTGCCCGGAATCAGCTTTGACGATTCCGCTCTCGCAGGTGGTGCTTTTGCTCCGGAAAATATTGTTTCCGATCTATTCCAGGAGCGTGGTCTCGAAATCGAGAACAGCATCCAGCAAATTCAGCTTGATGGAACCTGGGAAAACCTGGATGACGGTGCACTTAAAACCATCAAGTTCGGTATCGCCAGTACCGATTATCGGGTAGATGCCTATGACAGTCAGTCTTTCGCATTCGTAGATCTGGGCGATCTGGCATCTTTGGGAATCGACTTCGAACAGCGAGGCGATTTCGGCGATCAGATGGGAAGTAACAGTGGCTTGTTCCCGCTACTGGCTGATTACGAAGCGTCCGACTTTATCGATGCAGTGAAGGCGAGTGGTCAGTACTTCCAGGCTACCCCGACCTTTGACAAGGTTACTGAAGAGACGCTGGCTGCCTTCGTCACTGCGGACTTTGAAACCGAGTTCAATGGCTATCCAGTTCGGCTGAACGCGGGCGTGCGTTTTGAGGATACCGAAGTGACCGGTACTTCCATTCAAAACGGCATCCTCGGATTGAGCTTCTGGCACGACGAGGAGCTGCGTGAAATCAATGACGATACGCCCAGTGCCGATACACTTGACGGGGATTACACGCGCTTCCTACCGAACCTGGATGCGAGCATCAGTCTGACCGAAGAACTGGTGGCGCGTGCATCTTTCAGTCGTACCCTGAGTCGCGCCGATATCTCTGCGATGTTCCCGTCTACTTCTCTGGATGTGTCCCGTCCGGGTGGTCCGTTCAACGCCTCCCAGGGTAATCCGGGTTTGTTGCCGATTACCTCTGATAACTTTGACCTGTCGGTGGAGTACTACTACGCAGAGGGCAGCTACGCATCTGTAGGTTACTTCAAGAAATACGTTGAGAACTTCATCGGTGCGACCACCGAAGAGCGTGTGATCTACGACGTAAATGGCAACCCGATCACCGACCCGAGTATCAACCCGCGTCCGGGATGCCCGGATTCTACCGGTAGTAACCCGGCGTGTTTCGGTAATGCCAATGACCCGGTTATAACCTGGAATGTGGGTACTCCCGGTAACCAGGAGAATGCGGAAGTCTACGGTTGGGAATTTGCCGTTCAGCACATGTTTGGGGAGACCGGGTTTGGTGCAATCTTCAATGCGACGTTGGTAGATGGCGACGTAGAATACGATGTCTACAGCAGTGACAATGTCTTTGCGCTGACGGGTATGAGTGACTCTGCGAACCTGATTGGCTTCTATGAGAAAGATGCCTTCCAAGCTCGCCTCGCCTACAACTGGCGTGATGACTTTCTGCTGGCAACCCGCCAATCGCAGATTGGTGGACAGCCGGTGTTCAATGAGGCCTATGGTCAGTGGGACTTGAACGCGAGTTATGATGTGACCGAGGATGTGTCAGTATTTGTTGAAGGCCTTAACCTCACCGAAGAAACCATCCGTCGCCACGGGCGCTTCTCCAACCAGTTGGTAAGCGCACAGCAGTACGGTGCACGTTATAACATTGGTGTTCGCGCTCGCTTCTAATGCGGGGCAGAGTTGCCTAGTAGTGCCAGGGAAGGCTGCCACATTTGTGGCAGCCTTCTTTGTTTGCGTAACCTTAAAAATATAAGAGAAGGTCCGATATGTCTGATCCAATAAGATCTGTCGTGATTCTTGGTGGCGGCACTGCGGGGTGGATTACCGCCGGTACCCTGGCTGCACGCTTCAAAAAAGACCACGCGCAACCGGTCTCTGTGACACTGGTCGAATCTCCCAGTGTCCCCACCATCGGCGTTGGTGAAGGCACTTGGCCTACCATGCGGAGTACCCTGAAGAAGATGGGAGTCAGGGAAACTGACTTTATCCGGGAGTGTAATGTCGGCTTTAAACAGGGTGCCAAGTTTGCGCGCTGGACCACGGGTGCTGAAGACGATTTTTACTACCATCCACTGGTGCTGCCAGAGGGGTTCCAGTCTCATAATCTCGCCCCATATTGGCTTGCTGGTGGCAGGCAGAGCTCCTTTTCCAGCGCCGTATGTCCTCAGGAATCTTTGTGCGAGCATAACCTTGCTCCCAAGCTGATAGGTACGCCGGAATATTCTGCGGTAGCCAACTATGCCTACCATCTGGATGCAGGTAAGTTTTCCGGTTTCCTGCAAAGGCACTGTACCGAATACCTGGGAGTGCACCATATTCTCGCGGATGTTACCGGTATCGTTGAGTCAGAAAATGGAGATATCGCCAAGCTGCAAACCGATACCGCGGGCGATATCACTGGCGACCTGTTTATCGATTGCAGTGGCTTCCGATCGCGTATCTTGGGCGATCATTATCAGATACCTTTCCGATCCTGTAAGGACGTCCTTTTTATAGACTCAGCACTGGCAGTACAGGTGCCATATGCCAGTGAAGATAGCCCCATTGCCACACATACCATATCTACCGCACAGACGGCTGGTTGGGTGTGGGATATTGGCTTGCAGAACCGTCGTGGGGTAGGGCACGTATTTTCTTCTGCGCACACCGATGAAAGTGGCGCTTTCCGTGAACTTGCTGCTTACCTGAAGCTGAGCGAGTCCGAACTCGATAAGCTCGGGGTACGCAAGATCCCTATTGAGCCAGGACATCGAGAAAAGTTCTGGCACCGTAACTGCGTGGCTATTGGCTTGTCCGCAGGTTTTCTTGAACCACTAGAAGCCTCTGCGCTGGTACTCGTGGAAATCTCCGCGAACATGATTGCGGAGCAGTTTCCCGCAAGTCGTGCGGCGATGGATGTGATAGCGCGTCGTTTCAACGAGACTTTTCGCTACCGTTGGGATCGAATTATCGACTTCCTCAAGCTGCATTATGTTCTGACCAAACGTACCGATAGCGAGTTCTGGATCGATAACTGTGACCCCGCTACCGTTCCCGAAAGTCTTAAGGAACTACTGACATTGTGGCGATACCAGCCTCCATGGCACGAGGACTTTGATCGAGCGGTGGAAGTTTTCCCTGCGGCAAGTTATCAATATGTCCTGTACGGTATGGGGTTTGATACAAGCGCAAGTGCATTCGGTTTGTCCTCGTCGCATCATGAACAGGCTCAGCAGCTGTTGCGGCAAAAGCAGAATGCCACACAACAGATGCTGGCGGGCCTCGAGAAACACCGGAATTTGATCAACAAGATTTGCCAGTACGGTCTACAGAGAGTTTGAGTGAGAGAAATGTATGAGTAACACCGTCGCTTTGAATAACGAAAGTCACCGCAATTTAAAAGTCATTACCCGGCGCGGTGCGGAATATGGTGAAGGCACTCACCTCGTGCCCGTGGTGGCCAATGAGCTGCGCAACCTGATGCTCGAATATCCTGTATGTATTACCAAAGATCCGAACACAGGACAGTTTTCCTTGTGTGCCTTGCTGGGGTTCGAGCCCGGAGAGAACCTTTATCTACAAGGTGACAGCTGGGATGCCCAGTATATTCCCATGCATATTCGCCGACAGCCCTTCATGGTCGGATACCGCAACCCGGAGGCTGCTGTCGGCGAAGAACGGGGCGCGGTCATCACTCTGGATCTGGATAGCAAGCGTGTGACTGAAGAGGGTGCTGACGGTGAGCGCCTGTTCGACGATCAGGGCAACAATACACCGTTTATGCAGCAAGTCAGTGATCTGCTGGGCCAGTTAATGGTTGGTATGGAGTCCACTACCGCATTCCTCTCCGCTCTGGCGGATAACGACCTGATTGAGCCCGCACATATCAACGTACAGTTTGCCAGTGGTGAGCATAAACGTTATGAAGGGCTGTATACCGTGAATGAGGATAAACTGCAGAAGCTCGATGCGGACAAGCTGGTGTATATGCATCAACATGGGTATTTGCAGGCTGCCTACTGGCTGGGGGCATCCATGGGGCAGATACGAAAGCTGATTCAGAAGAAAAATCAGAAGTAATAAAAAGCGCGGCTATGGCCGCGCTTTTTATTGGATCAACTTTGTTGCAGTGATTCGATGGGGTGCACCTGAGGCCAGCCCGTAAATTGCCGATCGCGCTGCGGGTCGGCGTCCCAGGGCCAGCATTCTAAACGGTAGTGCCCCGCTGCGTGATCCACTACAGCGATTCCGTATCCCTCGCTTTTAAGTTCGCGGTCGGAGACAAACTTGCCCCAGCTGGTATTGTCATCACTGAAGTCTGCATGGGTGATTTTGGGGTTGGCCGTGGCCAGAACCCGCATATTGTTGCCAAAGGGGTCGGTGAAATTGCCGGTATTGGGGTCGTCCCCATATTGGTTTTCCAGCTTCCCAAAACCCTCAAACCAACGTTGCCAGAAGGCGGCAGAGGCCGGTCCCGAGAAAAACAGTGCTCCGCTGGCTTGCTCCTGATCCACCGGGAAGTCACCGCTGTACTGGCGCGCCACAAGGCCCAGGTGCTGGTCGCCTGCGAGTACCAGTGCTTTGGCATCCTCTACCAATTTCACTGCTCGGGTACGACCGTCAGGCGGATAACAATTGGCGTCGTAGTCGATCAGGCCATTACCTTCCTCGTCGGTTTGCGGCGAGCCCCAGATGGAGGCGGTAAGGCAAATCTTCGGTAACCCCGGGTCCATCTCTGCCCAGTCCCGCAGGAACTGCTCCTGCCGGCGCCCCAGCAGTTCTCCTTTCACCGTCAACCGGTTTGCCTCGTAATCTGGTGCTGACTTGAATTTGCGGTCCTCTACCATCGCAAAGCTGGTGCCGCCGTATACGAAATGCGCATAGGTGACGGGTATACCGTGTTGGATGGGCGTGGGGTCGTATGCATCGGGGGTATGGCTACTCTGGATGCGGTACACCATTTTCACCAGGTCGATGTCGTGCTTGAATCCTCCGTCTTCTTCGCGGGGACCTCCGGTTGCATCACCTTTATTCCCCCAAAGGTTGCCCTGGAGAACATCGTGGTCATCCACGAGCACGATGGCTGGACGGTTGCGTACAGAGTCACGAAAAGTCCAGTACCACAGGTACCAGCGATACAGGGTATCCAGCTTGGCTTGTGGGGTATCCCGCCCATAACGTGTAGGAAAGGTTTCGTAGTACTGGTCGCCGGCAAATACGTACAGATCCGGCTGATGGCTGTCACAGTGCGTGACCAGTTTCGTGTGCGGGAAGAAAATATTGTCTTCGGTATAGCGGCCGAGAACGCGCTCTTCCGGGATGTGATTTTTGAACTCCGTTTCATCCAGGCTTTTCGCGGTGGGAATGATGCAGGAGTAGAGGGCGATCTTTAGTGGCGACTGATTGCCCGGGTCTCGGTGGATAGTCCCTTCATATAGCGATTGCCCGGTTCCCGGGTCTACGATCCGGTACTGGTGATCCCTCTGCGCATCCCAGCCGACGATGCGAAACGCCGCTACATAACCATCTCCAATGGGAGCATCTGCACCGGTTACCCAGGTTTTGTTGTTTTCATTGCGATACTCCAGGCGTGCGGCAGGAAGCGCTGTGGTGTCGATCGGCATAAACTGGGCCGATAGCTTCAGGACGGGCTCTTCGGGTGCGCAGTTCAGGCTGTGCATGCAGCCCATCACCTGTCCCAGTCCGTGTTCCGGATGAATGTCGATTTTCTCCCCGCCACTTTCCACCGCAGAGAACCACCAGCGCGCGCCATCTTCATCGCTATTTGGTGACGAAACCAGCGAGATACCACCTCGCAGTATCTCGGCCGGTACGTCGTTATAGACCGCAAAGCCAAACTCCTTTCCGCTGTTTATGTCACTGGCGATCAGGCGTACATCAAAGCGCCCTTTGTCGATCGGGTCGATATGGCAGTCCAGTTGTATTTCTCTGTCACCAATCTGGTCAATACCTACGCTGCCTTCACGCTCGATCTTGGTGAAAGCGAGTGTATTCTCTGGGCTGGAAAAGTCCCTGAAGCTCAGCTCGCCCTCGGTGTTCAGTAGTGCCATAAACCCGCCATTTTGGCCACTGGAGCGCTGTGCGAGTGCGGCGCCGCGGTACTCGAGCTTTCCTGCGCCGACACCCAGCAGGAATCCACAGAAACCTGTGCTACCGGGAGTGAGGAGCCCCACGCGTGCCCGGATACGCGCTGGTTTATGCGCGTTATTGAGTGTCCGTGTGAGCAGCGCTGCGGTACGCACTTCAAAACTCTTACCACCCTGTAAGCACTCAAGACGTCCTTGGTTGCTCTGCCAGTCCTGGAGCCGGTTACCCCAGAAGGCGGGACCCAGCCAGTGCTGTGGCTTGCCCTTAGAAATTGCCTCAACCGGTGCGGTATCCACGAGCTTGGGGCGAGCGGCGGCCATCGCCGATGCGAGGGAGGGGCTGAGTGCCCCACCCAGTAGTCCTGCTGCGCCCGTACCGGCTTTCAGAAAGTTGCGTCTTTTCATTATTTTTACCTGCTGTATTGCAAATTCATCATCGACTGTATTGGGAGCCCGACATTGGCGAGGCAGTATTACTCCTCCAGTAGGGCGGCAAATCGCCCTCTCTCTACCAGAGCCCCCCGGTGTTGGATGACCACGCCCGCCACTTTCGCGGCTCTGGCGATTGCCTCGCGGGGCCGTAGGCCCCGGCTGCGGAATGCGAGATAGCTACCATTGAACGAATCACCGGCGGCAGTCGTGTCGACTACCCGCTCGATTGGTGAGACGGGCTCGAGAAATCGTTCCTCTGGGCCGCGGTAATAGACGCCGTTGGGACCATCTTTGATGACAAGCTCTTCAATATTGAACTGCGCCAGTAGGTCGCAGGCCGCGGTAAAGTCCTTGACGCCGTAAAGTGCTGTCAGGTCCTCAATGCCAGGTAGAGCCAGGTCTGCACTCGTAAACGCTCGCGCATATTCGGCGCGGGTGTGGTCTGGGGTGGGCCATAGTTTGGGACGATAGTTGGGGTCAAATATTATCCGTGTGCCTTGGTCGCGCAGGTTGGAGACAAGCTCCCAGAATGCCGGTCGCGTTTCCGGCGCCAGCACGGCCAGTGAAATGCCACTAAAAAAAAACATATCCGGGCGAGGGGCCAGGCCACAGGGCGAATAGGCTCCATCGCAGGCCGATTGCGTGCCCTCTCGAAACAGCAGCATGACTTCCCGGGCGGCGGACTCGGATCGCCAGTAACTGAAGCTGCGCTCGCCGTTCTTGTCAGTTGTTACCGAATACAGACCCAGTTGCCGGGAGGGATGACGAAACACAAGGGATGTATCGATCCGCTCCTCTTCGAGAGCCTTTATAAGCCCCTCGCTGGCGCTATCGTGCCCCACCGCTGTCATCAGCCTGACTCTGTCAGCTTGACTGGCTAGTCTCTTGAAGTACACGGCCACACTGTGGACGTCTCCTGCGAATGACTGGCGAAACAGTCCCGGTTCCTGCTGGCTCAGCTCAACCATGCTTTCGCCGAGAATCACCAGATCTGTCATGTCGGTCACCTTTCCATATTGCCCATTGTGGGGGATATGCGAGAATGCTGTCACAAAAATCAGCTAAGACAGTTAGTGCTGCTTTGTCTTAGGTGCTCCACGGGAAGATAAAGTCCCGCCTTTACTACCCGTTGGTGACCTTGTAAATTGTCAACAACCGGTCGTGAGACATTCTGCGGCCCACGTAGAAATTCATTAAAAAACAATAGATTGCGAGATCGCGGCTAAGACATCTACTGGTCGTGCGGCCGCTGCCCCATTCAGGTTCATTAAACAACGGATTCATTTTGTTAACAATAAACAGTTGACATAATTTCCCGGGTTGAAGGATCATTGGCCTATCGATGGAAGAACCCCCAATAAATCAACAATCGGGATTCCTTCGAGTCTAGGGGCGGCGCCACTAGCGGTATCAGTGAATGCCGAATTGATAATAAAAATGCGATCCGATGGAGAGAGTGAGCATGTCTACGTCCACTGTACGTAATCGCTTCCGTATGTCTGCACTGTCAGTTGCCGTGCTGTCCGTTTGTAGCGGCCACGCAATGGCACAGGAAGAAGAAAAACCAGACGAGAGCCAATACCAGGCGCTTGAAGAAATTCAGGTAACCGGTATTCGCGCCAGTATTGAAAAGTCCATTGATGACAAACGCTACGGCGGCAACATCAAGGACACCATCAATGCCGAAGACATCGGCAAGACCACTGACCAGAACATCGCTGAGGCCCTGTCCCGCGTGACCGGTGTTTCCATGCAAACTGCTGATGGTGAAGGCTCCACCATCACCGTGCGTGGCGCCAACGCACAGCAGAACAACATCAGCCTGAATGGTGTGCAGCTGGGTTCTACCGGATTCAGCCAGGCGGTAGATTTGTCTGCTTACTCGGCAGATATTCTTTCCAAGATCGAGGTAGTGAAAACCCCAAGTGCGGATCACGATGAGGGTTCGCTGGGTGCGAACATCAATCTGGTATCTGCCAAGCCGTTAGAAGTCACCGAAGGACTGAATATCAATGGGCAAGGGCGCTACAACGACCTCTCTGACAAAGAAGATTACAAGGCTTCTGCAACCTATACCGGTAAATTCTTCGACGATACTTTCGGTGTCATCGTTACCGCATTTGATGAGACCAACTCTGTTCGTAAAGATCAGTTCTCTCAGGATCAATGGGTGTCGCGCACATCTTCGCGGGCTACAGATCAAAACGGTAACGTTGTTAATGATGTTTCCGGTCTGGTTCCGTATAACACTCGTATGCAACTGCATGAGAATGATCGCGATCGCCGGGGCGTCAACTTGGGCCTTCAGTGGCAAGCTACGGACGATACAGAAGTCAATGCAAACCTGAGCTGGAACAAACAGGATGTTGACTCCACTATGCACGAAGCTAAGGCACGTGCGGGCGACCTGTATACCTACCAAAATATGGTCGAGGGTGAAGACTATCTCTGGCTCGGGCAGCCGGCAACGTGGACCGACCCACAGGAAGAGTGGCATACCTACAATTCAGATACCCGTACGTTTACCAAGTATCTGAACCGTAACTCCGGCGGCGACCTTACTCAGCAGACCAACAAGTTCTCGAATGAAAACAAGATTGCATCTTTGGATGTGAGCCACGCATTTACCGATACGGTGACCGTCAATGCCGGGCTGAATTACTCTAAAGCCGAACAGATTCCAGAACAGTCACTTTATGTGAACCTGCAGAACTATCGCCGCGTGAATGCTTGGCTTGTTCGACAGGCTACACCGGAAGAGATCGAGCCCGTAGGCTACGATTGCAGCTCCGGCAAATGTAATATCGTAGCGGGTACAGGTCTGGTTGACTACGGCACGATACTGCATCCGGAACAGGGTGCGCTGTGGGATAACCTGGGTACCACCATGTTTAACCCGGATGACCTGAGTGCCCAGCACCTCGCCTTCTTGGCCCGTACTGTTCGCGCAGTCGAAGACACTCAGCAGGCCGCATACTTTGATGTGGATTGGGATGTGGATTTTGCCGGTGTGCATACCCTCGAATTTGGTGCCAAAGCCACGCGTCGTGAAAAGTATGTGGATAATCAGTCCGGAACCTTCAATTCCATTGGAGAAGGGGTGACGGTTGTTGATCCGGAAACCGGGCAGCCGTTTACCATTGTTGAAGGGATTACCGATATTGATGGATCCTTTATCGCGGACGGCAGTTTCCCTGTCGATGATTTCATGCAATCACTCGGCTATGCCGACAGTAATGTGACCGATGGCTGGACTACTGTCTCCGCAGAAAAGGCATTCGAAGTCGCACTGAATAATCCAAATGCCGAATTCGTTCCGGACGATACTGAAACGCGTTCCGCTGATTTGGACACCCAGGCGATCTACGTCAAGGCAGATTTTTCGTTCTTGGATGAGAAACTGTCCGGTGATGTAGGTTTACGCTACGTAAACACCACCGTTGATACCACAGGCTATTCCGGTGTGAATTTCCACAGCAGCACCGGTAACCTGGGCAAGGTACTGGATGTGTTTACGCTGCAAGAGCTGCGCAATTCCTCCAACCCTGCATGTGCCCCGATCCTGGATTACGATCCACTGTTGGTTCCAGATGATCCCGCAACTCCCGACTTCAATGAAAGTAACTACGGCGACCCAGACAGCCAAAATGAGCTGCGTTGGTCTCGTGTGGACGGTTTGGGCTGGGATACCAAGGGCACGCTGGATAAGTCGGACGACACCCCGATTGCCAGCCAGGGCGCTTGCTACGATATGGCGGCAACGCAAGGAAACATGAATGAGTGGCTCCTGTGGCGCTATGCCGACGTGTCGACCGAATCCAACTATATCTACGGCGAGCGAGATGCAAATGGCAACCCTGTAACAGTCGAAGACCGCAGTCGCCGTTCGTTTGCTGTAGAAGGCGATCATGAATACAACGTTCTGCTCCCGAGTCTGAACCTTAACTACCTGTTCAATGATGAAATGATCGGTCGACTGGCGGTTTCCAAGACCATGTCCCGTCCGCAGATCGATTCACTGCGTCCGGGCTTCAAAGTGCGTGAGACGGTATGGACTGACGAAAACGGCACTGGTAACGCGATCACCTTGTTCAACACCAAACTGGATCCTTTGGAGTCCAAAAACCTGGATCTCGCATTTGAGTGGTATTTCTCTGCAAACGCCATGGTTGCAGCAGGTTTGTTCTACAAGGACATGACCAACTTCGAAGAGTCTCAGACCATTGTTACCTATATGGATGACCTTCGCGGGTTGGGGCTGGACGAGGGCGAGGGGCCCTACAACACTGAGGATCTGATTAAACGTGCAGATAGCCTGGAAGGCTGTATGCCACGACGCATCGAAGGTACCCAGGAGTACACAGAAGAGTGGCTGTTTTCTGACGACCTGGCAGACCTGTGTGCCAAGTTTCAGACCACCACCATTACCAACGGTAAGGGTGCAAGTATCAAGGGTGCCGAATTCCAGTACACCCAGTCCTATGACATGCTACCCGGTGTCTTTGCCGGCCTGGGCACATCGTTGAACTACACCTACCAGGATAGTGCTTATGATCAGGAAGTTTCCGCGGTTGATCCAAGCGTTGTATTACCTGAGCTGCCAGTTGCCTTTACGCCGGAGCATAGCTACAACGCAACGGTATTCTGGGAAATGAATGGCCATCAATTGCGTTTGGCGTATCAGGGTACTTCTGATCAGCTGGCGCGACGCGTGTGGGATAACGGTTCATTGTGGCAGGAAGGGCGCGGTACACTGGACTTCTCCGCGGCTTACCAGCTGACAGACAATATATCTTTGTCCTTTAATGCGGTGAACCTGACCGATGAGAAGGTGCGTAACTACTACACTAGCCGATTCATTCAGTTACCGGATGCAAATGGCAACCTCGTTGCCTTTGATGAAGGTAATCCGCTGGATGGTGGCTACAAAGGACGTACAGCTTCAGAATACAAAACGGGTACCTTCTACCGCTTTGGTATTCAGGCGCGCTTCTAATCTCTCTCGACGTTGTTAATTTGTCATCATGATTTGCCGCGCCTGGAAACAGGCGCGGCTTTTTTCTATGAAAAAAAAGAAACTTATTATCGTAGGCGGTGGTACCGCAGGGTGGATGGCCGCACTCATGCTGCAAAAATCTGTCGCCGATTTCTGGGATATTGAACTGATCGAATCCAGCAAGCGTGGAATTATTGGAGTAGGGGAAGGTTCCACACCGGCTCTGAAGAACTTCTTTGATGAAGTTGACATCCCGGAAGAGTCGTGGATGCCGAGCTGTCGTGCCACGTATAAGACGGGTATCACGTTTGATCAGTGGTCGGCAAAGGCCGGATTCGAAAGTTACTTTCACCCCTTCTACACGTATTTTGATCGGGATCATGCCAAAGCATTAGTGCATCACTCACTTTTACGTCGTGCGGGAAAGGATGCACATGCGCATCCGGATATGTTTTCATATAACCACTATCTCGCCAGGAAAAGACTGTCCCCGGTCCCTCCCTACCATTTCCCTTTTGATATTCAGTATGGCTATCACTTTGATGCAGGTCTGCTGGCGCAGTTTTTGAAGAAAACTGCCGTAGAGCGTGGCGTGAACCACACCGATACACTGATTACCGATGTTCAGCTGGGCGCCGATGGTCAAATCGCAGCGGTGATCGATGAACGTGGGGAGCGCTACTGCGCGGACTGGTTTATAGACTGCTCCGGGTTTGCGGCGCTCTTGATTGATGATGCGCTGGGTATTCCCTTTAAAAGCTATGCAGATTCCTTGTGGAACGATAGTGCAGTAACACTTGCTATGCCCGCCGAGGATGAACCTGCCTGTGAGACTGTTTCGACAGCACTAAAGCACGGCTGGGCGTGGCGTATCCCCCTGCAAAGTCGGGTGGGATATGGCTATGTATATAGCAGTCGGTATACCTCAAAGGAAGATGCAGAGGCCGAACTGCGAGAACATGCGGCTGCTGGTGCCGATGCTGAGGTCCGCCACCTTTCGATGAATGTTGGTCGACGTGAGTCTCACTGGGTGAAAAACTGTGTGGCAGTTGGCCTCTCTCAGGGCTTTATAGAGCCGTTGGAAGCTACATCGCTGGCGTTGACACAGCAGACCATAAGCCGATTTATCCATGCGTTCAAAGACGGCAATACGGGTCAGGGTTTTGTGGATATTTTCAATCGTGCGGTAAACAGGAGCTATGACGACGTCCGAGATTACATTTCCGTACATTTTCTAACGAATAGTCGCACCGATTCGACCTACTGGATTGATAATCGTGAGAACCCCGGGCCGGTGAGCAAAGAGTTGAGGGCGGTCTTCAATTGCTGGTTCGACAGTGGTGATCTTCCGGGGTTACTAAAGCACCTGAAAATTGACGGTGCGTATAGTAATCACTCCTGGCATTACATTCTCTGTGGTATGGGTGTATTTCCTGATGCAGTGGGCCTCAATCCTCTGGTAGAAGAAGATAGAGGAAATGTTGACCTTGAGCGAATATCTGATTTCTTCAATCGATGTGCCATCAATCATGAAAGCCATAAGGAAGCACTGGAAAAGCTAGCGATTGGATCTGCTGTCAGTAATTAGTCGTTTGCCTTTCTGTATTTCGAACTGACGAGAATGCAAATAGTGGAGGGGTTTGTGGATAGAAGAAAATTTCTTTCTGAAATGGCTGTCTTTATGGGTTGTAGTGTTCTGTCACTGGATCTGAAGGCGGTTGATGCTGCGCTGTCTTTTAGTGGTCCGGCTAGCTCCGAGTCGGGGTTTCATATGGGGCTGGTGTCTCGGGTAGCGGATATTATTATTCCTGAGACAGACACCCCATCTGCCAGTCAGGCGGGAGTTCCGGGCTATATCAACTTCTACTTGAGTGATTTTCTATCCAAGCATAAAGCGAGCGAATTCATTAGCGGGTTGTCGGCGACTTTCGCACAGGGTGAATTTCTGTCATTTGAAGCGGCGCAACAAGTGAGGGTCGTTCAGGCACTCGATGATGCACTAAATACGGAAGCTGAAAACCCGACATATAAGAAACTCAAAGAGCTCATCGTTATCGGCTACTACACTTCCCGAGTAGGGGCGACACAGGCTCTGCGCTATGACCCAATTCCAGGCCCCTACAAAGAAATGAAACTTGCGGAAGTCGGTCGCACCTGGCTGTAAGAAATTGGATGCGGAATCAACATGAATAATAACGAATTTGATGTGATTATTGTGGGCTCCGGTATGAGTGGCGGCTATGCCGCGAAGGAGTTCTGTGAGAAGGGCTATAACACGCTGGTGCTGGATAGGGGGGAGATGGTCAGGCACGGTCAATACAAGACCGAGGGCAAGGCTCCGTGGCAGATGCCGTTCCGGGGCGATGTGCCTGAAGAATTCAAAGCCGAACAACATATTCAGAAAGAGGTGTATATCTATAACGATTACACTCGGCACCACCTTATTAACGATAAAGATCATCCCTACGAGCAGAAGAAGCCCTTTATCTGGTATCGCAGTGCCACCGTCGGTGGCAAATCGCTGATCTGGGGTAGGCAAAGCTATCGCTGGAGTAAGCTGGATTTTCAGTCCAACAAGCTGGATGGTAACGGAATCGACTGGCCGGTGCGGTATGAGGATATCGCCCCCTGGTACGACCGGGTGGAGCCGTTTGTCGGCATTTCCGGCAGTTATGAAGGGCTGGATGTACTTCCGGATGGCAAGTTTCTTCCAGCTCTGCCACTCAATGTGGTAGAGCGGGATATGAAAAAGAAAATCGAGCAGACCTTTCCTGATCGTCACTTTATACCCGCGCGGGTAGCGCATCTTACGCAGCCACAAAAACAACATCTGGAGTTGGGGAGAGTACAGTGCCAGGCGCGCAGTGAGTGCCCACGGGGCTGTTCGTTCGGTGCCTACTATTCATCCAACTCCGCTGCACTGCCGGCGGCAGAGCGCACCGGCAATCTGACGCTGGTGGCAGATGGCCAGGTGCAGGAGGTGCTCTACGACAAGGCCAGCGGCCGGGCCACCGGGGTAGCCTATGTGGATATGCGCAGTGGCGAACGAAAACAAGTCTTTGCAAGAACAGTTTTCATGTGCGCTTCTACACTCGCCTCGGTACAGATTCTGCTTAACTCTAAGTCAGAAACCTTTCCAGAAGGTATCGGTAACCGTTTTGATGTACTCGGTCGCTATATCATGGATCACTGCGGTGGTGGTGGTGCTTCCGGGATGGTGCCGGGGTATCTTGAGGATTACTACAAGGGGCGTCGTCCAGGTGGAGTGTATATTCCTCGGTTCCGTAATATCGGTAAAAAACACGGTAAGTTTGAGCGCGGCTATGGCTTCCAGTGTGGCGCAAGCCGTGCGGGATGGCACTGGGCCAAGTCGGGGAAGGGCATTGGCAAAGCGTTCAAGGAGAAGGTGAGCCAGCCGGGCAACTGGTACTTCACCATGTGGGGTTTCGGCGAGAGCCTTCCCAGGTACGAAAATCGTGTGTACCTGCACCCGACAAAGAAAGACAAATGGGGCATGCCATTGCTGGTGACCGATGTTACCTATGGCGAAAATGAAAGTGCAATGGTCAAGGATATGAGTGAGACCGCTGCAGAAATGTTACAAGCGGCAGGGCTCAAGAACATCCGTCCGTTTGAGGGCGAAGCGCCACCTGGAGGGGCGATTCATGAAATGGGCGGAGCTTGTATGGGACTTGAGGTAGAGACTTCGTACCTGAACAAGTGGAATCAGTGTCACGATGTGAAGAACCTGTTTGTCACGGATGGTGCGGCTTTTGCTTCCGTATCCTGCGTGAACCCATCGATCACTTTTATGGCGTTTACGGCACGCGCTGTCGACTATGCGGACCAGCAGATGAAGCGGGGGCTTATCTAAGGAGACTGCAAGATGCGTAAATTGGGTATCATGAAATCGACGTTCTCACTGCTCGCGTTAATGACCCTGGCTGGGCCGATATCCGCCAGTCAGTTTAAGGCGCTTGTCTTTACCAAAACTGAGGGCTGGCAGCACGACAGTATTCCGGCGGGCGTGTCGGCCGTAAACGCGCTGTCTAAACTACATAACTTTGAGGTGGTGCATTCGAATACGGCAGATGTCTTCGAAGAGTCCAACCTGAGCCAATTCGATGTGGTCGTTTTTCTGTTGACCACCGGTGATGTGCTGAATGAACAGCAGCAGGATGCGTTCCAGAAATTCATCCGGCAAGGTAAAGGCTATGTGGGGGTTCACTCTGCTGCCGATACTGAACACGATTGGTCTTGGTATCGCGGGCTGGTTGGCAGGACGTTTTTAATCCATCCCGAGATTCAGTCTGCGAAGGTGGATTTGCTCGAGAAAGGGTTCCCCGGCACCGAAACTATGCCGTCACGATTTTTATGGACGGAAGAGTATTACGGATACAGCGCTGAGCACTGTGATCGCCTGAACTATATCCTATCGGTGGATGAAACAACCTATAACGCGGAAGCGGATTGGGGCGAAGTAAAGTCTAGTGGCATGGGGGAATTTCATCCGCTGGCCTGGTATCAGCATTACGATGGTGGGCGAGCCTTTTATACGGGGCTTGGCCATATTGCGGCCTCTTATAGTGATGATATGTTTAAGTCACATCTATACGGAGGTATATACTGGGCCGCTACCGGTAAGGGCGTGGATACCGAGTAACCTATACTGGAATGCTCGGCTCACTGGGCTAGTCCTCTGAAATATTCTCTCATTGAAAAACCCCACCCTGTTCTCAGGGCGGGGTTTTTCTTTTGGTGATTTAAAAGGCCAGGCTACTTAATTGCGTACCGGTGTGCTGCTGTAGTCCTTGATCACCAGATTGGCGACGGTCAACTCGCCATTGTGGCGGAAATCGACAGATATGGTGTTGTTGGTTTGTAGCTTGTCCACTGGTACTGGAATCTCCAGCGTAGTGAATACTCGCTCTGCACTGTTCTTCCTACGCCCCCGCCAGTCAATCGGCGTTGGTACCGCTTCGCCATTGACGGTAAGACTGTCTATGGAAAGGTTTCCTGCTGGTACATCGTCCTCTCCCGGGAATAGAGAGACCGTAAGGCGCAACTGCGCTTCCGCGTAACCAGCCGGTACATTCACATTATTGATATGCAAAGTTCTTGGCCCCCCGGTAATCGAGACCCGGTGCGGCAGGCTACCGCCACTGACACTTTCCCCAAAGAACTTGCGTTCGTTCATCAATTGGTTGACCGCAATATTGTTGGTCATTGAGTACCGCAACACCACCGTGGCATTCGCCTCCAGGGTAAGGGAACTGGGCATAACCTTCTTATGCTGCCGGTCTAGCTCAACTTCTGTGTCGTGCGGATAGTGCAACTTCCGCATTTCCACATTCTGTAGCTGGGCATTGTTCATACCTGCCACATTCAGGTTAATGGTTGTATCGATGGTCTCCAGATTATTGATCACCACGAACAGGTCGGTGCCATCTACGTAGGATTGAACCTGTACATCAGGGTCGCTGGATACGGTATCTACGCGAGTGCCATCCACATCCGCCCACAGCTCGAAGAATCGGATATAGGAAGACCACTGCCAGTTACCCTGATTGAGCTGAGGCTCAATCAGCATTGCGTAGTGGTAGCGGGTGGTACAGTCGCGGACCTCTTTATAGCCACAGCCACCTGGCAGATAACCCCACAGTGGCTTCGCGGGAGTAAACGGCATTGACTTGATGACGTAGTCTGGTCTGTCCAGTATCTGGAGCAACAGGCCATTAAACGACTTCAGGTTTTCGATATCGTAACGTTCCTGATGTGGCTGGTTGGTCCAGGCGCCCTGAACAGAGCCATACTCCGATAACACGATGGGTTTGCGATTGGCAAAGCCATTCTTGTGGACGTCATACCACTCCATCATGTCGAGCATCGCCGGCAGGTGTCCATTGCGGCGCAACGTAGCTTTGGTGTCGTCGGTCGCTCCCGGCCAGTCATAGGCGTGGACGGCATAGAAGTCCATGTTGTGGCCTGCTGCGTCCATGAAACCGCGCCACATTACATCCCATTGGTACCAGTTTTCATTGCGTGTATCGTCGACGGTTGTGGTCAGTGCATTCTGGAAGAAGGCTTCCGCTTCCGCCTCGACAACTGGGTCTTCGGAGCTGATCCACTGGTCGTAGTGATTGTCAGAAACTCGCGATAGTCCGTCGCGTTTGTAGAAGTCATGCAGACCCCAGGTCATGCCGCCAATCATCGGGGCTTCGTTGCCGAGTTTTGAGCGGATCTCCTGTGCCACCAGATTATGGTATTCCCAGAGTGTTTCTTGGTTGGTAACCATAAAGGCCCCGGTTTTCATCAACATGTCTGGCTCGTTGATCACTTCCCAGTACTTCGGCATTGGCTCGCCCACGTGTCCATTGCTGGTGTTGGCAAAGTAGTGCTGCATGTACTGGCCAACCCAGGTTGCCGATGTCTGAATATCCATGGGCTGCCAGTTGTGCCAGGTCTGCCCGTTAGGGTTCCAGCTTAGCGTTGGATAGGTCGGGTGAGGGTTGGTACCCGCAATCATTTCCATTTTGTCTGCAGGGAAACGTTGGTAGAAAGCATTGCTCTCGTGTGCCTCGCGGAGTTCCTGCCCGCGTGTCACCATGTAGTCCAGGTCTGGCCAGTTGGCCTTATTGGGGTCTTCCTTGGTGTCCTGGAACTTCCAGGTAGCGCTGCCATTGTCTCGGCCGCCAATCACATCCAGTGTATTCACGAGATAATTCAGTTTGTCGGCATGGCCGTTCCAGTCGTTCTCGTAAATGGTGGTGTGCGCGGTCATATGCCGTTTGCGGCCAAAGTCAGACACGCCGTTGACACTGTGTTTTATATTGGCGTTTACAGTGACGCTCGCGCTATGGGTGTTACCCACCTGTGACGCGGAACAGCCGGCTTCGTTTGCGAACTCGCTGGCAGGTGTGGAAGGACAGTTATCTGCACTGTTTGCAACACCATCGCTGTCGCTATCGGCGAAGCCTGTGCAGCCTGACGGGTCAACATTTTGTCCGAACGGTGTGTTTGCGCACTGGTCGACGCTGTTCAGCACTCCGTCAAAGTCATCGTCGTCGCCACCAGGGCTGGCACAGCCCACTGCATTCACGAATTCTCCGGGATTGGTCGCTGCGCACTGATCCAGGTTGTCGGTGATCCCGTCGTTATCGCTGTCCAGTTGGGATGGAGCACAACCGACGCTGTTCGCTGTTTCTGCTGGGTCGGTACTGGGGCACTGATCGTTGACATCCGGAACGCCATCGCCGTCGCCATCCAGGCTCAGGTCCGCATCGCCAATGCGCTCGAAGGTCGCGTAGTCGATATTGAACTGGAAGTCCTGCGTGCCGGCCCCGTAGATGCGGATGGTGAGATCACCGGCGAACAGGTTGATATCGCTCGAAGCGTTGAGCAGATAGAAGGTATCCCAGTCCCCCTGACTCTGTACGTCGGTGGTGTTCTTGATGACTAGCTCATCTTCGTGGTCAGTGGCCATCAGGCCCACCTGAACGCCGGAGGGATTGCCGGTGCCGACGAAGAACTTCGGCCGGTACAGACCGGACGTATCCAGTGAGAGGTTGTACTCCAGATAGTCGCCACTATTGAAATAATTGACCGCAGTACTGCCATTGACAACGTAGGTGTCGATCTCGCCACCGATGGTGTGCGCGCTCTCTGCCTGCAGGGTGAACGTGCCCGATACCGGGGCACCATTTCCGGGTGAGCTACCACCGGAGCTTGAGCTGCCCGAACTTGATGACGAACCACTACTGGAGCTGGAGGAGCTGGAGCTTGACGAGCCCCCCGAGCTGGAGGAGCTGCTTGAGCTGGAAGATGAGCTAGAGGAGGAGCTAGAGGAGGAGCTGGAACTCGAAGAACTGGATGAAGTTCCTCCCGAGCTCGAAGAGGCGCCCGTGTAACTAAACTCCATGCGATCCAGGTTCCACTGCCAGTCGTTGGTGCCGCCGCCGTAGACGCGGATCTGTTGCGTCCCCGAGGGCAGGTAAACACTGCCGCCGGCCAGCGGCTGAAAGTTGTCCCAACCAATATTCGGTACACTGGTTTGCGTCAACGTCTGCCAGCTACCGCCAATGTTGTGCTGAAAGTCGATGCGGCCACCGTTGATGGCAGTACCCGCAAAATAGGTCAGATCGTAATTACCCGCCTGCGGTACAGAAACACTGTACTGCGCGTAGTCTCCCTTGTTGACGTAGTTAATCGCCGTGGCGCCGTTGACAGTGTACACACTGATTTTCTGCGGCTGTCCGTCAGCATAGGTGCCGCCCACCTGGGTAAAGCTCTCTGCTTCTACTGTGAACTCGGTACTGCCACCGCCGCTCGAACTGCTACCGCCACTACTTGAGCTACTACCGCCGCTAGTGATCTTGGTGAGCTCCAGCGCGTCGAGGTTCCACTGCCAGTCATTGCTACCGGAACCGACTACGCGAAGGTTGATGGTCCCCGCGGGAAGCGATACATCGCCGGCATTGAGGGGCTGGAAATTGTCCCAGTGCCCCATCGGAACACTTTTCTTGACCAGCGACGTCCAGCTGGAACCACTGCCGATCTGGAAGTCGATTTCCGCACCCGAAGTCATACTGGTGCCGATCAGATATTGCAGGTTATAGGTACCTGCTTCGGCAACCTGCAGGGTGTACTCAGCGTAGTCGCCACGGTTCACGTAGTTAATTGCAGTAACGCCATTGACGTTATACACACTGATTTTTTGAGGCTGACCATCGGCGTAGGTACCGCCGACGGTGGTGAAGTTTTCAGCTTCAATTCGATAGTCCGCAGCGGTTGCTGCAGTACTGAAGGCGATACCAGCGGCCAGCACAGACTGTGCCAGCACCAGTGGGCGCCTGGGGTAGGGGAGTTTCATCGCTTGCTCCGAGATTGAGACACGGTACAGCTGGTGTCGTTATTATTTTTTGAACCGCTCTGGCATTTCGCTGATACGTCTGATTGGCGAAGGTTCTTGGGCGGCCCCAGATCGACGGCAGTGGCCGCTGGGTGCAGCATGGTTGTGCTGATTTGGGTGTGCGGCACTATTAGCGTTATGTCTGCCGTCAATCAGATTTAATAACATATTGTTAACAGTTGACAATGGTGCTTCGGTGCGTTGGCGCGTTTTTGTTCAGAACATTTTCTGCGATGAGAACTGGCGCCACTTATTTATGGGGAACGCAAGAGGAGAGAAGTGGGAAATGCGCCGGCGGAAAATTCCGCCGGCATTGTGAAGATAATCCAGTGAATTTATATCGCGTGGTTCGTAACCAGCGCGACAGTCAAGCTACTCGCGCGCACCGCGTGACAGTGGCGCCGTGGTGTTGAATACCTGCATGGTTGCAGTGCTCAGGAAACCGCCATCATCATCAAATACGATCTCGATCGCATTGTCCTGGCGCAGGTAGGCGATATCCACTGGAATCTCAATGACACCAAAGTATTGGGGGCGCCCCTTACCGTTATAGTACTGGTCGTAGCCCTGATAGTCCTCTGGTGCGCTGACGGCATTTCCATTGATGGTCACCGTCGGTGTCAGGGATTTACCATGGTCGCGGCCTATCCCCAGGCGCAGCACTGCTTCACCGTTTTCGCCGACAGTCACATCGTTGATTGCAAACTGCAGCTTTGAGCCGGCGGTGATGGGCTGCATGTACTTATCCGCGTAGTACTTGGTTTCCATACTGTCGCTGGCGATCGCAATACTGTCCGCGAATGTCAGCTTCAATACCGCGGTAGCTTGCGACTTCAGGGCAAACTCCTGTGGCATTTCGGCGGACTCGGTTTCATCCAGTACCGGTTTGCCGTCATTGCCGTAGTGCAACTCCTTGATATTCACGCTCTGCAGAGTGTTGCCCGCTACCCCTAGGACAGAGAGATCCAGCGTGGACGCCTCTTCCTCCAAATTGTTCAGGATCAGGTATGCGGTATTGCCGTCTACATACGCATTGGTTTGCACGTCGAGGTCGCTGGCCCAGCTGTCTACGCGGGTGCCTTTGACTTCAGACCAGAGCTGGTAGAACTTTACGAACTCGGTATACACCCACTCGTCTCCAGTCTCGCCACTGGCCTCCTTCTTCTGGCGCATCAGTCGGTTAGAGTAGGGTACAGTTTCCGATTGGCGGCCCCACTCGGCCTTGATGGTCACAAACGGAATGGATTTGAGGATCTGATCCGGCCGCTCCAGCATGTTCATGGTCAGACCGTTGAGCGCGCGCAGTTTGTAGCCGTCGCGCTCGGGAGACCAGGGATCATTCATCATGCTGTGCACGGTGGCTCCGATCTCGGAGACCAGAAAAGGCATGCGCGCGCCGGTGGCCATGAGGCTGTACTGCTCAAGCATATCGAATGTGGCCTCCACATTGCTGCCGCGACGCAACTGTCGTGTTCCGCTAATTGCGGGAAAGTCGTAAAAATGTATCGACAGGAAATCCATATTTTCGCCGGCGATGTCGATAAACAGTTTGTCGCGCTCTTGCCAGCGATTGAAATTGTCCTTGTCAAAGTCCGGGAAGGCCACGGTGTAACCGCCGATCAATACATCGTCGTGGGAAGGCTGATCCCAGGCGTCGCGATAGGCTCTTACCTCATTGGCTACGGCATTGTGAAATTTGAAGACATCTTCCGGCGTGGTACCTTCGTCTTTCGTTTTCGGGTAGTCCACCAGATCATAGAGTGGTTCGTTCATTACCTCGAGAAATAAGGGTTTCGGCTGACCGTAGGCATCGCCTTCACCCCGATTGAAATACTCGTAGAGGAAGTTCGCCATATAATGGCCAACTGCTGTGCCGAAGGGCTCTTCCTCGGTATCGGTGGTCGAGAAGGACCAGCCCATGCCGGTATCGTCGCCGTTGGGCCAGTAGGGGTGCTGCTGACCGCCGACAATCATATCCGTCGCCCGGTGTTCGTGCTGTCGCGCAAGCTGTGCACTATCGGAAGTACCTTCGGTGTAATTCCAGCGCATACCACCACCTTGACTGGCCGCGGCTGCTTCGTCGATAAAGCCAGGGCGCGCGCCGTCCTCGGGTAGCTGGCTCAGTTGCCATTTCATGCCACCGGTATCCCGTCCCAAATAGACATCATAGCCATCCAGGAAGTTGGTCATCAGGTCGGGATCTTCATTGGGTGCCCCGGCACTCTGCGCATTACCGCCGATCCAGTCATTCTCCGTATTCGACGCGTGCACGGTTATGAACTTGCGACGGTCGAACTCGCATTCCCCGCCCACGGTATGGCGCATATTCAGGTTGAAATCGACCCTAACAGAATCGCTTGTCGGCGGCTCTGGCTCCGGTAGGAGCTCTGCTTTGGTTGTTACGGTGAAGTCGGCGCTTATCCCACCAATGGTAAGAGACGCAGTAACCGCTGTGCCGTATTGGGATCCGGTGCTAATGCGGACCACCACACTATCTCCATCTTCAACCGTTGCCGTACTATCGCTAAAGGCGCCGTTATTTACCGAGTACTCACCACCGCTGATGCTGATATTGGCCGCGGCATTGATCCCGGAAACGGTAATGGCGGAAGAAGTGTACTCGGTGTTCAATTCTGCATCGTTCACCGCGGTAAAGGAGAATGTATCCGGGCGAGTATCTTCTTGAATAGATCCATTGTCTGGTGGTTGGTTCTCGTTGTCACTACCGCTACCTCCTCCGCCGCAGGCACTTAGGGTGCCAGCCAGAATCAGTATCGCGAGCCGCTCAGAAAAAATCAGGCGCGTCATAAAAAATATTCTCCAAACTACATTTCGTTATCTATTTTTTTGGGGTTTCCAGCCTTTTCTCTTTGAGCGTAGATTTTTTAGTCCGGCCGTTGGCAACGATCTACATCACCATTTCTCGGCTTTTCACTTTCGGTATTGCGATGTAGAGACTGCCCTTTGTTGCGGGAGAACCGAACCTCATCACCATTCCACTGCCAAGCCGCGCCGCCGGAGCTTTGTACCCGCAGTGTGTGAGTGCCGGTATTGGCAATATAGATCGGGTTTTCCAGCTCAAAATCCCGATACTTCTCCCATCCGCCGGTGTTAGTAACGGTGATAGTGCCCTCATAGGTGCCATCCAGCTGTACGTCTGCGGCAGTCCCCGATGGGGTAGGCGTGGCGGCGGCCAGTGTTACCCAGTAGTAGCCTGCGCGCGGAAATTCCACCTGATATTCCGCCCAGTCTCCCAGGGTGTTGTAGTTAATATTTTCGCCATTCGCGTTGAATCCGTGTACCGCGTCCCAGGCAACCGGTGCGCCATCCTTGCCCGTTGAGGTGAATTCGGACATTTCGATCGTAACTTCAATACCGCTATTTCCGGGAGCAGTATCATCGGGCCCGCAGTTGCTGGCTTCGGGAACCGGTTTGTAAAAGCGTACCCATTCAACCTGGAATTTATTGCGCGCAGGATCAGCCAACTCTTCGTCAGACGGCGGTAGTGTTCCCTGCGTATCACGCCAGCCCTGGTGTTCTGCATCAAAAATGGCCTGCATCGGCTTGTTTAGGCCAGTGCCATTGGTAAATCCGTAAGGGTCGATTACATCAGCACCAGAGGAGACACGTACCAGTTCACCGTTAACGTAATACTCCAGCGTCCACGGGTCTTTCCAGTAGGTACCTACGCGCACATAGTCTTCTCGCCAGCTGCCGCCGTCGGGTTTCGCATACCAGGTACTAGGATCCTTCGGCTGATAGTCCTGGAAAGGATCGCGGATAAAGACGTGGTGGCTCAGATGGATACGCTGGTCGAACCAGACTTCCGATGGACGGTCACTGCCGTAGGTTTCGAGGATATCGATTTCCTGGGTGGAGTCGGCGCTCAAAAGCCAGAAGGCATTGGCCAGAGTGAGGTTGGTGATTTTCACGCTGGCTTCCATGTACAGCGGATAAATCAGGCTCTCTTTTGAGTGAATCGCGCCAGTATGGATTTTTTCCGTGCCCGGCTTGCGGCTCGCCTTGATAATCAGATTGCCATTTTCGACCGACGAGTTTGGTCCGTAAAATTCGGTCAGGTCGGGGCCCAGCCACGGGTTGATAAAGCCTTCACTCCAGCGTTCAAAGAAAGCTTCACTCTTACCAAAAGCGGCTGCGTCGTAGTTGAAATCATCCGACAGTGATTGGAGTTCCCAGGTATTACCTTCTCCGGGGTCGGCGGGTACAGGGATTCCGTCCCAATCTGCGGCAAGTACAGTTGATGACAGGGCGATGGCGGTCATTGCGATAGCAGTGGTTTTCATGGCGTTGTTCCTTTTGCCCCCATGCCGGGGGCGACGGTTATTTTTGTGGGCTCATTAATTGGCTGTGAGGACTAATCTGTCCAGATTCCATTGCCAATCGTTTGTGCCTCCGCCGTACAGGCGTAGCTGATGGGTACCCGCGCTCAGGTAAACCGAACCGCCCGCGAGAGGCTGAAAGTTGTCCCAGCCCACATTTGGAACGGCCTTTTGTGTTTTGTTGACCCAGCTTCCACCCTCGAATAACAGGAAATCGACTTGGCCACCGGCTACGCCGGTGCCGATGTAATAGGTAATGTCGTAAGTGCCCGCTTGGGCAACGGAGATGGAATAGTCTGCGAAGTCGCCTTTGTTGACGTAGTTGATCGCCGTAGCGCCATTTATGCTGTAGACACTGATAGCTTGTGGCTGGCCATCGGCGAAGGTACCGCCCACGGCGTCGAAGCTTTCCGCTTCTACGGTGATACTCGATCCAGAGCCTGGAGGCGGTGAGCCGCCATCCTCAACCTTGGTAAAACGGATTTCGTCACCGTTCCACTGCCAGGCACTACCTCCTGAGCTTTGGACCCGGATGGTGTGATCACCTGGCGTGGCGATGTAGATGGGGTTAGCGAGAGAAAAGCTGCTGTATTGCTCCCAGCCGCCAGTACTGCTGATCGAAACGGTGCCTACATAGCTGCTGTCGACGCTAATGTCAGCGCCAAGCCCACTGGACTCCGGTGATGCTGCGACCAATTCAACCTGGTAGTTTCCAGATTCGGGAAAGTTGACAGTGTAATCACCCCAATCCCCGAGGGTGTTGTAATTGATGTTGTCTCCGTTTGGATTGAAGCCGATTACGCTATCGCCGCCGACTGCAGTACCGTCTTTACCGGTTGTGGAAAAACTGGCCATCTCTTTGACAATGGCATTACCCGAACCATTGCCCGTATCCGGAACAGGTTTGTAAAAGCGCACCCAGTCGACCAGGAATTTGTTGCGCGTCGGATCTGCCAGTTCAGCATCTGTCGGTGGCTCTGTGCCCTGCGTATCGCGCCAGCCTTGATGTTCCGCATCAAAAATAGCCTGCATGGGTTTGTTAAGGCCGGCACCTCCGGTGTAGCCGTTGGGGTCGATCATCGCGACGCCGGAAGTTACTCGGGCGAGTTTTCCATTGACGTAGTATTCCAGTGTCCAGGGATCTTTCCAGTAGGTGCCTACACGAACAAAGTCATCGCGCCAGCTGCTGCCATCTTCTGTGGCATACCAGGTGCCAGCATCTTTGGGCTGGTAATCCTGAAACGGATCGCGGATGAATACGTGGTGGCTGAGGTGGATGCGCTGGTCAAACCAGGCCTCGCTGGGACGGTCGCTGCCGTATGTCTCAAGCGTGTCGATTTCCTGTGTGGAATCAGCACTCAGCAACCAGAAAGCATTGGCAAGCGTCAGGTTAGTAATTTTTACCCGTGCTTCCATGTATAGCGGGTAGGTCAGGCTCTCTTTGGAGTGGATCGCACCGGTATAGATTTTGTTGGTGCCCGGCTTGCGGCTCGCCTTGATCACCAGGTTGCCGCCTTCGACGGACGAGTTTGGTGCGTAAAACTCGGTCAGGTCCGGTCCAAGCCAGGGATTGATGAACCCCTCGCTCCAACGTTCAAAAAAAGTACTGCTCTTGCCCACCGCCGGGGCGCTGTAATTGAAGTCGTCAGAAAGCGACTGTAATTCCCAGGTGTTGCCCGCTCCGGGGTCGGCGGGTACCGGAATCCCGTCCCAGTCGGCGGCGTGAAGGTTTGAGGCACAGACAAGCGCTGCTAACGCACAGAAGGAAAGTTTCATCACTAGGCTCCATTGCCTCCGGCTTGCGGAGGGTATTATTTTTATTTGGCTGTCGGAGCCTAATGTTAATTGTTGACAATGGCAACCGAGGAGCGGGCGAAGATACGTTTTTGTGATGAATATGCCTCTGACACCATGCTTGATTCTTTGTTTTGGCGCCAATTCCCACTGGTTGTAGACCAGAGTTCAGGCTTCACGGTATGTGTTTGAGGCTGGTTACTTCGGAATCGAATAGTGGTTGCAGGATCATTGTCGATTGTTAACAATGTAGGTACTTATTTAGTGCGATCTTGGAATCGAGATGTAAATTTGGGGCACGCGAGAGAATAATCCTATGCCGACCAACGGGCGTTTCAGTGTATTGGCGCTGATCTTTATCAGTGTGGTGATCAATTATATGGACCGCACCAATATTTCGGTCGCGGCCAATGCAATTTCACAGGACTTGAGCCTTACCCCGGTACAGATGGGAATTATCTTTTCCGCGTTCGCCTGGACCTATTCCATCATGCAGATTCCAGGTGGAATGATCGTGGATGTGGTGAAGGTGCGGATTCTCTATCCGTTTATCCTAGTCGCCTGGTCGCTGGCGACAATCCTGCAGGGGCTTGTCAGTTCCCTGGCGGCGTTGGTCGGTTGCCGAATGGCCATAGGCCTGTTTGAAGCGCCGTCCTATCCTGCGAACAACAAGATTGTTACCCAATGGTTCAATGCGCAGGATCGGGCGGGGGCTATTGCTGTTTATACGTCCGGACAATTTATTGGGCTGGCTTTTCTAATGCCAGTCCTCGCGGTTATTCAGGAGTGGTTAGGCTGGCGCGGTTTGTTTGTGGTTTCCGGGGTAATTGGCATTGTTTGGGCGGCCGTCTGGTATTGTCTGTATCGTGAGCCTTCGAACGAGGTGAGGGCGGTTGCTCCAGTTGAGGATAGTGAATCCTCGACAAACGGGGGTTCTACGACCTCAGTGACCTGGCAAAATATTCGCTTGGCCTTTTGCAGCCGTAAACTGTGGGGCATCTATATCGGCCAATTTTGCCTCGGTAGCACACTAATCTTCTTTCTTACCTGGTTTCCAACCTATTTGGCCGAGTATCGCGGACTGGGCGAGCTAAAAACCGGCTTCATTGCCTCGATACCTTTTCTGGCAGCATTCTGCGGTGTATTACTTTCAGGCTTTCTGTCCGACTGGATGGTGAGACGCGGCTTATCCAACGAAGTTGCCAGAAAGGTACCCGTTATAGCCGGACTATTGTTGTCCGGCTCTGTAATAGGCGCCAACTTTGTTGACCACCCCGCCTGGGTAACCTTTTTCCTTTCACTATCGTTTTTTGGCAACGGTTTGGCATCGATTAGCTGGGTGTTCGTATCCCTGCTTGCACCTAAGCGCATGGTCGGTCTTGTCGGAGGTTGCTTTAACTTCATAGGTGGTCTTTCTGCGGTTGTAATACCGGTAGCGATAGGTTTTCTGGTGCAGGAAGGAGACTTTCGGCCCGCGCTATTTTTGATCGGCGTAATCGCATTGATCGGCATGAGTTCGTATCTGTTTCTTGTTGGCAAGATTGAACAGGTTGAATTACCGATCAACGATGTAGCCAATACCAAAAATCCAGTCATGAATTACTGATTGCTGAACATTAACGGAGTATTTGAATAGTGATAAATAAAAATATGCTAGCGTCCTTATCTCTGGCATCAGTTACGGTATTGCTGGGTGCTTGTGGAAACCAGGGCGATGCACAGAAAGAAAGCGAAACCCTTCTGTGGAACTTTGAAAGCGGCCAGATACCTGCAGCGTTTCAGCTTGAGAATGCCAAGGCTGAATTGGTGAACTTGGGCGACGGATCGGCGCTAAAGTTCATCCTGAATTCAAAGACACACAAAGATGCCGGATTTACGATTGCCCCGGAGACTCCCTGGAACTGGAGTGAGCTAGGTAACTTTGCATTCGCGCTGGACATTGCAAACCCGCAATCATCATCCGTCCATCTGTATGTCACTGCCACGGACGCGTCTGGCAAGACACACAACCGGAATGTCCAGATTGCCGAACACTCTACCGGTACCTATTTCATGGAACTCAAGGGTCCTGACCTGACGGTAGAGACCGGCATGCGGGGAAATCCTCCCAGTTGGAATACGGAGTATCAGGACATCATCTGGCGCTGGGGCGATAAACAGCTGGATCTCAGTGCGGTGGAAAGCGTCAAGTTTTCCGTTGCTGGCGTGCTGGAGGACAAGACGCTGGTGATCGATAACGTTCGCCTAATCCAGCCCAAATCTCTGGACGAGAACTACCTGAAAGGCCTTGTGGATAAATATGGCCAGAACGCGAAGCGAGACTTCGTCAATAAAGTCGGTAGTGTCGATCAGCTACGTGAAATCGCATCCGAAGAGCAGTCGCAGCTACGGGATACTCCATTGCCCGGACGTTCGCAATTTGGCGGTTGGGCGGATGGTCCTCAACTGGAGGGGACTGGATACTTCCGCACAGAAAAAGTCGGTGGGAAATGGGCCCTGGTGGATCCGGAAGGGTATCTGTTCTTTTCCTCCGGTATTGCCAATGTCCGATTGGCCAATACTTCCACCATTACCGGCTACGATGTTGACGCGAATGTGGTTCCACAACGTAAAGAACATGACCTGACCCCGGAAGATTCAGCTGGCTTGAACCGGGTACCACTGTCTGCCGTTGCCACGCGGTATGTGAGCTCTCCCTTGCGTGCGGAGATGTTTAACTGGCTGCCGTCCTACGAAGGACCGCTGGGAGACAACTTCGGCTATCGCCGTGAAGTCCATACCGGGGCTGTCGAGCGTGGAGAAACATTCAGTTTTTATCGCGCCAACCTACAGCGTAAGTACGGCCTTGATGACAACACGGAACTGATGGCCGCATGGCGCGAGACGACTGTGGACCGCATGCTTACCTGGGGCTTCACCTCATTTGGTAACTGGGTTGATCCCGGTTACTACCATATGGATCGCATTCCCTATTTCGCCAATGGCTGGATCATTGGTGACTTTAAAACCGTCAGTAGTGGGAATGACTACTGGAGTCCGCTGCCCGATCCGTTTGATCCGGAGTTTGTAAAGCGGGCGGATATTACCGCGCAGCAAATCGCCGATGAGGTACAGGGTAATCCTTGGTGCGCCGGTGTATTTGTCGATAACGAAAAGAGCTGGGGGCAAGAAGGCTCCATTGCGTCCCAATATGGAGTCGTGATCAATACATTGACCCGACCCGCCGAGGAAAGCCCCAGCAAAGCCCAGTTTGTAGATTTGATGCGGAAGAAGTATGGCGAAATCGCTAAACTCAATCTCAGCTGGGGAACTGAAATCGCCTCGTGGGATGCGCTCGCAGAAGGTGTGGAACTGACAGAATTTAGCGATGCGATGGTGGCTGATTTCTCTATAATGCTCGAACACTATGTCGATCGCTACTTTAAGGTCGTGCGCGATGCCGTTAAGCACTATATGCCCAATCATCTCTACATGGGGGCGCGTTTCGCGAGCTGGGGGATGACACCGGAAGTACGTCGCGCTGCCGCAAAGTATGCGGATGTGGTGAGTTACAACTACTACAAGGAAGGCGTGAGCGAAAAGTCCTGGCAGTTCCTCGCGGAGCTCGATCGCCCCAGTATCATTGGCGAGTTCCATAACGGCGCGCTGGACTCCGGGTTAGTGAATCCCGGCTTGATTCTTGCCAGCTCCCAGGCGGATCGCGGCAAGAAATACGCGGAGTATATGAACAGTGTTATCGACAACCCCTACCTCGTGGGTGCGCACTGGTTCCAATATATTGATTCGCCTCTAACCGGACGTGCCTACGATGGGGAGAACTACAATATTGGTTTTGTCAGTGTGACGGATATCCCGTACCAGCCTCTGGTAGATGCCGCTGCTGAAGTAAATAGCAAACTCTACCAGCGTCGTTTTGGCGAGATGCTGGAGGCCTCGGCGGATGCTCAGTAATCGAGCTTATTCCATGCAGGGCGTAATTTTCGCCCTGCTGGGAATATCGATGAATGCCTTGTCGGCAAATACTCATCAAGTGGAAATCTTCGACACGCGGGCACTGGATGTACTTGCCCAGAATGCCGAAGTCGAATTACTCGCGGAGGGTTTCGAATGGACAGAAGGGCCGGTGTGGGTGGAAGCCAACCCGGCAGCAGGGGGATTTGATAAGGGAAGCTTGCTGTTTTCGGATATTCCCACCCATCGTGTTCTGCGTTATGTGCCGGGGGAGGGGGTTTCGGTCTATCTCGAGGACAGCGGCTTCTCCAACGGTCTTGTTCTGTCGCAGGGAAAGCAACTGCTATTGATGCAATCCCGCTCGCGACAGGTGGCACGAATGGATGCGCCCTTGGCTCTGCCGCAGCGACAGTTCAAGGTACTTGCCAGCAAGTACGAGCATGGACGCTTGAATAGTCCGAATGACGGTGTGCTGCATAACAGCGGTATTCTCTTTTTTACTGACCCGCCCTACGGCCTGCCAAAGCAATTGGAAGATCCGGAGAAAGATCTGGACTTCCAGGGAATCTATGCGCTTCACCCCGATGGGCACTTGCTGCTTATCGATCGGGAGGTTCGCTACCCAAATGGCATTGCGCTTTCACCAGAACAGCATACCTTGTATGTGGCCGCATCGGATCCGGAAGCCCCCGCCTGGTATGCCTATGATGTAGATGAAGAGGGAAGGGTTGGACAGCGCCGTGTCTTTTATAGAATCGATGTGGATCGTAAATTAGAGCACGGACTCCCGGATGGCTTAAAGGCGCACAGTTCAGGCATGCTTTTTGCGACTGGCCCTGGTGGTGTCTGGCTGTTTGATCCATCCGGCAAGGTACTTGCGAAAGTCCACACGCCCAGTATTGCCGCCAATCTTGCATTCAATAGTGACGAATCTGCTGTATATTTCACCGCGCATAAGACACTGCTTCGCCTGAATCTACGCAAGCAGTAGGTTGGGCTTAGAGAATGATAAGCACGATTTACCCTTTTGAGGGAACTGGCGGGGTAATGCGAGACGGCGGCAGTTGCACAATTTTCCCACCGAGATGTATAGCCCAGCGAGACGCGAGCATTTGAAGTGAAGCCGCGCCGCACAGAGTGCGGCGCCAAAAATGGTTACACTGAGTGCGATACTTTTGCTAACAGGATTAAGCTTTTATCGTCACCGTTCACCCATCCGTGCGGGGTATTGGGCTTGAACGTGATGAAGTCTCCGGCCCCGTAAGTAATACCTTCGGTCCGGTTTTCTCCCGCATCGCCCGCATACAGGGTGCCATGACCACTGACCACATAGGCCAACCACGCCTCGTCAGAGGTGTGAATCGGATACTCCACCGCGCCAGGATCAATTTCAAACTGGAACATGAAGATCCCCGCGTCTTCGACCGCGCGAGCCTTCCAGCCCGACATGTTTTCGTGACTTGTGAAATCTGGTGCATCAACGGTTTCGATGGTGCTGGCGCTTTCATGCTCGAACATGATGTGATGTTTAGACATTGCATTCCCTCTTGTTATTGTTTTTAAAAGAAGAAACGGAGGCATTTGCCTCCGTTTTTTACGTTGCTTAATTGCAGTTCAGGTACACCGCACGTTTTTGCAGATAACCTTCGATACCATAGATGCCATCTTCGCCACCGATGCCGCTGCGCTTGTGGCCTGAATGGTAACCCTGGATGTAACCCACAATCTGTTTGTTCACAAACACGGTGCCAACTTCCAAACGTGCAATGGCATCCATAATGGTGCGGTAGTTATTGGTCCACAGGTAGCAGCTCAGGCCGTCATTGCGGCGATTGGTGATCTCCACTGCTTCCTCGTAGGAGGAAATAGTGACGATTGGCAGTACCGGGCCGAAAATTTCTTCCTGTGCCGCTGGCATATCGGCGCTCACACCAGACAATACGGTAGGCTGGTACCAGTTGCCCTTGGCAAATTCTTCACCTTCCGGGCGCTGTCCGCCACACTCCAGTGTTGCGCCGGCGTTGATAGTTTCCTGCACGATGGAGTCCACCCGGTCCAATCCCTGAGCAGTCACAGATGGCCCCATGTTGGGGTTTTCCATCGGGTTGCCCACGGTCAGCTGTTTGACCTTCTCCACCACCTTGCGGGTGAATTCTTCCGCCAGACTTTCATGGACCAGAACCAGCTCGGCACAAATACAGACCTGTCCGCAGTTCGCATAGCGGGAAATAACGACAGCATCCACGGCCTTATCGATGTCTGCATCATCCAATACGATGAAGGAAGCTTTGCCGCCGAGTTCCAGGGAGACGGCAGTGACGTTTTCCGCCACAGAGCGGCAGATGGCCTGGCCTGCGCGGATACTGCCGGTGAGGCTCACCAGCTGCGTGATGGGGCTTTTCACCAGATGTTCGCCCACGGTAATACCTGATCCGCTAATGACGTTGATGACCCCCTTTGGAATACCGGCTTCTTCTACGACCTTGGCAAATTCCATCGCGGTGACTGGGGTGGCCTCGTGGGGCTTGATAATCATGGTGTTGCCGGTAACCAGTGCAGGACCCACCTTGCGGCCGATAAGGGCCAGCGGGTAGTTGAACGCACACAGACCGATGGTTACACCGAACGGCACTTTCTGGATCCACAGCTGTTCATTCGGGCTGTCAGACGGAAAGATGTTGCCTTCGAGGCGGCGTGCTGCCTCGGCAGAGTAGGTGAGGTAGTTCAGTGTGTCGTCGAATTCGCCGTAGGCCTCATTCAGGGTTTTACCCTGTTCCTGCACCAGTAGGCGGGCGAAGTGCTCGCGCTTTGGTTTGAGTGCTTCAACCAGACGGAGAAGGTGGCGGCCGCGCTCAATGGCCGGCAGCAACTTCCAGCTCTGCAGGGCCTGCTGTGAGGACGCCAGGGCCGCATCTGCCTGCTCCAGGGTACAGTCGGGGACGCTGGCGAATACCGCACCCGTTGCAGGGTTTTCTACAGAAAGTTTTGTGGCGCTATCTATCCATTCGCCATCGATATAGCACTGATAATGTTGTTGGGTCTCGCTCATCATCTACTCCCTTGGGCGTTATCTTTTCTTGTGTATTACTTACTGGTTGAACTTTGGTACGCGCTTCTCAAGGAATGCGCTTAGGCCTTCTTTCGCGTCTTCTGTGCGGTAGAGCGAATCCGCGAGCTCGGCCTCCAGGCGCAGGGCATTATCCAGTGGCATGGAGCTTCCCTCGCGCACCGCACGTTTGGTGGCGGCAATGGCGAAGCCAGGGCCGCTGGCTAACTCTCTCGCAAAGTTGAGAGTGCCTACTTCGAGTGCTTCATCTGTGTAGAGACCATCCAGCAACCCAAGTTCCTGAGCGTGTGGTACGCCGAAGGTGTCGCCGGTTAGCAGGATTTCCATGGCCGCGCGTCGGCCGATTCGGCGCACCAGTCGTTGGGTTCCGCCATTACCGGGGATCAGTCCTAACTTGATCTCTGGCAATCCAAACCGGTAATTGCCTTCTGCGGCAAAGATAAAATCGCAGGCCATAGCAATTTCCAGGCCACCGCCAAGGCAGTGGCCGGAAACTTGCGCGATATAAATTGCGCTGCTGTTTTCAATGGCATTTGCATTGGCGCGAGCCTGCTCCACCAATGCGAGGTTTTGCTCCACCGTATTGTTGGCAAAAACCTTGATGTCGGCGCCGGCGCAGAAGAACCGCGCCAGGTGACTATCGATGATGACAACACGGATGGACGGGTTCTGCTCTGCCACTTTAATTGCAGCACCTATATCGCTCAGAAAGGACTCGTGGTATGCGTTTGCCGGTGCAAGGTTCAGGCTGATACGCGCGATACCGTCCTCCTCTACATTGAGAATGACATTGTCGGACTGATGCTCTTCACTCATTACCGCCTCCGTTATTTTTTATTTCTTGCAGGATGGCACTCCGGTGTTGCCCCAGCTTTGGTGCCGGTTTGCTGCCCCACAAAATAGCGTCGTCAATACGGATGGGGCAGCGGCTGGTGGTCAATGTACCGCCGCCATCCAGTGGAATTTGTTGCAGCATGTCCACACTGTTGAAGCCGTCATGGTTCATCAGTTGGTCCCAATCGAGCACCTCGGCGCACCAGATATCCGCAGGCTCCAGCAGGGAGAGCCAGTGGGCGGTGGTTTGTGTCGGCATGTGGTCGGCGAGGATTTGCTTGATCGAGTCGCGTTCGCTGAAGGCGCAGGCCGGATCGCTGTATGGCAACAATGCAGCGCAATCCAGCAGTTGTGCCAGGTCGGCGACACGTCCCATGGACAGCGCGATATATCCGTCGGCGGTGCGGTAAAACCCGTAGGCACCCGCGACCAGGGTATGTGCGCCGTTGACACTTGCGCGTTCGATTTTTTGCACCGGGTCATGCAGGAGAATGGTCAGCGGCTCGAACTGAAAGTCGATCATGGCCTCGAGCATACTGATTTCCACATGGGCACCTTCTCCGCTCACAGCCCGCCCGTACACGGCGGCGAGAATACCCTGCACCAGTTGTGCGCCGGTAAAAATGTCGGCGACGGGTACACCCATGGCGACGGGACCATCTTTGCTGCTGCCGGAAAGCCAGGTGAGTCCAGACAGGGCCTGTAGCAACAGGTCCTGGCCCGGACGACTCTTCCACGGCCCCTCACTGCCATAGCCGGTGATTTCACCGTAGATCAGCTGTGGGTTGATGGCCTTTACGGATGGGTAGTCGAGCCCCAGCCGCGCCATAACACCGGGGCGGAAATTGGCGATAAGGATGTCCGCTTGGCGAATCAGAGCATCAATTTCCGCGCGGTGCTCGGGGTTCTTGAGGTCCGCACTGAAGCTTTCCTTGTCGCGATTGATGGCGTGGAACAATGTCGATTCGTCTTCCAGTACACAGTCGGAAAGATAGAGGTTGCGGCAGTCATCGCCACCTTGCGGACGCTCGATTTTAATCACGCGGGCCCCCAGGTCTGCCAGACGCAATGCGGCAGAAGGGCCCGAGAGAAACTGAGAGAAGTCCAAAACCAGTAAACCGTCCAGCGGTTTCATCGCAGAGCCTCCAGGATTCTGGCAGTGTCGGCGCCCAGGGATGGGGCCGCTTTGTTGCTGGTTGCCGCTTGGCCATTGATACGTATCGGACAGCGGGTGGTTGTCACCTTTACCGGGCCGCCATTTCCGTTATTGGCCTTACGGGTAACCTGTAAGGACATGGAAACCGCGTTAAACGCCGGGTGTGAGAGCAACTGGTCATAATCGAGCAGCTCTGAGGCCCACAGGTCGTGCGCTTGCATCCGTGCCAACCAGTATTCAGTGGTGTTGGTTTGCAACTGTTCGGCCAGCGCTTCCTTTAACGCATCGCGTTGTTTAAAGGCTTCGCTATTCGGTACATCGAGAGCTGGGCATTCCAGTGCCTGAGCCAGCTGGGGCAGCGAACCCATCGAGATGGCAATCCAGTCGTTCTGTGTTTGGTATATACCGTAGGGTGCACCGAGGAACGCGTGGGCGTTCGCAATCTCACTGCGGGTTGGCATCTGGCGGCCGTTATTCAAATAGGTGGTAAGGCCCTCGAACTGGAAGTCGATCATTGATTCCAGCAGGCTAGCCTGTACCTTGGCACCGGTAGCCTGTTTCTGGCGGCGTACCAATACCGCAAGAATGCCCTGAGCAAGGTGAGTGCCGCAGAGCATGTCGGCAATTGCCAGCCCCAGTGGAATCGGGTCCTGATCTTTGTTGCCGCTCAGCCAGCCAAGTCCCGATACTGCCTGGGCCAGCAAGTCCTGCCCGGGCTTATGTGCCCAAGGGCCGGTGTTTCCGTAACCACTGACTTCGCCATAAATCATCTGAGGATTAATGGCCTGTACTTGTTCGTAATCCAGGCCAATCTTTTCCATTACCCCGGGCCGGAAGTTGTGGGTCATCACATCGGCGGCGGCGATGAGCTTCTTCACGGTGGCGAGATCGTCCGGGTTTTTAAGATCCGCGCAGAAGGACTCTTTATTCCGGTTAATCGTGTGAAACAGCAGGCTGTCACCATCGACCGTGAGGTCTTTGGTGGCCAGCTGCCGACAGGCGTCACCGCTGCCGGGGCGTTCAATCTTGATCACCCGCGCGCCGAGATCTGCCAGACGCAGGCCCGCGTAGGGGCCTGCCAGGTACTGGCTGAACTCAAGGACGGTGACACCTTTCAGGGGTTGCAACATAAATCAATCCTGACGGGATTTAACGTAGAGTTGGTTGAGGTGCGCGAGTAATGCCTCAGCATCACCGCCGTTCATCAGATATTCACGGATGGGTGCACCGGAGTTGTCCTGGAAGAACATATGTCCGTGGTAGCGAGGGCGCAGGAACGCGCGGTCAAGCGTGGGTAGGGTGTTGACGAAGTAGTTGTTCGTCAGATTGTTGGCCGCGGTACTGGTCCACGCATTACGATGTCCAGGTTGACCACCATATTGTATGTAGAAGGAGGCTTGCAGCGCAGGGTCTCCTGCGAACTGGACGAATTGCGCGGCGATTTCGGGGTGTTTGCTGCGGCTGGAAATTGCCAGGCCGGTGCCACCGAGGGTGGTTTTAAGGTGTTCGCCTTTGGGGCCGGCGGTCACGGTATCGCGGAATTCCAGCAGTTTGCGTGCATAACCCGGTTGTGCGTAATTTGCATAGCCGTAAGCAAATGGGCAGTAAGCGAAATCATCGCTCAGGGTCATTGCCTCGTACACCTTGATGGGGTTCCAGTCGAAGCAGCGGCGATCGAGATTGTCAGAGAGGGCCTTCAACATACCCAGCGCTTCGATCCCGACCTCTTTGCTGACGACCTCGTCGTCGCGAACACACGGATCTTCGCCCATTGCGGAGCAGAGCATGTAGAAGTTCATCAGGGTGTCTTGCGGGATGCTGGGGACCGCTACCAGGCCTTTGCGGGCCAGCTCCATCAAGTCTTCCCAGGCCTGGGGTTCTTCCAGTCCTCTCTCGCGCAACAAATCCGGGCGGATTGACGCAACCGGGGTCGCCGCGTCCAGCGCCAGTGCCCACTGTTGGCCATCGTAATGATAGGAGTTGTGTGATTCACCTACCGCGTGGTCAGCCTGATCTTTCAGAAATTCGGCAGGAAGCCATTCATCCAGTGGCAGGATCACCTTTTCCCGCGCGGCGAACCCGGTCCAGGGGTGATCGATGACCAGCAGGTCGTAGCGGCTTGCCAGGTCGTCAATGGGGTGGTCGGCAAAGGCCTGCAGGGAGCGCTTGTCCCATTCGATGGTGACATGCGGATTCAGTTCTTCGAAACGCTGGGCGGCGGCCACCATGGGAGTGAAACCACGGGTGTGGTTCCAGGTCATGCCGCGCAGGGTAATAGGTTCCGGTTTAGCCACCGGAGCGTGGGAGCTGCTCATGGTTTTCTCTCTAGTGCAATTGCTGCCCCGTGGACGGAGGCATGCGGTTGGTGGCTCATCAGGATGTTTTTTATATATGAAATTATTGTTCAAGTATAAAAACTGGTTTTGAAGAGTGTCAACCTGTGCTTAAATCTCTGCGCAACCTGAGAAGTTGCAGAAACAACAAAGATTGGCTGGTCATGAGGCGAGCCGAGGATGAATTTGGGGTGCCGGGGGGGAACGATGGCAGTAGCGGTGGCAGAAAGAGTGAGTAAGTACGCGGTGCCCGCGCTGGATAAGGCGCTGGAAATACTGGAATTTTTGGCGGCGGAATCCCTTCCGCTGTCGCAGTCGGATATAGCGCTGGGGATCGGTCGCACCAATAGTGAGATTTATCGCGTTTTGGTCGGCCTGGAGTCGCGGGGTTACATACTGCGCGATGAAGTGTCCGGCAAATACCGGATGTCGCTCAAGCTACTGGAGCTGACTCGTACGCTCTCACCGGTGTCGCAGCTGCGATTTGCTGCTCAGCCGGAGATGGAGGCGCTGGCTGCCCGGCTGGGGCAGTCCTGTCACTTGAGTGTGATTCACCAGGGGCAGTTGATGGTGGTTTTGCAGGTGGCGAGCCCGGGGCCGGTTTCCCTGTCTTTCAATGAAGGTACCTTGTTCCCGCTGCTGCAGACCGTATCCGGGCGCTTGCTGCTGGCGAACTGTGAGAGTGGCCGCCGGCAGCGCGTGCTCGATGATTTGGCAGAGGCCACTGACAGGCCCGCGTTGGAGCAAAACTTGAACCGTATCCGTGAAATCGGTTTTGAGGTTCGCCCCAGCGAATTGACCGATGGGGTGACCGATTGTGCGGCACTGGTCGGCAAGCCGGATGGTGCAACAATTGCCGCACTCGCGGTCTCCAGTTTGACTTCGGTCGTGGGTAAAAAACTGGAGCAAAGTGAGCTGGTAAGCGAAGTGCGTACGTCCGCAGCCAAAATTAGCGCGGCCCTGGGACTTTGATTCGCCGCAGCATTGCTGTTTGTGAATAAAAAAACGCCCCGGTGAACGGGGCGTTGAAGCGTGAGAGAAGATGCCCGAATGGCAATACGGGCAAATGGTCACGAAGAGTCAATCGAAACTTGTATGGCGTCCAGTCAGCCTAATGTGCGGGCGTGGTTCGCCGCGGCCACCATTACTCTGGCCTTGTCGGCAATCTGGCTGGCGTTGTCGCCGGCCGAGTAAATATTGGATCCCAGACCAAAACCGCGAGCGCCAGCTCTCCAGTAGGTTTCCATGTTGTCGGCGGTGATGCCGCCCACGGCCAGGGTAAGTATCTCTTTCGGGATCACCGCGCCGAGCGACTTCAGGTATTGAGCCGGGAAGTCGGCCACAGGGAACATCTTCAGTGCCCGGGCGCCGGCTTTCAGTGCGCTGAACGCTTCCGTAGGGGTAAGGCATCCGGGCGCGGAAACCAGGTCTTTCTCCAGCGTTGCAGAGATCACTTCGGGATCACAGTTTGGTGAAATAATGATCTTTCCGCCGGCATTTTGTACACTGTCGACTTGCTCCACAGTGAGTACCGTGCCCGCGCCACAGATGGTGGTTTCACCATAGTCATCCATGATGCGGGCGAGCCGCTCGATGCTCTTGAGTGGCTCTACCGGAGAGTTCAGCGGAACCTCAATGGCTCTAACGCCGGCCTCCAGCAGAGTGTGGGCAACCATATCGATTTCGTCCGGGGTTACGCCGCGGACGATGGCAATCAGGGGGCAGGTTTCCAGTGCGGCGTGGAACTGCTGGCTGGACATGGCTCAATTCCGTGGGTCAGGTGTGTTTTTAGTGTCGGGCCAGTATACGGGGCTGGCGAAGTATTTGTACATAGTTAATTGTTAACAAAATGGATGTGGGGTTGTATGATGCACGGACATTAAGTGGTGTCCGCTCGTGCAATCAAGCCGTGGTCGGAGCGCCAATAACAATAAAGAGAGGTGATCCGATGAGAGGATTCCAGCTGACCGCATTCAAGTTCGCCGCAATCGTGGCGTTTGGCGGTTTCATTTTTGGACTGGATGCCGCACTGATTTCTGGCACGGTCCGTTTCATTACTGCCGAGTTCACGCTGTCGGACCTGCAGGTGGGCACCGTGGTGAGTGCCCCCGGTTTCGGGGTGATTTTTGCTCTGATGGTGACAGGGCGTATCTGTGATGCCTATGGCCGCAAGGCGGCCCTCGTGATAATCGCTTTTCTTTATCTGCTTTCCGCGATTGGGTCCGTGTTGGCGCCTAACTTTGAATGGTTGGTTGCCGCTCGATTCCTGGGTGGCCTTGCGTTTACTTCGCTTTCACTGGCTTCCATGTATATCGGTGAAATTGCACCGCCGGATATGCGCGGCAAGCTGGTATCCATGAACCAGATCACGACAGTGGTCGGTTTGTCTGCCGCGTACTTTGCCAACTACCTGATTCTGCGGGCATCCAGCGCGGATGCCGCCTGGGTTGTGGCACTGGGTATTGATCAGTACACCTGGCGCTGGATGCTGGGGGTGGAAGTCATACCCGCGCTCGTCTGGCTGATGATGCTGCTGTTAATTCCGGAAAGTCCGCGCTGGCTGGTGATGAAGGGCCGGTTGGACGATGCTCGTAAGGTCATGAGTCGTTTGCTGCCACAGGCGCAAATCGAGCCGCAAATTCAAGAGATCCAGGAGAGTGCTGCCGCATCTCCCACCGGCAGTTTCCGCCAGCAGGTGGCCGAAATCTTCAAGCCGCGCCTGCGCACCGCGTTTTGGGTTGGATTGGTGATCGCCATCGCGCAGCCGATTACCGGCATCAACGCCATCATGTTCTATGCACCTACGGTGTTTGAGCAGGTGGGCATTGGTACCGATGCCGCGTTCCTGCAGGCCGTGGTTGTGGGCGTGGTGAGTGTAATGTTTACCATTCTGGCGCTGCTGTTGATCGATCGCCTTGGTCGCCGGCCGCTGGTGCTGTTTGGCCTTGCGTGGGGTGGCCTGAGTCTGTTTCTGTGCAGCTGGGCGTTTTCCCATGCGGTGTATGAATTGACCCCGGCATCCCTGCAAGCCCTGGCCAATGTGAACCTCGATGTAGCCAACCTTCAGGCGCTGGTGGGAACCGCTTTCGCTGATGATGTTGCCTTTAAGCAGGCGATGTATCAGGCGCTGGGTGAAGCAACGGCCCGCGCGAATGAGGCCGTACTGATTCAGGAGGCGATACAGATCGATGCGACTCTGGTACTGCTCGGTATCATGTGTTTTATCGCCTCATTCAATCTCTCCATTGGCCCCGTCATGTGGGTGCTGTTTTCGGAGATTTTCCCCACCCACGTGCGCGGTATTGCGATTCCCTTCTTTGCACTGATTGTGAGTACGGTCAGCTACTTCGTGCAGCAGTTTTTTCCGTGGCAGCTCAACAATATGGGCGCGACGGAAATCTTCCTGTTCTATGCCGCATGTATTAGTGGCTGTCTGGTGCTGCTGTACTTTTTACTGCCGGAGACCAAGAACAAATCCATTGAGGAAATTGAAGCCGCGCTGGTGCGCGCCTGAAAAGACCGTTCAATTAAGTGAGAAGTTTTCATGTCTAAAACCTTGCTGGAACAGAAGGTGGTTGTTGTCACCGGTGCCGCTGCGGGAATTGGTTGGGGCATCGCCCAGGTGTGTGCCGAGGCGGGTGCAACGGTGGTGCTGGCAGATATCAATGATGCGAGCAATCGCGTAGAGACCCTCAAGGATCGTGGTTTTGATAGCGCGTACATGCCACTAAACGTGGGCGACGCGGCTGCCATCGAGCCGTTTATAGCGGCCGTGGTCACACGCTTCGGCCGTATCGACGGTCTGGTAAATAACGCTGGGGTCACGATTGAAGGCGATTTTCTCGATTTTGAACTGGACAAAATCGAGTGTCTGTGGGAAGTCAATCAGCGCTCGGTATTTCTGCTGTGCCAGGCGGCGGCGAGACGCATGCAGGCGGGGGCCGCTATTGTGAATATCGCCTCTAACCACGCCGGTGCCAGTGTTGCGGGTTACGAGATGTATGCTGCCACCAAGGGAGCCATCGTTGCGATGACCCGCGCCATGGCTTGGAGTCTGGGCCGAAAAGGTATTCGCGTGAACAGCCTTTGTCCCGGGCTGACTAAAACGGAAGCGGTTGCCAAGGTGGAGGAAGATAACCCTTCTCTGGCGATGTCATTTGGCAAAATGCATGCGGATGGTCAATACAACACCGTGGATGAAATCGGGCACATAGCCGCATTTCTTCTCTCACCTCATGCCGGCGCGTTGACGGGCTCCAACCTCACCGCTGATCACGGCATGAGCGCGGCGCTGTGTCCCACTGACGATCTCAAGTAAAAGGTCTATTTGATGAAAATTACCGATATCAAGGTATACCCGGCCTGGGTGGGGCACCGCAATCTGTGTCTGGTGAAAGTGGAGACCGATGAGGGAATCTACGGTTGGGGTGAGTCCGGCTTGTCTAGTCGGGAACTGGCGGTAGCCGGTGCCGTGAAGCACTTCCGTGAATTTCTGATTGGACGTGATGCGCGTAATATCGGCGCGCTCTGGCAGGAAATGTATCGCAGCCAGTATTTTGAAGGCGGCCGAGTACTGACTGCAGCCATTTCTGCTATCGATATCGCATTGTGGGATATTGCCGGTAAAGCCCTCAATGTGCCGACTTATCAGTTGCTGGGTGGCAAGCAGCGTAACGAAATTCCGCTGTTTGTAACTTCGACCAAGCCGATGGGGCAGGCGCTGATGGACGACTTCCGTGCGCTGCGGGAGCAAGGCTGGGAAGTAATTCGTGCGACCACTGGCGAGCAGGGCTCGCCGATCGAGCCCACAACCTTTGATGTACGCAAATCGATTGCGGCTGCAGCGGGCAGCCTTAAGGAAATTCGCCAGGAGCTGGGTGAGGAATTGGTCCTGGGTATCGATTATCACCACCGCCTGTCGGTCGCGGAAGCCGCCAGTTTCTGTCAGAAGCTGGGTGAGGGTGTGCTCGATTTTCTTGAAGAACCGATTCGCGATCAGTCGCTCGGTGCTTATCACGGGCTGCGCAAAATGACGAATATCCCCTTTGCCATTGGTGAGGAGTTCGCCTGCAAATGGGATTTTATGCCGTATATCGAACAGGACCTTACCAATTTTGCGCGCATTGATGTGTGTAATGTCGGCGGCCTAACCGAGGCCATGAAAGTTGCGGCAATGGCGGAGAGCCACTATATCGACATTATGCCGCACGATCCGCTCGGCCCCGTTTGTACCGCGGCTACGATCCAGATGTGTGCAGCCGTGCCAAATCTCTCCTGGTGTGAGATCGCGCCCTACGACAGTAATAAATCCGACCACGATAAATACTTCATCAACCGCCCAATAGAGAGCAATCGCGTCTACCCGGTGGGTGATGCGCCTGGTCTGGGAATCGATGTGCATGAGGAAATGCTGGCGGAGCAGTCTTTCAAGTTTTGGGAAGCGCCCCGGTTGTACAAACCGGACGGTAGTTACACCAACTGGTAACCACAGATACAAATTGAAAAATAAGATCGGGAACAATAATGAATTCAGAGCGATTGGAGTTTAATACAGGCAAGCGTATTGCTCGCTCCCTGCTGGGCTTGACGATTGCGGCAGCGGCTACCGGTGGGCTGGTTGCCTGCGGCGGTTCCGAGCTAGCAACTGAAAGCAAGCAAGCTTCCGCGGAGCAATCGGCTGGAAGCCAGTCGCGTTCAAGTTTGCTCGCGGAAGAGCTTGTTCTGGAGGGGTTTGATGGTGGAGGGATTCCGAACTCTGTACAGGTGTATAACGGAAGCGCAGCGCTGGTAGGCGGTGAGGACGGTAATCAGGCGCTTCAGGTCAAGCTCAAGCTTCGTGACAATAACAGTGCCGGTTTGGTAATAGAGCCCTCAGTCCCCTGGGACTGGAGTGAGTTTTCTGACTTCAACTTTGCTTTTGATGCTGTTAATCACGGAACAGAGTCGTTGCAGATTGATGTCACCATGACCGATAAAAATGGTGACAGCTACACTCGAGGGATGGTGGTCGCAGCGGATGGAAAATCGAGCACCTTCTATGCAAAGCTGGACGGGCATGATCAACAGGACCCTGACAGTGCGGCAAAAAATGAATTCAATTTTTCATCAGGGCTGCGCTCCAATCCGGTCACCTGGCATTCGGATGACCAGCAGTTACATTCTTTTTGGGGCAAAAAGCAGCTCGACCTTAGTGGTATCACCAAGATTGTATTTGGCTCCGACGGTAGTTTGAGTGACAGGCAATACACAATTGATAACCTGCGTCTGCGCGCAAACCCCGCAATGGACAAGAATTTTCTGAGCGGACTACTGGATAAATACGGCCAGAATGCCAAGGTGGACTACGAAGGCAAGATTCATTCCGACGAGGAGCTGGCTGGCGTTGTTGAGAAAGAGCTGTCTGGCTTGTCCGGAAAGCCGAACTCTGACCGTTCCAGATTCAGCGGCTGGAAGAATGGTCCAAAATTCGAGGCAACCGGTTTTTTCCGCACGCAGAAAGTAGGTGGTAAATGGTCGCTGATCGATCCGGAGGGATACCTGTATTTTTCAACCGGTATCGATATCATTCGCCTCTCCAATTCTTCGACGATTACAGGATACGACTACGATCACGCTCTGATTCCCAAGCGTGACGCCGATGAGCTGGTGGCGGAAGATGATCAGCCGCTCAACCGGGTTGACCGCAAGGCCTGGGAAACCCGCACTCTGGTTTCCGACACGCGCGCCAACATGTTCAATTGGCTACCGGATTACGATGATGACCTCGGCAATCACTATGGCTATCGCCGCGAGACCCAGTCTGGTCCCGTGAAGCAGGGCGAAACGTTCAGTTTCTACAGTGCAAATCTTGAGCGCCGATACGGTGAGACTTATCCAGAGTCGTATCTGGACACGTGGCAGAAGGTTACTGTGGACCGGATGCTGGACTGGGGTTTCACTTCCTTGGGGAACTGGGCTGCCGAGCCCTATTACAAGCAGAAGCAGATTCCGTTTGTTGCCTTTGCCGATATCATCGGGGAGTTCAGTACGCTTTCCAGTGGTTTCGATTTCTGGCACCCAGTACCGGATCCCTATGATCCGCGCTTCTATCAGCGGTCATTGGTCGCTGCCCAATCTGTTTCCGAGCAGATTGAAAACAGCCCATGGTGTATGGGGGTTTTCTTTGATAACGAGCAGAGTTTTGGTCGTCTGGAAAGCGACGAACTGCACTACGGTATCGTGATCAATGCACTGTCGCGGAGCGGCGAGGACACGCCAGCAAAAGTTGCCTTTACCAAAATCCTGAAGGAAAAGTATCAAACCATCGACGCCCTGAACAAGGCATGGGGAAAGCAGGTCGCGTCCTGGGAAGCCTTTGAAAAGGGCATGGACTCCAGTATTACCAGCGATTCGCAACGGCAGGATTACGCATCCTTGCTTCTCGACTACGGAAATCAGTACTTTGGTACGATAAACCGGGCCATGAAGTCGGTAATGCCCAACCACCTGTATCTGGGGTCTCGACTTCCCAGCTGGGGGATGCCGGAAGAGATCGTGAAGGCTGCCGCGAATCATGTGGATATCATTTCCTACAACCTGTACGAAGAGGGACTGGTGCCTTCAAAGTGGGAGTTCCTATCCGAAATTGACAAGCCGAGCCTTATTGGTGAATTCAGTTTTGGTGCTGATGATCAGGGGCACTTTCACCCAGGCATCGTGATTGCTGCCGACCAAAAGGATCGGGGGCTAAAGTTCAAGAACTATGTAAATTCCGTGGTCGATAACCCCTATTTTGTCGGCGTGCATATGTTCCAGTATATGGATTCCCCTATTACCGGGCGCGCATTCGATGGGGAAAATTATGCGAATGGGTTTGTCTCCGTCGCAGATGTTCCCTACGTAGAAATGGTGAAAGCCGCCAAGGATGTACATAAATCACTTTACGAGCGCCGTTACGGTGATCTCACAGGTGCTGTAGCGAGCAAAAATAGTTACTAAATAGCCTGAACAAACCATAGGAGCTGCCCCGACAGCTCGGCGATAAAGCGCAATGTCATAGTCTGGCATTGCGCTTTTTTTGTGCGGGAAGTTCACAGCACAGCAATACGATGAACTGAAACGTTTACATCGTCATTGAATAAATGTAGATTGTTAACAAAGCGGGGCTGGGAAATCGTTGCCCGGGTATCTTTCCCGGCCTGATTCCACATTAGAACAGTAACTCTGTACTGAATGTAAGCCCTTGAATGACCCAATGCCGTTAGGTTGCGGTAGGGCAAAAAACTCATTGAAAAAAATTGTTAACAATCCACAATGAGCCAAAACGATAACGAGCGAACAGATATTGGGGTTCCTCCATGTTGATGGAAGTGCAAGATCAGATGTCGCGCCAGCTGGCGCCCGCGACTATCTCGACAACCAAGGTTGAGTATTACCAGGTTCCTCTGGCCGAGGTTCTGTCGGACGCCAAGCATGGGGACCATACCCACTTCGAATTGCTGGTATTCCGGGTACGCTGTGTCGACGGCCTGGAAGGTGTTGGTTACACCTACACCGGAGGGCGCGGCGGGCGGGCGATCTATTCCCTGTTGCAGGACGATATCCAGCCGTTGCTGGAGGGGCGTGACGCCTCTGAGATATTTGCCATCTGGGAAGAGATTCAGAGCCACCTGCATTACGTGGGGCGCGGCGGCCTGTTGAGCTTTGCCGTATCTGCGGTCGATATTGCGCTGTGGGATCTTCGCTGCAAGCGACTGAGTTTGCCTCTTTGGAAAGTGGCCGGCGGTGCTTCCAATACCACCAAGTGTTATGCCGGCGGTATCGACCTGAACTTTTCAGAAAGCAAGTTGCTGGACAACATTTCCGGGTATCTGGCGCGTGGTTTTAGCGCGGTGAAGATCAAGGTCGGTAAAGAAGACTGCCGCGAAGATGTTGCCCGTGTTGAGGCAGTGCGTAACCTTATAGGTGCTGATGCCACCTTTATGGTGGATGCCAATTACTCGATGACCGTTGAAAAAGCAGTGCGTTTTGGCCGCGCGATTGATCACTGCGATATCACCTGGTTCGAAGAACCCACCATTCCCGATGATTACCTCGGCTACGGCCGTATTGCCGATGCGATCAATATTCCATTGGCGATGGGGGAGAACCTGCATACGGTGCATGAGTTCACCTACGCCATTGATTTGGCCAAGCTCGGTTTTCTGCAGCCCGATGCCTCGAATATAGGCGGTATTACCGGCTGGCTGAAAGTGGCTGAACTGGCATATGCCCACAACCTCCCGGTTTGCAGTCATGGTATGCACGAGCTGCATGTGGGGCTGATGGCGAGTCAGCCACATGCGGGCTACCTGGAAGTCCACTCGTTCCCCATTGACGAATACACAACCCGGCCCATCGTGCTGGAAAACGGTCGCGCCGTCGCCTCAGACGAAGCGGGCACCGGTGTGACCTTTGATGAAACTCTGCTGAAGCCGCATCTGGTCAAGCATTCTTAATAGGTATTTTCCATGCAAGTTCAAGCAGCCCAGTACGTTGGTAACAAATCTTTCGAAGTGGTCGAGGGTCGCTGTGAGGCGCCGGCTGCTGATGAGGTGCGCCTTAAAGTTGGTTATGTTGGAATCTGCGGAACCGACATGCACATCTACCATGGTGTGATGGATCAGCGTGTAAATCCGCCGCAAGTGGTGGGGCATGAGATGTCTGGTGTCATCGATGCAGTGGGCGCGAATGTAAAAGGCTATGACATTGGTGACCGGGTTGTTGTGCGCCCGCTGGACTACTGTGGCAGCTGCCCCGCTTGTGATGAGGGCCACAGCCATATTTGTCACAACCTGAAGTTTATGGGCATTGACTCCATTGGTGCCTTCCAGAGCTACTGGAATGTCAAAGCCCGCACCCTGCACAGGCTGCCGGAAAACGTGTCCCTGAAGCAGGGCGCTTTAATCGAACCGCTCGCTGTGGCTTGCCACGATATTTCCCGGGCCCGCCTGAAAGCCGGGGAAAAAGCGGTAATTCTTGGCGGTGGTCCTATTGGTCAGCTGGTAGCCCAAGTTGCTCTTGGGATTGGCGCCGAAGTAATGATTTCCGAGCCGAGCCCCGAGCGACGCGCTTTTGCGGAAAAAACCGGTGCGCTGGCAGTAAATCCGATTGAGCAGGACCTGAAAGCGGCGGTGGAAGACTGGACTCGCGGAAAAGGCGCGGATGTGGTCTTCGAGGTTTCTGGCGTGCAGCCCGCGGTAGATGCCATGACCGAGATTGCCGCCGTGCGCGGTCGAATCTGCATGGTTGCCATTCACTCGCAGAAACCGCAGCTGGATCTGTTCAAGTTCTTCTGGCGAGAACTGGAACTGGTGGGTGCGCGCGTATACGAAGCTCAGGATTTTGAGCAGGCGATCGAAATGGTCGCCAAGGGCAAGATCGACCTGGTGCCATTCATCAGCAAAATCGCGTACTTGAATGATATCGGCAGCGCATTCGCCTCTATGGACGGCAACCCGTCTGGTATGAAAGCCCTAGTGGCATGTGGAGCAGAGGACTGAGTTGTCCATTGCGTACCGAAAAAGAACTTAGAGAGTAATACGATGTTGCAAAAATTCAGTCTCGCCGGAAAAAAAGCCCTGGTAACCGGATGTAACCGCGGTATCGGCAAAGCCATGGCCGTTGCCCTGGCGGAAGCGGGTGCGGATGTGATCGGCGTTTCCGCCAATCTCGATCTGAATGATTCCGAGGTGGGTCGTGAAGTGGCCGCCGCAGGCCAGCAGTTCTTTCCTTACCAGTGCGACTTTTCCGACCGCAGTTCACTTTACGGATTTATCGACAAGGTAAAAAGCGAACACGCCCAGATCGATATCTTGGTTAACAATGCCGGCACCATTCTGCGCGCGCCAGCCGCAGAGCACGGGGATGATCTGTGGGACAAGGTGATCGAAGTTAACCTGAATGCCCAGTTTATCCTCAGCCGCGAAATCGGTAAGGAAATGGTTGCCCAGGGTTCTGGCAAGATCATCTTCACCGCATCGCTGCTGACCTTCCAGGGCGGTATTACCGTACCCGGCTACGCGGCCAGTAAAGGAGCCATCGGCCAGATTACCATGGCGCTGTCTAATGAGTGGGCTTCCAAAGGTGTGAACGTCAATGCCATTGCCCCGGGTTATATCGCGACCGATAACACCCAGGCGTTGCGCGAAGACAGTGAGCGCGCGGCAAGTATTCTTGCTCGTATCCCCCAGGGTCGCTGGGGTGAGCCGGAAGACTTTAAGGGCCCTGTGGTATTTCTCGCCTCTGAAGCCTCCAATTACATGAATGGCAGCGTCCTCCTGGTGGACGGTGGCTGGATGGGAAGGTAAACCCATGGCGATCGAAATCAAGAACAACGTGAATTTTGTCAATGGCGCATATGTTGCTTCCGCGGCAGGCGACGTTATTGAGGTGCTGAACCCGAGCACGGGTGAGTTACTGGGTACTATTCCCAAAGGTTGCGCAGAAGATGCAGAAGCGGCACTGGTCAATGCCAAGCAGGCCCAGAAAGCCTGGGCAAAGCGTACTGCGCGTGATCGTGCAACCTTGTTGCGCAAATTCGCCGCGGCCATTCGCGCAGAGACCGAAGGCCTGGCGGAGCTGTTGGTAAAAGAGCAGGGCAAGCTGATCAGTGTAGCCCGCGATGAAGTCAACGCCACCGCGACCTTTATAGAATACGCCTGTGACAACGCGCTGACTCTGGAAGGCGATATTCTGCCTTCCGATAACGAAGGCGAAAAAATTTATATCCACAAAGTGCCGCGCGGCGTTGTGGTAGCAATTACTGCCTGGAACTTCCCGCTGGCACTTGCCGGCCGCAAGGTTGGTCCGGCACTGATCACCGGCAACAGTATTGTGATCAAGCCAACCCAGGAAACACCACTGGCGACCATGGAGTTGGGGCGCATCGCCAACCAGGCGGGTATCCCCGCAGGCGTTCTGAATATTGTGAATGGTGAGGGTTCAATCGTCGGTCAAGCGCTGTGCGAAAGCCCGCTCACCGCGATGATCACCATGACTGGCAGTACCCGTGCCGGCCAGATCATTCACCAGGCCAGCGGCAAGCACATGATTCCAGTGATGCTGGAGCTGGGCGGCAAGGCGCCGTTTATCGTGATGGAAGATGCGGATCTGGATAAAGCCGCGGAAGCCGCACTGTGGACCCGTTTTGCCAACTGCGGACAGGTGTGTACCTGTGCCGAGCGCTTGTATGTGCACGAAAGCGTATACGATGCCTTTATGGACAAGTTTCTACCCAAGGTGAAGTCGCTGAAAGTGGGCAACCCCCTGGATGCATCTTCGCAGATGGGGCCGAAGGTGAGTGCCCGTGAGATTGAGCATATCCACGAGTTGGTGCAAAAAAGTATCGCCCAGGGCGCCGAGCTGGTTACCGGCGGTAAGCCCGCAGAGGTTGCAGGCTTCGAAGGCGGCAATTGGTACGAGCCTACCGTGCTCGCCAACGTGCAGCAGGATAATATCTTGGTGCACGAAGAAACGTTTGGTCCGATTTTACCGGTCGTGAAGATCTCCAGTATTGATCAGGCGATCCAGTACACCAACGACAGCGAATACGGCCTCTCAGCCTATCTGTTTACCGAGAACATGCGTTACATCCATCGGTCCATTGCGGAAATGGAGGTAGGTGAGGTTTATGTCAATCGCGGTATCGGTGAGCAGCATCAGGGCTTCCACAACGGCTGGAAACTATCTGGTATCGGCGGTGAAGACGGTCGCTACGGACTTGAGCAGTACGTGGACAAGAAAACAGTTTATCTTTCCGAAGCCTGATCGGCTTGGGGCTCTTCCTTTCATCTCATCAGGATGATCACTTGACGCGGGGTTTATCCCCGCTTTTTTTTGTCTGTCTGAAAAGTTGCTTATATAAAAAAGCCCGACGCGATGGCCGGGCTATTCTACGTGAGCTTGATAGGAGGTTGGCCTATTTAATGTTGGCCTTCAGTGCAGTGACCGCAACATTAATCTTGTTGGCCTTTAGAGCCTCCAGAATTGCCTTGTGCTCATCTACACAATCCTTCGGCTGGGAAATACGTTTGTAGTTCATGCGCATGCGGAGGACGATTGGATGCCAGAGATTTACCAGCTCATCACCTCCAGCGGCATTTACCAGATAACGATGGAAGTCGATGTCTGCTTTGGTGACTTCATTAAACTCTTTCGCATCGAATGCATCCTGCAGTCGCTCGAGAATGTCTTCCAGCTCGGCAAAGTCCATTTCTGTCAGCTTGCCTTTCAGGCCCTGGATTGCGAAGACTTCAATTTTGCGACGGATATCAACCATCAGTTCCTGCATGCTCGGATCCAGCACGCTATTGACGGAAACCCCGCAGTTGTTTTTTGCGACTAATAAGCCTTCTTTGGTCAGTTGCAGTAAAACGTCACGTACCGGGCCACGAGAAACTCCGAACCGACTGGCGAGCTGCTGTTCGTTGAGCTTGGTGGTCGGAGCAAGCTCTCCGGAGATGATGTCAGAGCGCAATTGTTCCGCGATCTGCTCGCGCACGGGAATAATTTTTGTAGCTTCACGCATATTTGATTTCGCAACCAGTTTATTGTTCCTTCAGGGGAGGTTGCCTCGCTCAACACGGCTGACACCTTCTCCCCTGTATACCCTAGGACTTGTAAAAGACTGACCTGACGAGTAAGAGCCTATTGCTACGGACCGCCAAGTGGGTTCAGTCCAGTATTCCATAGCTAATTTACTGTAAATAGTACCTCAGACCATAGGGGTTAGCCTATCTAAAATGTTAACAATCGACAATTGAATCGATTAAGATTGGTTAATTGTAAGCAGAACAGTCTTGCGCATCACGCGATGCAGGCAGGCTACGTGTTCTGGTTAACAATCAACCAATAACAGAGTTTGTGGCCGTAGGAGTCAATGTGGTGGGTGATATTTTGGCGTGTGACTGGGGTACTTCCAGCTTCCGGCTGATGCGACTGGATAAGCAGGGGAATATTCTTACCGCAAAGGAAACAAAAGGCGGGATAAAGTCCCTAAAGCATGTGGAAATTGAGCGGTATCTTGTCGATCACTGCTGTGAAATCGCAGGCAGAGAGGCTTTGCCTGTGGTTATGTGTGGCATGGTCGGTTCTGGTATCGGCTGGCATGAGGTGCCTTACGTGGATTGTCCGGCCTCTGAGGCGACGTTAGCTGCGGGCATGCGGCAAGTTCCCTGTGACGTTCTCGACGCCTATTGCGTGCCGGGAGTGAAGTTGCAGTCGTTGGTGGGGGCTGCGGATGTTATGCGAGGCGAAGAGACGCAGGTGGTGGGTTGGTTGTCCCAAGCGAGTGAGGGGGAGCGCGCCCACAGTATTTTGTGTATGCCCGGGACCCACAGCAAGTGGGTCACTATTACCGATGGCGGCATTAGCGCCTTTTCAACCGCGTTTACCGGCGAGCTCTATGCCCTACTGACAGATCACAGTGTATTGGTGCAGGGGGAGCAGCGAGATAGCGCCGAGGCGTTTTCCGCGGGGCTGCGGGACAGCTCAGACAGTGCCAGTCTAATTCATCAATTGTTCAACGCCCGCAGTCGGGCTGTGCTCGGCTTGCAGGAGCCTGCCCATAGCGCAGCCTACCTCTCCGGGTTGCTGTTGGGCAGTGAAGTGGGTGCTATGGCTGGTGCAATTGGTAGTGATCCGGTACACCTGATATGTGGAGATTACTTGGCGGGGCCATACCGTCAGGCGTTCGAGCACTATGGTGTGGACTGCAAACACTACTCCGGGGGTACCTTCTCGGCCAAAGGCCTGTGGACCATTGCTCGGGTTGCGAAGCTGGTGTGAATCTCCACGGCGCCGGCCGCTGTGACCGGCGAGGGCATCTCCGGAGCCGGGATCAGCCCGCGTAACCAGTCTCTGGAATGCCGTGGGTATCAGTTTGGTAAACAAACAGGTGCCCGGCCTTGGGTTGTTCTCTCAGTGCCGCGGCGTCCAGGCCAAACTTGGCGGTGTTTACAAACAGCAAATCGAGATTTTCACCGCCGAAGGCGACGCAGGTTGCCTGTTTGACGGGAAGCTGGATTTCGCCGGCAGCGCTACCATCCGGAGCATAGCGCACAACTTTGCCGTTGCCCCACTGCGCATTCCAGATAAAACCCTCGCAGTCGACAGTGGACCCGTCCGGGTGAATACCCTGCTCGGTAGTCGCGATTACCCTGCGGTTACTTAGTATCCCCGCTTCTGGTTCGTAGTCGAATGCGTAAATCTCATAGCGGGGTGAATCGGCGAAATACATGGTGCGGTTGTCTGGGGACCAGCCCAGGCCGTTACTGATGCGGATATCTTCTAAGTGTTCCGAGATGTTTCCCTCCCGGTCCAGGCGATAGAGTTTGCCGCGCTGGGTCGGGTCTTCGGTCCACAACTCTGCATTATCAATGAGCGAGCCGACCCAAAAACGCCCCTGGCGATCCATGCGTCCATCATTAAGGCGGACCTTGAGATCCTTGGGGAGGCGGAAAATCCAATCCAGTTGTTGTGTTTCAGGTTGAAAACGCGCGATACCGCTCTGGAATGCGCATAGTAGCCAATCACTGTTTTCGATGAACGCAAATGAACAGAGGTTTTCTGCGGTGGGAAATACCTCAGTTCTGCGCTCCTCTGGAAAATAGCGCCACAGCTGGTTATTGGGCATGTCCGTCCAGTAAATCGCACGGTGCTCAGAATGCCACAGTGTACTCTCGCCCAGGCCGCATGCCGTGGGGATCACGTCGATCAGCGTTGTATTCACGGGAACCTCAGTCTTGTTTTGTAGATAGTCTACAATTGTGGGACCTCTGGCGGTAGTAGCTGAGAGCTGGGAAGTTTGCTGGCCACCGCATGAAGCTATCGTTAGTGAGGGTTCAAGCTAACCGCTGAAGGTGTGAAATTGGAGTGTTCAAATAATGATGAAAGCAATTGGTTATAGGGCTCCTGGTCCTATTGGCCGGGAAGACGCATTGATAGACTTCGAAAAAGAGAAGCCCCTGCCGGAGGGAATGGACTTACTTGTGAACGTCGAGGCGGTCTCGGTAAACCCTGTCGACTACAAAATCCGACAGGGAGTTGCTCCGGAGGGAAATGAGCCAAAAATTTTGGGCTGGGATGCCGTTGGAATCGTTGCTGAAGTCGGCGACAAAGTAACAGGCTTCAAGTCTGGTGACAAAGTTTGGTATGCCGGGGCGGTTAATCGCGACGGCACCAACGCCGAATATCATCTGGTGGATGAGCGCATCGTTGCACTTGCACCAACTTCTGTACCATCCGACGCGGCAGCGGCACTGCCGTTAACCGCGCTTACGGCTTATGAAATGTTATTTGATCGTTTAAAGGTGAGTGATCCCGTGCCCGGAGCGGCGAATACCATCCTCATCATTGGCGGTGCCGGAGGTGTGGGCTCCATCGCGATTCAGCTACTCCGGGCTCTCACAGATATCACTGTCATTGCGACCGCGTCACGGTCGGAAACTGAAGCCTGGGTGAAGGAACTTGGCGCGCACTACGTAGTTGACCATCGTAAACCGTTGCCTCCGCAAATAGAGGCGCTGGGGGTCGGTGCGCCGGCATTTGTTTTTTCTACCAATCATTCCGACGCTTATATCCCGCAAGTTGCAGAACTGATAGCACCTCAAGGGCATTTTGGATTGATCGACGATCCAGAAGTGGTCGATGTAGTGCCTCTGAAAACTAAGGCCGTATCGACACACTGGGAGTTGATGTTCACGCGCTCTCTTTTTGCGACCGAGGATATGGCGCGGCAAGGCGAGATCTTACAGCATGTGGCAAAGCTACTGGATGAAGGAAAGCTCAAATCCACCGCCTCAGTGACGCTGGGTCTAATTAATGCAGCCAATCTAAAGCGGGCACATGCGATACTGGAAAGTGGAAAAGCGAAAGGGAAGTTGGTACTGGAGGGCTTTTGAGCGTTCGGAAGTGCAGCGTAATGTTGCACCCCGCCGGTTCATTGCACATCTAGCTGCAGTGACCAGGATCTAGTGCTATTGGGCGGGACCTTGGGCGCAGTTTTCCTGGAGAGTAACGCCGAAAGACTGTCGGCGTTACCAATCGCGGGCTCCATTACCAGATTGAAATAGGGAGTAATGCCATCCGGCGCCCATCCACCACAATTAAGCCATAGCGCGATATGCGGTATTTCTTCAGGTAAGAAGGAAAATAACAGTCGCTCTGCTGTCGCCGGGTTTTCAATTCCGATCATCGCTGGCTCACTTGCGTCACGTATATCATTTAAGTTGGTGGAGCTCAGCAGCTTAGCGGCGAAACCGGCACCGGGGGCCGTTTCGGGAATGCTGGTAAGGTTTATTCCACTGGTAGCTATCGGCCAGTTAAAAGTTTCTCCAGTGTATACGGGTGCTCCTGGAGTGGCATAAGAACAGTGAACCTGATGTCCATCGGGTACCAGGATGCGCATCCCGGGCGTCACCTGCAGGGCCGGGTGCATGCACCAGCTGAATGGAACTGGCATCACCCCATTGTTCACTAATCGGTAGTTTATCGTAAGCGGCGCATCTCCTTGTGGCAGAATCAATGTGCGCTCAAAGGTTACAGGTATTGTTTGGCAGTCGTGCTGAAGTTTCAGTATAGCGCGGCCATCTTCTTCTACTGTTGCGACAGAACGACTCCAAGGGCGGCCAAATAACTCACCGTGATCTGGCAGGCTGATTCCTGCAAAGTAGCCTGCTGATTCTGGGAGCACACACGCATCTACACTGGGGAAGCATTCGTCGATACCTCCTGTATCATGTAATTCCGTATAGCTTTGAGACTCTAGTGCGGTTCGGTACTCAAGGTTCAGGTTACGCCACAGCCATTCTTTGCCACTCGCTGCGGACGTTAGGCTGATTATTTTTCCACCTAGGTTGGGAATGATGTCCAGAGAAAGGCGATCGTTCTTAAGTCGAATTGCGGGGTATCCATTAAACTGGCGGGTCATTGAGGCTCGTTTTTGCTTCTTCTCATGTCCATCAAAGATACTAGCTTCCCACCTGTTGGGGCTAGGTACATGGTAAAAACCTTGTGGGGGCGCACACTGTCATTGATTGCCTACTGATCAACTGGAAGGGGTTAGTGTGCAATCTTTATTGTTCCAAATTGGTTAGTGTGCGAACTTTATTGTTCGGAGACAAACCCCATGGCCTCAGTGGCCGGACGAAGTGCGGGCCAGGAAACCGCGCAGTAGTCTGATCAGCTGCGCTTTCTCCCGTTCGTTCAATACGCTTAACAAGCTGTCCTGAGTGGCCACGTGGTGTGCCATCACCTTCTCGATAACCGCGCGCCCTTTTCGTGTCAGGGCGACCTGTCGGCCCCGCCTATCGTCCTCACTCACCTCACGCCGGATGAGCCCTTGTTTCTCCAGGGAGTTCAGGCGGCTGGTCATGGATCCGGATGTCACCAGCATTTGCTCGAGTAACTGTGTCGGGGTCAGTGTATGTGGCGGTCCGCTGCGCAGCAGTGTGGCCAGTACATCGAACCCTGCGTCGGTCAGGCCGTGACGGCGAAAGGTCTGCGACATCGCCTGGGTCATATGCTTGTGCACCAGCTGCAGCCGGCCGATCAGTGCCATTGAGCGGGTGTCCAGTTCAGGCATCTGCTTGGCCCAGAGAGATTGTATGTGATCCAGGTTGTCCATATCTGCGTACAGGTGAGAAATCTTGAGTTCAAGATACCAATGAATTATCTTGAATTAAAGATAGTTTCTGGGTGAAGAGCCGGGATAAAGAGGTTAGTGCAATGAGGTCAATGCAATGAGGGTGGATGATCTAGTCTACTTTACCAAGCGCTACTTACCGCTGGTGGCAGTGGTCGGCGGTCTGGCCGGGGCCTTTGTTTACGCGGCGGGCGGATTTGGCAGCGGGCGTGTCACTGCGCAGCAATTTGTCGATTTGCAGCAGGGCAACAAGGTCCACGAGGGATTTCGCCGCGCCCATGCCAAAGGATTCTGTGTTGCGGGCGAGTTTGTTTCCGACGGTACATTGCAGCCATATACTACGGCGCTTGTGTTTTCCAAACGCACAACGCCGTTCACTGGGCGTTTCTCCATTGCCGGTAATGACCCGACAGCCCCAGATCTGAAAGCGCCGGTACGCAGCCTGGCGCTGAGTATCGCCGTTGATCCTCAGAATGTCTGGCGCACCGCCATGAACACGCCGCCCGTAATGGCGGTGCGTAATCCCGAGGATTTTTACCAGCAACTGACCGCACTGGCGCCAGATAAAGAGACCGGCAAGCGGGATCCGAAAAAAATACAGCAGTTCTTTGCCGCGCATCCGGAAAGCAGGGCGTTTACCCGCTGGGCATCTGAGTACCGGGCAAGCGACAGCCTGGCAACCGAAACCTATCACAGCATCAATGCGTTCTACCTGGAGGATAGTGCGGGCCACCGGCGTGCAGTGCGCTGGGAAGCGCGGCCGGGTAAAACCGAGGAGGAAGACCATGGCGTGACTACCGGGGAGGGGAGCAACGCACTACAAGATGAGTTTTTCCGCCGTCTTGCATTCGGTCCGGTAACCTTTGACCTGGTGTTTACCCTGGCGGAAGAAGAGGACGATGAGAGCGACCCCACACAGCCCTGGCCCGCTGCGCGGCAGCAGCTGGTTGCCGGCAAAGTCGTCATTACGGATGCGACTCCACAGGTAAACGGCAGTTGTAACGCGATCAATTTCGACCCCCTCGTCCTGCCCCCGGGAGTGGCTGCCACAGATGATCGCATCCTGCGGGCACGTTCTGCAGCCTATGCGGAGTCGTATCGCCGTCGCGCCTTCGAGCACTGGAAAATGGAAACACTTAACTCCAATGGCGAGGAGAGCGCTGATGAGTAACTCTGGGAACCGCGTCATCCGATACAGTCTGAGCGTCCGAATCCTGCACTGGGGAATGGCGGCATTAGTATTTTCCATGCTGTTTGCCGGCTTGCTGATGGTACGCAGCCTTGAACCCTGGCAGCCGACCCTTCTCTCGATGCACAAGTCGTTCGGGATCATTGCCTTTGTCGCGGTAGTTTTCAGGGTTGTGGTGCGCCTGATGAGTGCCGCGCCGTCCCTCCCGGCTGGCCTGTCAGGTTTACAACGCCTCATTGCAAGGGGCAGCCATCTGCTGCTGTATGTGGCAATGATTGTGCTACCTGTCAGCGGTTATCTGATGCAGAATGCCGCCGGTAGACCTCTTACATTTTTCGGGCAATTTGCCATGCCACCGGTTTTACCGACTAGCCTCGATACCTACGGCTTGCTGCGGGAAGTGCACGGACTGATGGCACTCGGGTTGATGGGACTGGTGCTGTTGCATATTGCCGGGGCGCTTTATCATGGTTGGGTCAGAAAGGATGGCGTGCTGCAAACGATGTTGTCTTACCGCAGGGATCAGCATTGACGTTAGCCTAACCGCCGAGCAAACAGACTGGAGACCCTTATGGGGGACGTACTGCCATTCAAGCGAAAAACCGCGTGGGAAAAACACAAAGGCAGTAGCCTGTGTCGCGATGGATTCCACAAGTGGAAAGTAGTGACCGAGCGGAAATTTGATGTGAAAAGAGGGAAGCTGGTTACCGAATCCCGCTGCCAGCGGTGCGGCAAAGTAAAAACGGAATTGCTGTAATCTTATCGAATTCTCATATCAGGCCAGCTGGCCCGGGCTCGAGTAAAACGAGTCCGAGCCAGCTCCGCCCACTTGCTGGTTAGCAGTCCTGGTCCTCTGCGCCGGCTTTTTCTTTCACATCTTCACAGGCGTCTTCCACGGCATTGCCCATGTCAGTCACCGTCTCATCGATGGTTTCGCCTACTTCCTCCGCGCCGGACTCCTTTTCACAGGCAGTGATACCCGTTACCAGTAGCGCGGCAAATCCGATGACGCTCAATTTTTTCAAAATATCCATAAGGTTGCTCCTTTCAGCTCGGGTGGATTCTGTGCTGCGTGCAATAGCATGCAGTATGCGCTGCTGTGTATGACATGCGTGCGCACATTTTGATTTCAAGGGATGAAAGCGCGGCGAGCTCGACGAAAGGTGTGGAACGTTAAACGAATCACAAAAGTAGGGGCTAGCAGTCGTGGTGATCTCCGTTTTTGTGGGTGGGCATAAAAAAAGCGGCCCCGGAGGGCCGCTAATCCCAATAGAACACCGTGGTGGTGTTCGGCCGCAAGGAATCAGAAGTTGTATGACACGGTGGCGCCAAAGGTGCGCGGTGCACTCCAATTGGAGTAATTGCTGAAAACACCGTCGTCGTTGGTGCTGGTGCGATAGTGACGATCGGTCAGGTTCCTGCCCCAGAGTGCCAGGTTCCAGTCACCGGCTTCCTGGAACAACTCGGCGCGGGCATTGACCAGTGTGCCTCCTTCTTCTTTGGAGTAGGGTTCGTTGGTGATACTCAGGTAGTAGTCATCGGTCCAGTTAACACCCAGCTGCAGCGCCGCGCCGAGCTCGTCGGTCACGCCAAACTCGTAGCGTGCCAGGGAGCTCACGCTCAGGCCGGGGGCGTTGTTGAGCTGGTTGCCCACTACATCCACTTCCTGACCGAGGATATCGTAGATACGGCCGGTACCACTCGGGCCCTTCACGATTTCAGTATCCATGTAACCCAGGCCCATGCGCAGGTCCAGCCCAACGATTGGCAACCAGCGCAGGTCCAATTCGGCTCCGCGGGTTTCGACGTCACCCATGTTGGTCAGGCCCGCGAAGGTGGCTGTCTCGGTCTGGATTTCCAGCGGCGACTGGAAACCCTTGTAGTCGTAATGGAAGATGGCGCCGTTCAGCTGCACTGTGTTGTCAACCAGGGTGGACTTGAAGCCCAGCTCTACCGCTGTGTTGGTTTCCGGCTTGTAGGATTCCACCGCCTCGGCATTGAAGAAGAAGCCACCGAAGAAGCCGCCAGACTTGAAAGTGTGTCCCACGCTTGAGTACAGCAGGGTGTTGTCGGTGGGTTTCCAGTCCAGGGTTACTTTCCAGGACGGATCTTTTTCGTCGTAGGTTGCCGGGGTTCCGGAAGACAGTTGAATCGGTTGGTCTTCATAGCCCTCAAGGCAGGTCTGATAATCTGCAAAGCCCCAGGCGTAACAGGCCCAGGCACCGTCGTTGACCAGTACGCCGCCGACATAGTCCTTCTGCTCGCGGGTGTAGCGCAGGTCGGTAGTCAGGGTAAAAGCTTCGTTGAAGTCGTATACCAGCTGGCCGTATGCGGAACTGACCCGGGTTTCCTGCTCATAGGTCATGGTGCCGCAGCCGGGGAAGGCGAACCAGTCGGCGAACAGGTTGGCGCCGAAGGAGCAGGTCCGGTTTTCGTCAAGCTGGTCCTGCGCGTAGCTGACGCCCGCCATCCAGTTAAGAGCCCCGTCGTTGTTCGACAGCAGGCGCAGCTCCTGGGACAGTGAGCTGATATCCGAGTTGTAGTTGGTGACGTAGTTACTGTCGAAGTTGATATCGCGACCGACCAGCTCGGCATAGGCCTCCCACTCGGCCTGATTGGCCGCACCGGTGCCGACCCCTCCAGGGCTGTTGGTGTGGAAGAAATCCAGGGTGGTGAAGTTGCTTACTGACACCAGGGTCACAGCGTCCATTTCCCACTCAACGTTGAGCGAGGTGGAATGGAAGGTATCGTCAAAGTGGCGCACGACTGAATCTTCACCGCGATAGATACCGTCGGGAGTCTTGCCATCCATGGTTACGCAGCTGGAATCGGGGATACCTTTATTGATGACTGAGTCACAGTAGTCACCGGGAATGGGGCCCTGAATGTCGGGGGTGGCATTACCCAGGCCGTCTTCCAGTCCGGTGGGGCCGAAGCTGTTGTTGGGGTTCAGGTAACCTTCGGGTTCGGGAATGCCCACTTCGGACTTGTCGCGGCCGAAGGTCTGGCGCAGGTCCAGGCGCAGGGTGTCGGTGGGTTCGTAGGACAGGGTGACCCGTGCCTGGGTCTTGTCTCGGCCACCCTGTTTGCGGTTAAGGTAAGTGTTTTCGTACCAACCTTCGCTCAGCTCGTTTTGCAGGGCCACGCGCGCCGCCAGTTTGTCGGTGAGAGACAGGTCGGCACCCGCGCGCACGTTGAAGGTGCCATAGTTACCGACGTCCACGGCGGCGTTGGCCTGGTTCTGGCCCAATTCCGGGCGGCGTGAAACGATATTTATGGCGCCGCCGGTGGAGTTGCGTCCGTACAGACCGCCCTGGGGTCCTTTCAGTATCTCCATACGCTCGGTGTCGAACATGGCGAATGCGCCATAGACCCCGAAGGGTTGATAGACATCGTCCACGACCATTGCCGTGGTCGGGGTGTTATTGGGGTTAAAGTCCTGCAGTCCTACCCCGCGAATCACGAAAATGGGGATGCCTGAGTCGGGCGACATGCCCAGCTCCATGTTGGGCACAAATTCGGTGATTTGCGAGGCCTCCATTACGCCGAGGTTTTCCAGCTCTTCGCTGCCCATGGCGGCGATGCTGATGGCCACATCCTGCGCACTCTGAGCACGCTTTTGCGCTGTAACCGTTACCTCTTCCAGGGTCTGGGCAAAGGCTTGTGGAACCATCGTCACACTGGTGGCGATTGCTAGGTAAAGTAAGTTGCGTCTCATCACGTCTGTCCTCTGGGTTTTATTGTTTAGCGAGGTCACTCCGTCGGGGGATCTCCCTCCACAACTGCGTGAGCGCTAACTGAATAGCGTCCTGAGAGGGGGCTGCTGCCGTGTCGCCATCCCGCCGGGTGGCGGCGGGGAGGTGGCATCGACAACAATTTGCATCCGAGCCTGTGTAAGCGGCTGGCAGTTGCTCCATTGAGTAGCCTTATAAGTTACAGCTACTGTAAGTTCCCAAGTAAGAAATTACAGCTGCTGTAATTATGCGTCAAGGGGCGGAACTGCATGCCGTCATCTGGTCGTTTTTTGACCTCGAGGAACTCTTTGGCTGCCCCGTTGGTGGCGGGAATGGAAGGTGACGCTGGGCCGGTTGAGAGGAGCTAGTGATCGGACCCGATAGCCGTGACATCCAGATGCGGATCCCGTCACGGGAGGTTTGGGGCTGGGAGGGAGGGGCGCAGAAACAAAAAAACCGGCGCAAGCGCCGGTTTTTTCTTCGTGCGGCAGGGCCGTCAGTCCGCAGGTTGCGCTTCGACTGATCCGGCTGCCACGCCCATCTCCTCCAGCAGGTTATGGGCGCCGTCCACCTTTTCCATTACCCACAGCATGTATTCCACATCGACGTGGATAGCGCGGGTGTTGTCGTTGAAGTCCCAGTCGGCGTTGATGCTGTCATAGGTACCGTCAAAAACCAGACCGATCAGCTCACCCTTGGCGTTCATGGTGGCGGAGCCGGAGTTGCCGCCGGTGATATCCACCGTTGTCAGGAAGTTGACCGGAACGGAATCCAGCTTCTCATCGTAGAAGCGACCGTAGTCCTTGTTTTTGATCGCATCCAGCAGTGCCTGGGGGGCATCGAACGGATCTTCACCGGTGTACTTGGCTTCAATGCCGCGCAGGGTGGTGAAGGGCACAAAGCTGTCTTCTCCGTCGTTACCATCGGCCGGACCCGTGATGGTACCCGCAGGTGGTGTGTAGCCTTTTACCAGGCCGTAGGTCAGGCGCAGGGAGCTGTTGGCATCCGGGTATACCGGTTTGCCCTGTTCGTTGTAGTAGGCGATCAGCAGGTCCATATACTGCGGACGGAGCTCGGCAAATTTGCCCGACATCATTTTGTCGTGTTGCTCCAGTGCGTAGCGGTCATCATAGGTGGCTACCGCCAGCTGGATGAACGGATCTTCGCTATTGCGGAAATCTTCCGGGGATTTATCCATCCACTCGAGTCGGGTTTCGGTGTCGGTGAGGCCGGTTGCCTCGTACATGGCTCCGAGCTTCTGCTGCAGCGCGTCGCCACTCAGTTCCCCGTCAAAGAATTTGTCGAAGCTCTCCAGATGCTGGTTTTTCGGCAGCGCGTTGTAGCGCTCGATAAAGTAGGTCCAGATAGCCTGGTCTACCGAAGGCTCGAAGTTGCGTTCGATACGCTTCATGCTTTCGGTAAAGCGGGTCATATCGCGTTCCTGGTAGCCCGGCTCGCGTTCCATATTCGGTTTCTGCTTTTCCAAACTCAGGCGGTACAGGCGCTGTGCGGAACTCAGCATGGATGAGCGGCTCATGTAGCCCAGCAGCATGTCGCGTTCCTGGGTGGACTGTTGTTCCGCAATCAGTTTTTGCAGGTCTTTGATCACCGAGGCGTATTTTTTCTTGGACTCCGGGTTGGCTTCGATCCACGCCTGCAGGTCCTTTTCCAGACGCTGTTTGCGCTGCAGCAGGTCGCTGCGGTTGTAGCCTTCCATCATGCCGGTGAAGTTTTTCGAATAGTTGTTCAGGCCGGCAACCAGGCTTGCGTATTTGAGCGCCGCGTCCTTGTTGTCTGCGGTGGTTTTGCCGATGACTTCAGACCACTCTGCCAGCACCTTCTGCATGGTGGGGTAATACCAGTTGAAGTTGTTGTTTACTTCAACCGCGGTGCGGTAACGGTTGGTGCGTCCGGGGTAACCGGCAACCATTACGAAATCGCCTTCCTGCGGTCCTTCGGTAGAAACCTTCAGGTGATGCTTGGGCTTGTAGGGTACGTTGTCTTTGGAGAAGTCCGCGGGCTTGCCGTCCGGGCCAACGTAGGCGCGCAGGAAGGAGTAATCACCGGTATGGCGCGGCCACATCCAGTTGTCGATATCGCCACCGAACTTGCCGATGGAAGATGCGGGGGCGTGCACCAGGCGCACATCGCGAATGGCCAGCTGTTTGATCAGGTAGTAGCTGGCACCGCCGTAGTAGCTGTAGACCTCACAGCGGTGGCCCGGATCGGATTCACAATCCGCGACCAGCGCTTTTTCCGCGTCTTCAATGGCCTTGAAGCGGGTGGCACCATCCATGTCGTCGCTGAGTTTACTTTTCACCTTGTCGGTGACTTCCTGCATGTCCACGGTGACATAGATGCGCGAGCCCGGGGCTGCGGGCACTTCCTCATCGAGAGTTTTGGCGAGGAAGCCGTTGGCCAGCAGGTCGTTGTCTTCGGTGGAGTTATAGGAGATGGAGCCGTAGGCGCAGTGGTGGTTGGTGGCCACCAGGCCCTCGGGGGAGACGAAAGACGCGGAGCAGCCGCCGAGGCTGACCACCGCGTTCATCGGGAACTGGGTCAGGTCGGTCATGGTTTTGGGGTCCAGCTGCAACCCGAGGTCTTTCAGTTTTTCGCCAATTTCCGGCAGCTGGCGGGGCATCCACATGCCTTCGGTGGATACGGCATCGGAAGCGCCTGCGGCTGCCGTGCTGTTGTTCGCGCCGGGCGCTGCGGTCTCGGTTGCCGCGTCTTGCGCGGGCTTGCTACAGGCGGAGAGCAGGGCAATAGCGAGGGAGAGCCCGAGAGGCAGACCCAGGCGCTGGGGAAGCTTTTTATCGTTCACTTTAATTCCTTATGCATGCGCGTCGGAGTATGTGCGACGGTTGAAAAATGAACGGCCGCAAAGGCGGCCATGTAACCAGATGCTGCCACAGAACCGCTGGCGTCAGAATTACTTCTGCGGCCAGTGGTGCTTTCGCTGGGATAAGTTACTCACAGTGTAGAATGTGTGCCGGTAACCGATGAGATGTCGATGCGGGTGCTGCAGTACCCCAAGGTTCAGGGGATAAATCACTGGCGGATCCGCAAACGTAGTACAGGAATCATGATGTTGGAAAAGCAGGACCTGATAGATATTGCCCGTACCGAGATGCCTTTCGGCAAGTATGCGGGGCGGCCTTTGATCGACTTGCCGGAGGAGTACCTGCTCTGGTTTGCCAAAAAGGAGTTTCCCAAAGGGCGCTTGGGTCACCTGATGGCGATTACGCTGGAGATAAAAATCGAAGGCCTGGAAGGACTGGTCAAACCCCTGAAAAAACAATGAGCCCCGGCGGGGGCTCAAATGGTTGTACTTAAACGGTGCAATAAGCTGTGTTCAGCGATAGACCCGGCGACCGTAGCGGTCGTAGTAGTAGCGCCGTTTTTTCTCGCGGTCATACAGGTAGCCACCAGCACCGCCCAGGACTGCGCCAACCGCAGCGCCGCCAGGTCTGCCCGTAACCAACGCGCCGGTTACCGCGCCAATACCAATACCGGTACCCACACGGCGATCGGTATCACTCATGTTGGCACAACCCTGGCCCGCAAGGCCTGCAACCATTACTGCGGCCAGCCCCAAACTTTTCATCGACTTAATCTGCATAGGTACACCTTTCTCCACTCGTTCGAGTACAGCGAGATCGAATAACCAGTTGAATCAGCTCCCGTGTCACTAGTGAAACTCGGGAAACAGTCGGAGGGAGTGTATGGTCGCGTCTTCCTGACCACAAAAAATCTGCGGTGGACCGGATTGCGTGTATGTCCTCAGACGGCGATGGGGTAAGCTTTCGCCTGCGAGTTCGAGCTGTCATCAGCATGACGCAATGACGCAATGACGCAAGGTAACAGTCGAGAAGCAGCCAGGGACTGATGGAATAACAATGTCGCAACCCGATCTCACATTGGTTCAGGTGCCGGAGCCAAGCCAGATCCGCAGCCGCCAGGCCCTTGAGCGCCTGCTGGCGGCTGGGGAGGAACTGCTGGCCAACAATCAGTTTGAGGAAGCGAGCGTGGCCGATATTGCCAGCCAGGCTGATTCTTCCGTAGGGACTTTTTATCGACTGTTGGGGGATAAAGAGACCCTGTCTCTCCTCTTGTTGCAGCGCTTTATGCAGCGCCTGGTCGAAGCGACAGCCTCCCTGCGGGATGCCGGTGCAGGCTGCCAGAACCTCGCGGAGGGGGTGCGCCTGCTCACGGATACCTACATCGATGTGTATACCGGCAGACGAGGTGTGCTCCGGGCCGTCATTCTCAGGGCTTCCCGCAGTACGGCTTTCCGGGATCGGGTACACCAGCTGAATACCCATATCTCCGAGACCGCCTGTGACTGCCTGGCGCCCTATATGGACCAGGTGCTGCACGACAACCCCCGCCAGGCGGTAGCATCCGGAGTGCAAATGGTGCTCGGTGCGCTTAACCAGCACACGGTAACCGGCACTCTCGGTGGCTTGCCAGCGAACGCCCTGCGAAACGAGATTGCCCGCTTATTGTTGGGGTACCTGCGCGGTCCCCGATAAGCGATTCCTCCTGTCGTCATCGCCGATTTCACACCACTTCCACGGTTCCCCGTGGCCTGCCCGGCCATTTGCTGGCGCCTAAATTTATTTCTGCCGAATTAACGCCTTGCGGAGAGCTGGCGGGAGGAGTAATCTTCAGTTATCGGAATCCGTATTCCGATTCCATTTCTGGCGGTAGTCCTGTAGGAAGTGGGTTAACCCACGCAGAAAAATAACAATAGCGAAATGAGAAGATTCCATGCCGTACCTGAGCCGCAATGGCCACAATCTCTACTTCACTGACAGCGCCGGACATGGCGAGCCCCTGTTATTGCTCCATGGGCTCGGGTCCCAGGGCGCGGACTGGCAGCCTCAGGTTGACAGTCTGGCGGACGAGTTCCGCGTGCTCACACTCGACTTTCCCGGCCACGGCCGCAGCGACGCCCCCGGGGGGACCATATCCATGCATTCCCTGGCCGAAGATGCCGTGGCACTGCTGGATCATCTGGCGATAGACCGTGCGCATATCGCCGGCCTCTCCCTGGGTGGGATGGTGACCTTTCAGCTGCTCGCCAGCAACCCAGAGCGGTTGCGTTCGGTCACGGTCATCAATTCCGGGCCGGGGATGCTGGCTGGACGCTGGCGTCTGAACATGGTGGTCGCGCTGCGCAGTTTGATGGTGCGAAGCTTCGGTCTGCCGGCCCTGGCAAAACGCATTGCTCCCAAGCTCTTTCCCCGTGCCGATCAGCAATTGCTGCGCGAGCAGTTCCTGCACAGCATTGCCGCGGTGGATAAGGAAACCTACTTGAAAATCCTGCGTACAATTGGCCGTTTCAATGTCTGGCCCGAAATTGCGGGCAGTCCCGTGCCGGCACTGATCATGACGGCAGACAGGGATTACACCCCGGTTACCTACAAAGCGGAGTACGCCGCAACCATGGGAAATGCCGAGCTTTTTGTTATTGAGAACTCCGGCCACGCTTCACCCATGGAGGTGCCGGAAGTTTGTAACGCGAGAATCCGCGCGTTTCTGCGCACACATTCCAAGAACACGACGCGGTTGCCGAGTGCGGAAATCGCCGACTGAAATGAACAGAAAAATGATTTCACAATAAAACGAAAGCGAGAGAGGAATTGAATATGCCTAAACCGACGGGATCTCAAGGTGGCGGTTAGTACGCCGTTTGCGCAAAACCTGTATGCCAGTCGGGCCCAGAGGTCCTTTGAGCGCGATGGCTTTGGGGAAAACAGCCTCACCGGCGCTGAAGTTTCCAAAAAGCAGCTCTACGCCGGGCGCGCGGCGCTCGAGTGGAGGCCGAGCGATCAGTTGTCTCTCAATCTCTCACACGATGCAGTCTATGATCGATCTGCGGTACCTGGTGCCCAGCGTATGGTGGTGAACGGCATTGAATCCTTGGTAACTATCCAAACAGAGATAGTTATCTATTATTAGCGGCTCGTGTCAGAGTAACTTGTAGTTTATTGGTCAAAAAGAGTTGACCACACACTAGCGTATTTCGAGTCCGCCTCGATCGGAGCCCGATTTTTGAGCAGAAGCAAAGAGTCCTCATTCAGACCTTTCCGCTCTATTACAAAACAAGAAAAACAACTAGTCGAGACGGCCCATGTGCCCCAAACGCGAGCGTCTGTTGAATGTCCGCGGTTTTTGATGGCCCTGACACCAGCACGATGTTGGTGGGCATGGATGATCCCCAGGGGCTGAGCGCCATATAACTCTCGAGATCTGGATGCAGGTCTTTCTCGCGGATGATTACCAGATGCGTTGGGGGAATCAGTGAGAGTGAGCGGGGCTCTGTGGCACTCGGGATCAGGACCAGGCTACCGGTCTCCGCGATGCCCGCAGCTGCGGTGGTAATTGCGACCGGTGTCAGGGAAAACAAAGTTTCTTTTTTCTCTGCGTCATTGCACTCCGTTGGCCACTGTTGCCATTGGAGGGACATCTCCCCTAGCTCGCCAAGCAGGGACCGCACCTCTTCACCGCCCATTAAACGAGTGATACCTAGGTCTCGCATACAGGTAATAACCAATTCGGCGAGCCCCAAGTCATTGGTCTCCATTACCTGGGCATGGTTTGCGCGGAGTAGTTCAATAAACTGCTGGCGCATCTGATCGGTTGTTATGGCTTTGTTGCCTGCATGCGATACCAGGTCGCCAGCACCGTGCGCCGCATTGCGATGCACTACCGGATGCGGTGCGGAACCATTGCGCAAACGGCTTAGTATATTTTCTCTTGCGGGCATGGGCTCGCGCTCCTGCGTTGTCTGTTTTTCAAAGCGGTGTGCAAGGTAATTTTCGCCGGCTGTGGCATGGTACGTTGTGTTTTCCAGCGGCTGGGTAGGAATTTGAATAGCTTGCGACCGTGGGCGGCCAGCGAGGCACCCCGGTGGTAAATCGCGGGGTGTCGACAGGCCCAGGACCAAATTCTCCACACCAGAGCCTCTAGTGGTTTGCGCCCGCTGCCCGCACCTTTCACTTTTTCCTCTGCTGTACCCGCGTGACTGCTCTCGACTCGCAGCCGTTGCAACAATTTGGGAATGGGAATGCGCACCGGGCAGACTTCCTCGCAGGCGCCGCACAGGGAGGATGCCGTGGGCAGGTCCTTGGTGGCATCCAGCCCCAGCAGATGCGGACTCACGATTTTGCCGATCGGTCCCGGGTAGGTGGTGCCATAGGCATGGCCACCGATACGGGTATACACCGGGCAGTGATTCATGCAGGCGCCGCAGCGAATACACTGCAGGGTTTTACGCAGTTCTTCATCGGCAAACGCCTGGCTGCGGCCATTGTCCAGCAGCACAAGATGCACTTCTTCTGGCCCATCTTGCTCGCCTGGCTTGCGTGGGCTGGAGATCATATTGAAGTAGGTGGTGATCTTCTGACCGGTGGCGGAGCGGGTGAGCAGTGAAAGCAGCGGCGGAACATCGCTCAGCTGTGCGACCACTTTTTCAATCCCGGTTACCGCGATATGCAGCGGTGGAATCGTGGTGCACATGCGCCCGTTGCCTTCATTTTCCACCAAGCAGAGGGTGCCGGTCTCGGCAACGGCGAAGTTGACCCCGGTGATCCCCACATCGGCATGTTGAAACCGCTCACGCAGCTGTTGTCGGCCGATCCCAATCAGCCGGTCGACATCCTCGGTATAAGGCGTATCTTCAAGGGTTTTTTCGAACAAACTGGCGATCTGCCCGGCGTCCTTGTGGATGGCGGGCATGATGATGTGGGAGGGTGTTTCTCCCGCCAGTTGCACGATGAATTCGCCCATATCCGACTCGATGCATCTCACTCCGCGATCATCCAGGTAATCATTGAGGCCAATTTCCTCGGTGACCATGGATTTGCCTTTGACGGCGTGCTTGCCGCTGCGAGCGCGGATCAGGGATTCGATAATCTGGTTGGCTTGCGCCGGGGTTTCTGCCCAGTGCACCTGGATACCGTTACGGGTGCAATTTTGCTCCAGCTGTTCGAGAAGCGCCGGCAGTTGCTGCAGGCAGCGCTGTTTGATGGCCTCGCCGCGTCGGGACAGCGCGTCGAAGTCACCGCCCTCAGCATCATCAACGGCAAACGCCGTACGGCGCTTGCTGCGCAGGAAATCCATGGCCCCACGAAAGTTACTGCGTAGCACTGGGTCGGCGAGAGCCGCGGTGCTGTTAGGATGAAATGCTTCCGGCTGCTGTTTCATCCTGCAGCCTCCGCCAGTACCTGTGTTGCACCCGGCTGTCGGTCCGCTTCCGAGACGCCGATTCGCTCTGCTAGAAAGCTGATCAGGTGGCGTCCGCGCAGGGGCTGCTGAGCATATTCCAGCGTGGTATTCAGGTTCAGCATGCAGCCCCAGTCGGTGCTGACGAACTCATCAACGCCGGCGCCCAGCAAGTTACGTGTTTTGTCTTCCGCCATGGCGGCGGAAATATTGGCATGCTTGACCGAGAAGGTGCCGCCGAAGCCGCAACATTCTTCCTGATAATCGTGAGGGACCAGATGCACCTGCTGAAGCTGGCCAAGGAGCGCCAGGCCGTGCTCATGGATGCCGAGTTCGCGCCGGCCCGCACAGGAGGTGTGTAGTGTGACCCTGGTCGGGTCACCCTGATCGGTGAGTGTGGGCTGAACCACGTGGCGCAGGAACTCGGTGAATTCAAACACCCGCTCGGTAAAGGCCACCACTTCCGATGCTTGATCAAACAGCGCGGGATAGTGCTTGCGCATCATGCCGCCACAGGAGCCAGATAGAATCACGATGGGCCAGGGTTCGGGAAACAAGTCCATCTGGCTGCGCGCCACGGCGCGTGCCTCGCGGTCGTACCCGGAATTGTACGCGGGCTGGCCACAGCAGGTTTGTGCGTGTGGGAAGGCAGCTTCAATACCGAGATACTTCAGCAGTGCGATGGCATCGAGTCCGGTCTGCGGTGAAAAGCTGTCGACCAGACAGGTACCAAACAGGTACACCCTGTCCGGCTTCGGCGGGTAGATGCGGATGGCCTCGGCCATAAGCTGCTTCCTTTATAGCTTTTGTTTGTTTATTGGAAGACAAGGCTAAAGCATTGAGATTGCTGAAACTATCGTTAACGAGTAAATTGATTATTTCCAATTGTTAACGAATATTCTGATCGATTACGTGCAATCCCGCTTTCGAATCAGGCACCCGAGGTTCACTCATTGATTGAAGCATCAGATCTCGCACTGTTCGCGCTGCTGGCGGAAGCGGGAAGCTTTCGCAAGGCGGCGGAGCAGGCCCGAATGTCCACGCCGGGGCTGAGTAAGCGGATCAGTCGCCTGGAAAGTGCTCTCGCTACCCAGTTGGTGTTTCGCAATACCCGCAACATGACACTGACGGAGGCTGGTCGGCGCCTGCTTACCCACGCGAGTGCGGTTAAACAGCATCAGGAAGCCGCGCTGGCCGAGGTTTCCAATCTGAGCAACACTCTGCGCGGCCAGCTGGTGGTCAGTGCGCCCACCATCTCCGGTGACATCCTGCTGTCGGATCTGGTGGCGGACTTCTGCGCGCGCTACCCGGAAGTACGAGTCGATTTGCGTCTAGACAATCGCTATGTGGACCTGGTGCGCGATGGGGTCGATATTGCCGTGCGCACCGGTACCTTGCGGGACTCGTCTCTGCGCGCGCGCTGGTTGATCGACTCAGACTGGGTCGTATGCGCAACGCCCAATTACTTGAACCAGCATGGATCCATAGAAGAACCCGAGCAGCTACAACAGCACAACTGTCTGATCTATGCGCTACAAGATGGTGGGCCGCGTAACTGGCTGTTTGGTGGGGAAGAGAGGACTTACACCGTGACCGTGGATGGCAGCCTAGAAGCAAACAACGCGCTGGTGCTGAAAAAAGCAGCGCTCCGGGGCCTCGGCGTAATCTACGTTCCCCGCTGCCTGGTGCATCGGGAGCTGGATGGAGGCGAGTTACTGCCACTGTTAACCCCGCACACCGCGAAGTCGCAAGGCGTCTACGCGATCACGCCCTTCGCTCGCCACGCGACACCTGCGGTGCGCTGCCTGATCGACGAAATAGCCAGCGCCTATCGGGCGCGTGAGCACTGGTTTTGCGCCACGCAGAAATAATCATGCGTCCTGGCCGCACGTTTGTTAGTCGAAAACAGGGGCGAGGACGTTGCTCTGAGTGGCTATTTTCTTTGGAAATCTCATCGCAATCTCCCTTTTGAGTGGTTTTTAAGCATCTTCTTCCGGGAAGTGATCAAGCAATGATTGATTTCTAACTGTCTGTTTTATAAGGTTTTTTTTATTGGTATTTGAGAATCCGAAGTTTTTTTTGAGCTAATTTGAAAAATATTTACTTCTGATTTCTGAATGCGAAGTGGCAAGTGCAAGCCCGTGGGTATAGTGAGTCGTTAAGGTGTCTGGGCGGGAGGAAACTCGACCCGGCGCCTGAACGATAACGACAAACAATAACCACAAAAGTACTTTGCCATGCCAGCGATGATGAATGACTCCGGGCGCGCCGCATCCCGAGGCACCGACGGCGCCAAGACGGCCTACCTGTTTCCCCTGTTGGTAATGACCAGCCTGTTTTTTATCTGGGGCTTTATTACCGCTCTGAACGATATCCTGATTCCGCACCTCAAGAGTGCCTTCTCTCTAAGTTACGTACAGGCGATGCTGATTCAGTTCGCTTTCTTTGGAGCCTACTTCCTGGTCTCGATTCCCGCCGGCGCCATGATCAAGCGCTTGGGTTACCAAAACGGTGTTTCGGTGGGGCTGCTGGTGGCGGCAGCCGGGTGTCTGCTGTTCTACCCGGCTGCGGAAGTGCGGGTGTATGGACTCTTCCTGGCCGGGCTGTTCGTGCTGGCAAGCGGTATAACCATTCTCCAGGTCTCAGCCAACCCGTACGTCGCCGTACTGGGCTCACCGGAGACCTCGTCAAGCCGGCTGAATTTCTCCCAAGCCATCAATTCCGTGGGGCACACCGTGGCACCGCTGTTCGGGGCGTTGCTGATTATGGGCGCCGTGCACTCCGGCGGCGAGAGTGGAGAGGGTATGGCCGATCCCCGCGCGGTGCAGGTGCCTTATCTGATCATTGCCGGATTCCTGATTGTTGCGGCGATTGTATTCAAGCTGCTGAAACTGCCAGCGATTGAAGGGGAAGCCGAGGCGGCCAACCTAGCGGGCCCTAGCTCCAGTATTTGGGCGCATAAACACTTGGTGCTGGGTGCCGTGGCGATCTTTCTCTACGTGGGCGCGGAAGTGGCGATTGGCAGTGTGCTGATTAATTACATCGCGCTGCCGGAAATTGCCGGCTTTAGCGAGCAAACTGCCGCCCAGTACCTCACCTTCTATTGGGGCGGTGCCATGGTCGGGCGATTTATCGGCTCGGCGATCCTACAATTTGTGGCACCCACCCGTGTGCTCGCCTTTAACGCCGTGGCCTGTATTGCTCTGCTGGCAGTGGTGTTGACCGGTAGTGGGCATGTGGCCATGTGGGCGGCGTTGGGTGTTGGCCTGTTCAATTCCATTATGTTCCCAACCATTTTCTCCCTGGGTATCCGCAAGCTCGGACCCATGACTTCTCAGGGCTCCGGCATTCTGTGCCTTGCTATTGTGGGTGGCGCGGTGGTGCCCATGGCACAGGGGCTGGTCGCCGACCTGAGCGGCCTGACTATGAGCTTCCTGGTGCCGCTGCTGTGTTACGTCTTTATCGGCTGGTACGCGCTGAAAGGGGCTAATGCCGGCATGCTGAAATCCGCAACTGCTGATTCCCAGAGGGAGGCAACCCAGCCGGCTGGCTAACGGCCTTGTCTGGTTCCGTTGACCTTTAAAGCCTCAGTGCATCTGGAGAATGTGGAGAGTAGTAGGATGGCCAATCGAAAACTGGTGTGTTTTGGCGAAGCGCTGATCGACTTGCTGAACACGGGCAGCGATCACAGCGGCGACACAGCGCTCAACCAATTTACCCAATACCCCGGTGGTGCGCCGGCCAATGTGGCCGTCGCAGCCGCCAAGCTTGGTGTGCCGACGCGATTTCTGGGGCAGGTCGGAAACGACACCTTTGGGGACTTTTTACTGCGCTGTCTCAAGCAGTACGGCGTAGACACTTCCCTGACTCTGCGGCACCCGACGGCCAAGACCTCGCTGGCATTCGTATTTCTGGACGATACCGGCGACCGCTCGTTCGAGTTTTACCGCGATGACACCGCAGACACCTTGATGCAGGCAGATCAGCTTGAGAGCGCCCACTTCGATGACTGTGGCCTACTGCATTTTTGTAGCAATACCCTCACCTCCAAGTCACTTCAGCTGACCACTGCGGCAGCGATCGAACTCGCACGCGCACAACAGGCGCTGGTGAGCTTTGATGTGAATCTTCGTCACAACCTGTGGCGCGCAGGTGCGGCGGATGGCGATGTGGTGAACGCGTTCGTACGCAGTGCTGACATCCTAAAATTTTCCCGCGACGAGCTGGAATTCCTGTGTAAGGACAGTCCCTTTGTTGGGGACGTCGATGGCTATGTCCAGGCGATACTCGCGGGAACTCCGCAATTGATCCTTGTCACTGATGGTGGCGAAGCGGTTCAGTGCTACACCCGCGACACCCGCTTTGCCGTTGCAATTCCACCCATAAAAGTGGTGGACACCACCGCCGGCGGTGACGGGTTTACCGGTGGCTTGTTGCGTAAAGTGCTCGAACATGGACTGGTGGATCTGCTGGGGGATAAATGGCTACTCGAAGACAGTGTCCGCTTCGCGACCCTGAGTGGCGCCATCGCCGTTTCGCGCCCCGGCGCCTTTCCTGCCCTGCCGACATTGGCCGATATCGAAAATTTTAAGTGAGCCTGCGAGACATCACTATGAATACATCTTTAACGCCCGATTTCCGCAGTGCGGATTTTCTTACCGGGCATATCCAGTCGATTCTCGATTTCTACTCCCCTAATTTCCTCGATGAAAGTGGTGGTTTTTTCCATAACTATCGCGACGACGGTAGCCTGTTCAATCCGGGCCTGCGTCACCTGGTCAGCTCGACGCGTATGGTGTTCAACTACTGCACCGCTTTCCGCCTGTTCGAAAAGCCCGAGTACCGTGATGCCGCTGTGCACGGCCTCGCCTATGTAGACGAAGCGCACTGGGACCCAGAGCGCGAGGGCTATCACTGGTTACTGCAAGACCATGAGCCGGTGGATCAGACTAATCATTGTTACGGTCTGGCCTTTGTAATGCTTGCTTATTCAAGTGCCGTAGGTATCGGTATTGAGCGTGCCCGAGACGGTATCTACCGAGTGTGGTCACTGCTGGAAAAACACTTCTGGCTGCCGGAGAGGGGAATCTATGCGGATGAAGCCACTGCTGATTGGAGTCATATCTCCAGCTACCGGGGGCAAAACGCTAACATGCACTGCTGCGAGGCGTTGATCGCTGCCTTTGAGGCGACGGGCGATGATCAGTTTTTCCAGCGCGCCCGCGACCTGGCGGAAACCGTTGCGGTCAAGCTGGCGGAAAAAGGCGGGGGCTTGGTGTGGGAGCACTATACCGAAAACCTGGACGTAGACTGGGATTACAACCGCGACGATCCCAAAAATCTGTACCGCCCCTGGGGATTCCAGCCCGGGCACCAGACCGAGTGGAGCAAACTGCTCCTGACGATGCATCGACACAAGCCCGAAGAATGGATGCTGCATCGCGCCCGTGCGCTGTTTGATGAATCCTTTGACCGTTGCTGGGACAGCGAACGCGGTGGCATTTTTTACGGCCACAGTCCCGAAGGCGACATCTGCGATGACGATAAATATTTCTGGGTGCAGGCGGAATCCTTTGCGGCCGCGGCGATGCTGGCGGAAGCGACCGGAGATGAACACTACTGGAAGATTTACCAGAAAATCTGGGACTACTGCTGGGCCCACATGGTGGACCACAAGCACGGTGCATGGTACCGCCTGTTGAATGCGGATAACCAGCGCTACAGTGACGAGAAAAGTGCTGCCGGTGCTAAATGTGATTACCACACCATCGGTGCCTGTGCGCAGACACTGCAGTTAATTATCGAATGAACGTAAAAAGATGGTGGAGAACAAAATAATGAGAGTGAAACAATCAATCGGGTGCTCTATGCGTACCCTCAGTCTGGGGGTGGGCATGCTCGCTTCCAGCTTCGTGCTGTTAGGCTGTAACGCCGAGCAGAAGGCCGCCAGCGATGCGCCCGCGGCGGTCGCTGAGGCCAAAGCCACTTCGGTCACCCAGTGGGTAGATCCGTTTATAGGGACCGCCAATGAGGGCAATACCTATCCCGGCGCAGTTCTGCCCTGGGGTATGGCCTCCGTGGTGCCGCAGAGTATTGATTTCAGCAAAAACAAAAATTCTGCCGCTTATCACTTTGGCGCCGAGCATATTTACGGTTTCGGCCACATGCAGCTGTCTGGTGTGGGCTGTCCAAGCAGCGGCGCCTTCCCGGTAAAAGTGATCACCGGCGAGCTGGCACTGACCCCGGAAGAAACTCGCAGCCGCTATTCCAAGGAACAGGCAGAGCCGGGTTACTACAAGGTATTCCTGGATACCTTCAACGTCTGGGCCGAGATGACCGCGACCACCCGTTCCGGTATCTCCAAGTACCAGTTCCCCGCAGGAAAAGCCCACTTGGTTTTCGACCTGGCGGTGAACCAGGGCGAAATGCGCGGTGGACGCTTCACCGAGCTGAGCGCCAACCGCATAGAAGGTTACCAGGTCGAAGGTAATTTCTGTGATGCGGGTCAGGAGCGCAAGATTTATTTCTCCGCAGAACTCAGCCAGCCCGCCGCAGTACATGGCCAGTTCGATTCCCCGGCGTTTTTGGCTACCCAGAAAAAATCCCCCAATGCCGACTACGTAGGTGCAAGCTTCAGCTATGAATTTTCTGAACCCGCCGAGCTGGAACTGCGAGTCGGTATTTCTTTTGTTTCCGTGGAAAACGCCCGGAAAAACCTGACGGTAGAGCAGGGCGGGAAATCCTTTGCTGAACTGCGTAAAGCCGCCAGTGCAGCCTGGGAAAAAGAGCTTTCGGTAGTGGAAGTCACCGGTGGCGACGCGGAAGATAAAACCAAGTTTTACACCGCCCTGTATCACTCGCTGATAATGCCGCACGTCAGCAGCGACGTGAATGGTGAGTATCTGAGTGTTGACGGTGAAACTGTGAAAAAAGCGGAGGGGTTCACCCGTTACTCCACGTTCAGCCTTTGGGATACCTACCGCACCGTACACCCGCTGATTACGCTGACGCATCCTGAGCAGCAGCTGGACATGGTGAGATCCATGGTCGATACCGCCGAAGACAGCGGCTGGCTGCCCAAGTGGGAGCTGATAGGCATGGAAGCGGCCACCATGGTCGGCGACCCCGCCGTGCCGGTGATTGTCGATACCTACCGCAAAGGCCTGAAAGATTTCGACGTGGAAACGGCCTATCAGGCAATGGTAAAAGCGGGTACCCAGTACGAAACGTTTAACCTGCTGCGCCCGGGCATCAAACACTACCTGGACCTCGGATATATCCCCATGGACGACCGTGGCGGCGACCCGATGGAATTTGGCTGGTTCAACGGCATTGTGTGGGGGCCAGTATCCACCACCCTTGAATACAACCTGGCAGACTGGAATATCAGCAAGCTGGCAGGAGAGCTGGGTTATGAAGAAGATGCCAAGCGTTTTTACGAGCAGGCCCAGAGCTACCGCAAACTCTATGACGAGGAAACCGGATTCCTGCGCCCGCGTAATAAAGACGGCTCTTGGATGACCCCGTTTGATCCGCTGGATCGGCACTGGGATATTCGCTGGAAAATGAGCGGCGGCCAGGGTTATGTGGAAGGTACCGCATGGCAATACCTGTTCTTCGTACCCCACGACATTCCGGGCCTGATTGACCTGATGGGTGAAGAGCAGTTTGTTGATCGCCTGAGCAACAGTTTTGAAAACTATTACTTCGATATGACCAACGAACCGGACATCCAGTATCCGTTCCTGTTTAATTATGTCGAAGGGCAGGAACACCGCACTCAAGATATCGTTACCTTCGCAGTGGATAAGTATTTCAATACCACCCCTTGGGGCATTCCAGGCAATGATGATGCCGGCACCCTTTCTGCGTGGCTGGTATTTGCCATGATGGGCTTCTACCCGGACCTGGTCGGCGAGCCTCAGTATCAGCTGGCAACGCCGTCATTCGAGTCGATCACTATTAAGCTCGACAAGGACTTCTATCCGGGGGAGGAATTCCGCATCGAAGTGGAGAACTTCGCCGAAGAAAACCGCTACATCGCAAGCAAGTCCCTGAACGGCAAGCCGTTTAATCCATTCCAGCTCCAGCATGAGGATATGGTGAAAGGTGGTGTACTGAAGGTGACCGCCAGTGAGCGTGCCGCACTGAATTAATTCCGTGCGCACTCATAACAATAAATAAGAGAACGGCCGGTGCTACACGGCACCGGTCGCTTTTCCCCAACCCTTCTTTTCAATGTCTGCGTGTGATTCGCGGGATCGTTTGTGCCACTCCCATGGAAACCAGCGCAGCACTGGGAGTAACGCATGCAAACTTCAAAGTGCAACCTCTTGCGACAATCGATTATCACGTTAGGCAGCGGCATCGGCGCACTGTTGATTTCACACACCGCTACCGGTGATCCCGTTCTGGAATCCACAAAATACAAGCCGGTACCCGCATCAACCCTCGATTACATCAAACGTGCGGCTGATGGCGACCACCTTGCCTTGGAGGGCGGGCACCTGGCGCTGGACGGGCACGTTATGCCGTATCCTTATTTCCAGGCCCATGAAATCCTGTTTTTGGAGCGCCTCGGCAAATTGCGTCACACGATGCTGTGGAAGGTCGATCGGGTAAAGCGTGTTGACGACTGGGACCCGTCGTATCCTGAACAGGATGTGACCGAATCTGAGATTCAGCAGAACCCCAGCAGCCTTGTAGGTGGACGGCACAGCAAACATACCTACTGGTTCGACATCCCTCCACTGCCGTCCTCCGATAGTGGTGCCGAGCGCTTTTTCACTGTCAAGCCCATGGATATGTCCGTTCCCGGTTGGCCGGAAACTACCATCTTTGTCAACGGCGAACCCAAGGCCGCATTACAGCGCAAGCACTTCTACTGGTCCACTGATTCGATGATGGATCTGTCTCAACCCAATCGCATTACCCTGAAAAGTTTTGGTGTATTCGATCAGCCCCGGGGGTATAGGGAAATTGGCATCGTGGAGCGTAATCCGAATGCCGATGAAGTCTACTGGCGTATGCGGGTATTGATCGAAGCGGCTTCCATCCTCGCCGAGGATTCTTCGGAATACCGCGCGGTTCGTGAACTCGCTGACAAGGTACTCACTTCGGTTAACCTGGAAGTCGCGGGTTCCGAATTACTGGATCTACAGCTGGCGGCGGCAGTTGAAGTATTGGAGCAGGGGTATGAAGACCTTGCACAAATGGCCACGCCCAGCGAGACCCTCATGGTCCTGATGCACGGTCACCTCGACAGTGCCTGGCGTTGGACTTTTGATCACACCGACGACAAGATCCAGCGGCTGGCGTTGAACAATCTCTATCTGATGGATCGGTTCCCCGAGTATCAGTATGTGTTCACCACGCCCTACCATTACGAGCGCATGCAGGCTCTGTATCCGGATCTGTTTGGCCGCGTGAGGGCCAAAATCGCCGATGGGCAGTGGATCGCCAATGGTTCCACTTATGTCGAAAACGACATGAACCTGCCCGGTGGTGAGAGTGTGGTCCGACAGTTCCTGTATGGACTCGATTACTACGAGAAGCAACTGGGTGTAACGGACAACACGCTGTTTCTGCCCGACACCTTTGGGCATCCACCGTTTATTCCGCAGGTGGCACGGAGCTTTGGGCTGGATCACTTGATCGGAATGCGCACCAACACCCCGGAAATCGACAGTAGTATCTACCGCTGGCGAGGGCTGGACGGCTCGGAAATCCTGGTGAATTCGCTCACCACTCCAGCCTGGGAATATCCGTTCAACGATCCCATCCACGATTACCGTTTTGAGGATGGCAGCCTGATTACCACCTACAACGCCCCGGATGCCGCTCCGCGGCGACTGGCAGGTACCTGGAACCAGTTTAAAAACAAAGACGCCACAGATAACCAGCTGTTACTGGTGGGTTGGGGGGACGGTGGAGCCGGCGGCTCCGAGGATCAGATCGAGGTGATTCAACGGGTTAAAGCGTTGCCTGGCTTCCCGGCGGTGGAGTGGACCACGTTGCACGATTATGTCCAAGGGCAGCAGGTAAACTGGGATAAATTTCCGCTCTACAATGGCCGCATATTGCCTGAGGCCTGGATGGAGCGGACGTTCATGATGGCTAACGGAATCAAGGCGGCAAACCGCGCGGTGGAACAGCGCTTGGCTGAGGCCGAAGCCGTGTCTGCGCTGGCGTCGCTGGAAGGGCTCGACTACCCGGCAGAAGACTTGAAGAAAATCTGGAAAGCCTTGTTGGTAAACCACTTCCACGATGTGATTACCGGGATGGCCGTACCCGAGGTACTGGAAGCGGCCAATATGCATTTGCGCAGCCTGGAGCAACAGGCCACAGAATTGCGCGACCGTGCGATGCTTCATCTGCAGGAAAAGATGGCGCTGCAGGGCGAAGGACTTCTGTTGTTCAACGGTGCACCGGTAACCCAGCAGGGGCTGATCAGTCTCGGCGTTCGTGAAGCGAAAGCCAGCACACTGGTTACTGCAGACGGACTAACGGTGCCGGTAGTGCGCAAGGATAGTGGGGAATTATTTGCCGAACTGCCCCCATTGCCGGCAGGACAGTTTCAGGCACTTTACTGGGACGATGCATCGAGCCTCGATGTCTCTTCCATGATTGCCGAGAAACGTGTGCTGGAAAATTCGGTAGTCAAGGTCACCTTTAACAAGCACGGACAGATTACATCCTTTTGGGACAAAGAGGAGCAGCGTGAACTGGTACCGGAGGGCAAATTGTGGAACGCCATGATGAAGGTGTCACACGAAGACCAGTCCGTAACACCGATTTCCGCAAGCGCGCGCTTCAGTGACTATTTCACCAACGCCCTGCAAGCGGGTGTCACCATTCGCTATCAGATTGGCGATTCGGATTTCACCCAGCAGGTTTGGTTGGGTAAAGGTGAAAAACAGCTCAATTTCGACAATCACATCCGCTGGGTCGATTCCGATCGGCTTGAAGTAGATTTCCCCCTGAACGTGAACAGCCACGAGGCCCATCACGGAATTCAGTTCGGTTATATCGATATGGAGCGGGGCAATTATGGAAAGTACGATCATCTGGTGTCACCGACTGCGGCGTTCGAGTGGGCGGATGTATCGGAGAGTGGTTATGGTGTGGCGCTGTTTGACCGCACCCGGTACGGCTATGACCTGAAGTCAGGCGGTATCCGGCTCAATCTCAGTTACGGCCAGCGCAAGCATTCCTACCCGGAGCTGGCCCAAGTGGGTTGGGGGTTGGCGGAGTCTGGTGATGCGGGTGGAGAGCGCTTTGGCTATGCCATCTATCCTCATCAGGGTGCCTTGCATCAGGCCAAGGTCATTCAGCGGGCGAAGGCGTTTAATCACCCGCTGGTGGTTACCGAAGTGTCTGCCAATGCAGAAGGCGAATTACCTGTACAAATGGGCTTGCTGCGCTCCACCTTGCCAGACAACGTCCTGATTAGTTCGGTGAAGCTGGCTGAGGATGGCAGCGGTTATATCGTGCGCCTGTACGACACAGAAAATAAGCGCAGCGTATTTGAGCTGGCTTTTGATCCACGTGTGTCGTCTGTTTGGCAGCTCAATATGAAAGAAGAGCAGGCTGGTGCCCAGGCATTAACTCTGGAGGCGGGGAGGACGGCTTTGGCACTGGCCCCCTTCGAAATCAAGACCCTGAAGCTTGCTGTTCGAAATTGATTCGGACCTTTGGAGTTATTCCCTGAATCAAACGGCACCACTGTGGTGCCGTTTTCGTGAGCAGGGTTAGGAGAAAATTAAGTGGACGTTATGAGAGGCTATGGAAAACCAATCGCATACTCCGCTCGTAGGTTTCCCCGGGGTGAAGTACCGGAGAGGGAAAGCCTGGCTGGTTGATTGCGTTGGGGAAATTATGCGGCTCCAGGCAGACACCTGCATAGGGACGAAAGGTACCTCCGAGGCCAAAACCGTCATACAGCTGCACACCGGGCTGGTCGGTGAACAGCTGCATTTGTACGCCACTATTGGGAGCCCATAGGCTCGCCTGGGGCATTAAGGGTGTGCGGTGGAAGGGAAAGTAGTGATCGAAGCCTGCATGCTGTTTTAGATCGGCCTTAGTCCAGCGCTCCTCGTGCTCCGCCAGTGAGCGTCGCTGGTCGAGCGTCGTCTCCGGACGCAGCTCGACGATCTCCCCACTCGGCACATTTGCGCGGGTTTTTGGCAAAAAGTGTCGGCTGCTAATGCTCAGTTCCAGCTCGCGGGTATCCGTTTCTCCCAGCGTGAAATAACCGTGGCTAGTGAGGTCGACGGGGGTAGGCGCATCGGTTTCGGCACTGAAGTGGATATCCAGAACGCCGTCTTCGTGCAGCTGGTAATGCACTTCGGTATGTAAATTTCCCGGGAAACCCTGATCGCCGTCTTCAGAGTGGAGTTGCAACCGCACACTTTCCCCGTCGGCGGCGACCTTCCGCCAGTGCTGGTTGGCAAAATTGCGCTGGCCACCGTGCAGGCAGTGGGGGGGATCATTGACTGAGAGCTTATATTCGCGGCCATCAAGGCTGAATTGCGCGTTCTCGATGCGGTTGGCGACGCGGCCACATACGGCACCGCAAGCAAACGGATCTTTGGCGAGGTCCTCGACGCGCGGATAAGTCAGGAGCATTTCGCGGCCGCGGAAACGGATAGAGGCGAGTCGCGCGCCGTACTCAACAATGGTTACTTCGAGGTCGCTGCCCTGTCCCAGCACACTCACGGCACCGACCTCTTCGGAAAGGTTCTTTTGCATAGTTGGCCTAATCTCTTCTACCCCGGCTAAACGGGTGTTTTAAAGCCGCAAAACAACGGAAAAAGTGGTTGATTTGGGCTCGCTCGCTATTTAATATGATCGCTAATGACTAAAAATGATCGCTACTGATGGTTTGATTGTCGGGCCGAGCGCCGGATAAATCAAGCACAAACGAGCCTCTGATTAAGGCTGCTCGTCACGAGATCGTTCGATAACAATAAGAATTGGCCCTGGAGGGCTTTTGCGGTGAGAGACTACCGGTTAACCGGCGCTGGTGCGCGCGCTGCGCAGGCCAATGGGCTTGCCGATGCGCAGTGGTATCAGAGCCCGGTTCCCAAAGCGCAGATGCGTGACTTGCTACAGCGCAAGAACGGCCCCGCTGTGCGCGATACGCTGCTCTGGTTCTCCCTGCTAGCGCTCTCCGCCTATGCCATGGTGCTGGCGTGGGGTACAGGTTGGTTCTTTCTTCCATTTATGATCTATGCGGTACTCTACGCATCTGTTTCCGATTCCCGTTGGCATGAGTCCAGTCATGGAACTGCCTTCCGTTCCGACTGGATGAACACCGCGCTCTACGAGATCGCCTCCTTTTTGGTGTTCCGCGAATCCACCACCTGGCGCTGGAGCCACGTCCGTCACCATACGGATACGATTATCGTCGGTCGTGACCCGGAGATTGCCAGCCCGCGGCCGGTCAATCGATTTCAGACGTTGCTCGGCATTCTGAAGCTCAACATGATGTGGGCGGAAGGACGTCGCATGGTGTTGCATGCGCTGGGCAAGCGAACCGAGGATGCGAACGCGTTTGTACCCGAGCAGGAGTGGCCAAAAATCCATTGGAAGGCGCGTTTATATGTGGCGATCTATCTTGCCGTTATCGCGGCCGCTGTTGTGTTTCAGTCTTGGTTGCCACTGTTTTTTATCGGGCTGCCAACCGTATTTGGCTCTTGGCTGATCGCAATTTACGGTTACACGCAGCATGCGGGGCTTGCGGAAAACGTTCTGGACCACCGCCTGAATAGCCGCACGGTTTATATGAACTGGGTGAACCGCTATCTCTACTGGAACATGAATTATCATGTAGAGCACCACATGTTTCCGCTGGTGCCCTACCATGCATTGCCACGCCTGCATGCATTGATCAAAGACGATTGCCCTCCCGCATATTCGGGATTGTGGGCGGCGTGGAAGGAAATTATCCCTGCCCTTTGGAGGCAATCCAGGGATCCGGATTATTTCGTCGAGCGAGAGTTACCTGCTGGCAGTGTAAGTACTTGCGAGGACGCTGTGATTCGGCCTGACGGTGATGTCGATGCTGAAGGGTGGGTAAGGGTCGGCACCGCGGATGTGTTGAGGGTGGAAGACGTTGTTCGCGTGGATTTTTGCGGCCATACCTACGCGCTGTACCGGACTGCCGAAGGGCGGCTCTTCGCGACCGAGGGAATCTGCACACACGGAAATACGCATCTGGCGGAAGGCTTTGTGAAGGGCACAATTGTCGAGTGTCCAAAACACAATGGACGCTTTGACATTCGTAATGGCGCCGCGGTGCGAGGGCCTGCATGCAGTGCACTTGAGACGTTCGCGGTGAGAGAGCGTGACGGCCACTTGGAGTTGTGTACCCGCCCTAAAGTTGATGAAAAAAATCAGGATCCGACGCGCCGACGCTGGCAATTCCGAGTTGTTGGGAAGCGCAATATCGCGAGTTTCATCTGTGAGCTGGAGCTCGAACCACTGGCGATAGCACCCGCATTCCGCTATCAGCCCGGCGACTATATTCAGCTTTTAATACCGGCATACGAGCGTCGCCACCTGCAGTTTGAGCAGGTTGATACACCATTCCAGGATGTCTGGCAGAGCCTTGGAATTTTTGATATTCCGGTAGAAAACGGGCTTGCCTGTAAGCGGAACTATTCCATCGCGACGAATCCCGCGCGGGATAAAACGATTAAGTTGAATGTGCGCCTGGCTCTGGGGCAAGTGGCTGGAAAGCCTGCGCTGGGTGTTGGCTCCAGTTATGTTTTCGGATTAACACCGGGCGATGTGATTGAGGCGCAGGGACCTGCTGGGGATTTCCGTATCAATCCCTCGGATGCAGAGATGGTTTATCTCGGAGGAGGGGCTGGTATGGCCCCACTGCGATCACACATTTCCCACTTGCTGGAAACGGAAAGCAGTGAGCGCAAAATCAGCTTCTGGTATGGGGCGCGCAGCGAGCAGGAGTTGATCTACGCCGACTATTTCAAGGCACTAATGGATCGCCATGAAAACTTCAGCTTCCATGTGGCCTTATCGGAGTCGGCAGATGACACCGGCGAGTTACCCAATGGCTTTATTCACGAGTACCTCTATGAGAACTATCTGCAGTCTCACGAGGCGCCGCAGAAAGTGGAATTCTACCTGTGTGGTCCGCCCCCGATGATGGCGGCTACTCGGCAGATGCTGGGGGAGCTAAAGGTTCCCGAGTCCCAGATCGCATTCGATGAATTTTGATCGGGTAGTACTAGTCTGTATTTCGGTTGGTGTGTTGAAGGCCAGTTTAAGCCGGCGCTCAACACACGCTTGTCTCTTCGGGCACTACATGACTCAGTCATGGCATTGTTTGGAGCTCTTCGTCAGGAGACCTTCGCAAGAAGATCAAGTCTCCCTTCTCGTCGCCCCCGCAAGGGGGCTTTTTTTGCTTGAGTTTCAGATTTGGGGGGACTCGAGTTCATGGGAGAGTAACCACTGGTAAAGGTCCTCACCGGCGTACACCCGTCGCCATACATCGTGGCCCATATCTTCATGGACCGTAAATTGTACGGTGGGGTGGCCAAGGCGTTTGAGGTGGTTCAGGCCCGGGTAGAAGTACTCGGCTGGAATCACCGTATCCAAGCCCCCGGCGAAAGCCCAAATTGGGGTGCGGCTTTCCGCCAGCGGGGTGACTAAATCAGGGTGGCCCCAGCCGGCGATAGGGGCGATGGCGGCGAATTTTTTCGGGTGCTTACTGGCCAGGTACCAGGTGCCAAAGCCGCCATAACTGAGCCCGCTAAGATACGTTTTCCTGCGGTCGGTACGGAACTTACTTTCAACACTGGTGAGCATCGCAAGCAAATCCTGTTCGATACGATCCCACCCTTCCGGAAGCACGCTACTTTTTTCGGCGATATCTCTTGCCGGCGGAACACCCTGCATAGATTCTGCGGGCAGGCTTGCCGGTAGTCTGGGCGGGACGCCGTCCGCAATTCGTCTTGGAATGCTTTCCGCTTTGCGTTCCTGTAAGTATGCCGGTCCATGCTCGCGAAACGAGAACATCGGAAGTTGCGGGGCAATAATAATAAAAGGCAAGTCACGCTTGTAAACCCAAGCCTCCATGAGCGGGCCGTGCATCATGACAAAATCCAGCTCTTCACGACCATCCCCCCGTTCACCATTGCCGTGCAGGAACATCAGCACTGGCCAATCGCGTTCCGTATCACTGTGGTATGCGCTGGGAAGGTAGAGAAAATAGTTCCGTTCACGGCCATCGACTTCGCTGATGAAGGGCACCTGCAATAATTCAGGTGGCGAAATCGGTGAATCGCTGGTGCATCCTCCGAGGGTGAGGGTCAAGCTTGCGGCGAAGACTGACTTAATGAATTTCCGGCGAGACTGCCTGGAGCTGAATTTGTACATGGTGTTTAAAGATTGAGGAGGTTTGCGGCGACGCCACGGATTTCGCTGGCGTCGCAAGCTGCAGGGGTGGAATTATGCTTCCGACATGGTCGGTACCGGGGGGCGTGCTTGTTCGTGCTCTCGTATCGCAAGGCGCCATTCGTCACGATAATCGAAAAGGCCATTAAGCGAGGTCGGAGTGCAAGTGCGCAGAGTGGAACTCGCGTCGGCTTCGGAACCCAGCGTCAGCATCGCGCAGCCGGTAACCGTGCCGGTATCATCCTCGGACAAGTAAATCTGCTGTGGCGCACGTAACTGAGCGAGTAGGCCGCAAATAATGGGGTTCTTCAGAAAGGCACCCTCAATAATGATGTGGCCGCGACTGCCGATGGCAGAGAGTTGGAAATCCAGCATTAACGCGCAATAAAGTGATGCGATAAGTGCGCCGGTGCCGGTGATTACTTCACCGCGAATCGTTCCCTGCAGGTCGGCGAAAGGTCCCCCACCGCGGCTAAATGTCGGCAGCGCCATAACCTGTTGGTGGATATAAGCCTGTAATTGCTCCAGAGGTTCATCCCCGGCTGCTGCTTGGTCGAGGGGCGAGTCCGTCATGCTGCACAGCGCTTCGTACTCGCGTCCACCCATAAAACGTGCGCAGGCAATTGGGTCGCCGGCGGCGTCCACGTTGGCGAGCATATCGCGGGATTCCTGCAGGCTGGATAGCTCTGCGCCGTTGGCCATGACGATCGACCATGTCCCGGTGGAGATAACCGTAAATGGCCTCCCATCACTTGTTGCCCGGTGCCGCCAGTAGCTCGCGTTGCTGTCGTGCACACCGGCATAGATAGCGCAATTTTCTGCCAGGCCCGTCGCTTTGCAGACCTCAGGAAGGGGAGACGCTATCTTTTGGGTGGCGCTGACTAAAGTGGGGAACAGTGCTCGCCAACCCAGGGTATCCACCAGTGAGGAATAATCTTTCTGTCCGGGCGCCCACAGGTCTGTGTGGCAGCCGAGTGATGTGACCTCGTTGCACCGTTCCCCGGTGAGTCGCCACAGCCAGTACTGCGGGTACATGACGATGGCGCCCACACGGGAAAAGGCATCGGGAAACTGCCGGGATTGCCAATGTAGCTGGCGTCCCAGGTTCAGGCCGGCGGGCAGGGCAGGTGAGTAGCTCTCACAAAATTCGGGACGTACGGACGCGTAGTGGGCCGCGGTGTCCTGGCACTCGCGGAAATCCTCATATTCGTAATCCAGCACGGGTAACGCGAGGCCGTCGCTCTCAAGGTCGGAAGCGTCGGCGTCGTCTCGCAAGCAGGCTGCAGTGGCGCCGTGAGTGGTAATGTTGAGCCGTGTAATCTCAAATTGTTCGGTAAGCGTGCGAACGTTGTTGCTAAACCACTGCCAGATATAGTCGACATCTGCCTGCGGATAGTAAATGGAAGACATCAGCACACGATTTTTGGCTTCTCGGGTGGCCACACTTTTCAGGTGCACATCGAGCACCGAAAGCTTTATATGGGTTTTGCCGATATCAAAAATAAGCGTGTATTGCATGGGGTATTTCTCACCGCTTCGTGCAAGACACGAGCGAGGCAGAGCGCCTCGTTATGGGTGTCTTTTCATTGTTCTTAGCGGCCCTGGGCGCCGCAATTTCTACGGTTAAAGTAACACCAAGTGACCCTCTTAACAATCATTTGCAATCAATACCGTGCGCCCGTGACGAATTCTTGGTTCTGAGTCGTCTAGTGGGGTGTCAGCGTGCGCTTTACGTCAAAAGATTGGCAATATTAGATGTCTTGTAGGTCGTGCCAGTCGTGCTAGGTGATGCCCGCATGACGTTAAAAAAGCCGGTTTCCGATCAAAAATGATCTGCTCGATCACAATAAATCATTTGCGATCATAATCCTTCAGTGCCATAATTCGCCCAATCACAAGATGTGAGCGATACAAAAACCAATAAATAAGATTTTCAGGGTCGAGCTATGATGAGTAAGCCTCTCCAGAGCCTGTGGGACGATTCCCTGGCGAATTCCATGTCTGAGCCCGAGTTGCTCAAATACCGGTCCAATCTGCTGGGCTCCGACCTGCGCATTACCAATTACGGTGGCGGTAACACTTCAGCCAAAGTCCAGATGAGCGATCCGCTTACCGGCGATGATGTCACCGTGCTGTGGGTAAAGGGCTCCGGTGGTGACCTCGGGTCCATCGAGCTGGGTGGTTTCTCAACCCTGTATATGGATCGCCTGGAGCAGCTAAAGCAGAAATATCGTGGCCTGGAGTACGAAGATGAGATGGTCGCACTGCTGTCTCACTGCACTTTCAACCTGAATCCCCGCGCGGCCAGTATTGATACGCCGTTGCACGCCTACATTCCCCACACCCATGTAGATCACATGCACCCGGATGCGGCGATTGCCATTGCCTGCACCAAAGACAGTCGTGCACTGACCGAAACGATTTTCGAAGGTGAAATGGGCTGGTTGCCCTGGCAGCGTCCTGGTTACGACCTGGGTTTGAAGCTTGAGGCCATGGCCAAGTCGGAACCGCACTTAAAAGGTATCGTGCTGGAAGGGCACGGCATCTTCACCTGGGGTGACACGTCGAAAGACTGCTACCTGAATACTCTGACCATTATTCAGCGCGCAGCGGACTGGCTGGCCAAGAACAACACTTCCGCACCTTTCGGGGGCGAGAAGCTCGCACAAACGCTGTCTGCAGACGAGCGCCGCTCCGTGGCGGCACGATTGATGCCACTGGTGCGCGGCAAGGTCTCCAGCGGTGAGCGCAAGATCGGCCATTTTGACGATTCCGCAGAGGTACTCCAATTCGTAAACTCCGAGCAATTGGGTCCACTGGCCGCACTCGGGACCTCTTGCCCCGACCACTTCCTCAGGACCAAGATTCGCCCTCTGGTCATCGATTTCGATCCGCTGGCTGCCGATCTGGAATCTGAGCTTGCCCGCTGTGAATCCCAGTTGGATGGGCAACTGGCGAGCTATCGTGAGGGTTACGCGGCGTATTACGAGCGCTGCAAGCGCGATACCAGCCCAGCAATGCGCGATGGCAACGCGGTGATCTACCTGATCCCCGGCGTTGGCATGCTGAGTTTTGCCAAAGATAAAGCCACGGCGCGTATCGCCAGTGAGTTTTATATCAACGCCATCAATGTGATGCGCGAAGCGAGCGGCGTTAGCGAGTATGTAGGCCTGGACGAGCAGGAAGCATTCGACATCGAGTATTGGCTGCTCGAAGAGGCCAAACTGCAGCGCATGCCCAAGCCGAAGAGCCTGGCTGGCAAGGTGGCGTTTATCACCGGCGGCGCCGGCGGTATCGGCTTTGCTACCGCCAGTCGTCTGCTTCAGGAGGGCGCCTGTGTGGTACTGGCGGATATCGACGAAGCGTCACTGGCTGAGCGAGGTGCGCAACTTTCCGAGCAGTTCAGTGCGGATGTGGTGCGCACCGTGCGCTGCGACGTGACGGATGAGGTGTCTGTCGGCCAAGCCCTCGCCGTGGCGGCGGTGGAGTTCGGCGGCGTCGATATCCTGGTGTCTAACGCAGGTATCGCGAGTGCTGCACCCATCGAGGAAACCAGCATCGAACTGTGGGATCGCAACCTCGACATTCTCGCCAAGGGTTACTTCCTGGTCAGCCGCGAAGGTTTCAAGGTAATGAAGCGTCAAAGTCTAGGCGGCTCGGTGATTTTCATTGCCAGTAAAAATGGCTTGGTTGCTTCCCAGAATGCGTCGGCCTACTGTACCGCCAAAGCGGCGGAGGTCCAGCTGGCACGCTGCGTCGCTCTGGAAGGGGCGCCCATCGGTGTGCGCTGTAATGTGGTGAACCCGGATGCGGTGCTGCGTGGCTCGCGGATCTGGAGCGGCAAGTGGAAGAAAGAGCGCGCTGACGCCTACAACATGAGCGAAGAGCAGCTTGAAGAGCATTACCGCCAGCGCAGTCTGCTGAAGTTGAACGTGTTCCCGGAAGATATCGCTGAAGCAGCTTATTTCCTCGCTTCAGACGTGTCATCGAAATCAACCGGTAATATCATCAACGTTGATGCGGGCCACGCGCCTTCCTTCACTCGTTAATCCCGGGTGAAGAACAACACTGAAAACACAATAAAAACAGGATTTCAGGCGATGAACGAACGAATTTCCTCCGCGCTCGTCGACAAGTGCAACGACGAGCAGCATCAGGCACTGCAACAGGATTACGACGCCCTCGGCAATCAACTGGCCCGTCGCGATATTGATATTGAAGCGGTCACCGCTCAGGCAGCGTCTTTTGAAGTGGCCGTTCCGTCCTGGGGCACCGGTACCGGCGGTACCCGTTTTGCCCGATTCCCGGGACTGGCAGAGCCGCGTAATATCTTCGAGAAGCTGGAGGATTGTGCGGTGATCAACCAGCTGACCCGGTGCACCTCGGAGGTTTCCCCACACTTTCCCTGGGACAAGGTGGATGACTTCAATGAGCTGCGCGAGTTTGCCGACCAGTACGGCCTCGGCTTTACCTGCGTCAACTCCAATACCTTCCAGGACCAGCCTGACCAGAAGCACACCTATAAATACGGCTCTTTGACCAGCACCAGCGCGGAAACTCGTGCACAGGCCGTGGCGCACAATATCGAATGTATCGAGTGGGGCAAGGCACTTGGCGCGAAAGAGCTGACCGTATGGATTGGCGACGGTTCTAACCATCCGGGTCAGCAGCACTTCCAGCGTGGACTCGAGCGCTATCTGGACAGCATGCGCGAGATTTACGCGGCCTTACCGGACGACTGGCAGGTCTTTATCGAACACAAGATGTTCGAGCCCGCGTTCTATTCCACTGTCATTCAGGACTGGGGTACCAACGTTCTGTGCGCAATGGAGCTGGGTGAGAAGGCTAAGTCTCTGGTAGACCTCGGCCACCATGCGCCCAACGTGAATATCGAAATGATCGTTTCGCGTCTGATCCAGTTCAAGAAGCTGGCAGGTTTCCACTTTAATGACAGTAAGTACGGTGACGACGACCTGGATAGCGGCTCTCTGCACCCTTATCAGCAGTTCCTGATTTTCAACGAGCTGGTGGACGCCGAGTACCGCAAGCAGGAAGGGTTCGCGCCCTGCTATATGCTGGACCAGTCCCACAATGTGACCGATCCCATCGAGAGCCTGATGAATTCGGCGGAAGAAGTGCAGCGCTCTTATGTAAAAGCACTGCTTGTAGATCGACCGGCACTGGAAGGCTTCCAGCAGGATAACGATGCGCTGATGGCTTCCAACACCCTGAAGCAAGCCTTCAATACCGATGTGAGCCCGATACTCGCCATGGCGCGATTCCGCCATGGTGGGGCCATCGCGCCACTGGCGACATACCGCGCTGCGCAGTATAAGCAGAACCTGGTTGCCGACCGCCCGGCCACGGGTGGTAGCGGTTCCGGGATTGTATAACCGCTGTTCTGTTCGGCGCACGGGTATGCTGCAGTTTCAATCACGCATGATTGAAAGGATTGAAAGTGCGCCTGGATTGAATGATAATGAGTAATTCTGAGTGAATTGACGCGCCAGATGAGTGGGCTGCGGACAAGCGTGAAAGCCTGTACGCAGCATCCTCTGGACCGAAAGGAAGCGGCGTCACCACTTGGAGTCACACGCTCAAGATCAGACACGGAATCGCCACTATGTTAGAAAAGCAGCGCCACCAACTGTTGCTGGAAATTCTTGAAGAGCAGCAGTTTGCCAGCGTCGCAGACCTGACTGCGCAGCTGAACTCCTCTGAGGCGACGATTCGTCGCGACCTGATCAAGCTCAGTAAAGAGGGCCGCCTGGAAAAAATCCGCGGCGGTGCCCAGCGAATTGGCAACCGTCCAGCCGGTGCGCCCAAGACTCATCTCGCGGGTTCGGCCTTCCTCGTCAATAAAGACAAAATGACTACGGCCAAGCAGGCGATTGCTGCGAAAGCCGTTTCCCTGTGTGAAGAGGGCGAGTTGGTGATCGTCAATGGCGGCTCCTCAACTTTCATGATGGGCGAGTACCTGACCCAACGGGATGTGAGTGTCCTAACCAACTCTTATTATCTTGCGCAGTACCTGTGTGAGAACGGCCAGAACCAGGTTACGGTCCCCAGTGGCGAAATTTACCGCAAGCAGGGCATCATTCTGAGTCCGTTTGAAAACGACTCCATCCAGAATTACCGCTGCCGCTTGATGTTTACCGGTACCGCCGGTATCGGCGAGTTTGGGGTAATGGAAACTGACTCTCTGATTGTGCGCGCTGAGCAGAAGTTGCGCCGCCAGTCGGAAAAGCTGGTGGTGCTGGCAGATGGTTCAAAGTTGGGGCAGAAGAGTAACTTCGTCATTTACCCGCTCACTGAAGTAGATATTCTGATTACCGACGATACCGCAGACCCTCGTGTCATCGAGCAAATTGAGGCAGCCGGTGTTGAGGTGATTACTGTGGAGCTCGAAGCCCTCGCCGCTTGAGTGTGTACGGTTGACCAGCTGATAAAAAGGAGGCTATTTCAGCCTCCTTTTTTTACGTCGATTTTTCTCATACCGTGCTTTTTGCTTCCCTTTAATGGGTGTGTGGATTCCACGATAGCGTACTTCGGGTATTCGTTTTGCCGCAATCGCGGTAACTGCAGACAGAAAAATTTAGTGTTCCGTGGGCCGATACAGCAGTGGAAAAAACTGTCCATCCATCGTCTCGCCAGTCGGCACCACGGGAACTCCCTTCAACAGGGCATCGGATGTACCGGACCGTGTGCCATCGGCAAACACATTTAACACAAACGCGCGCCGAGCTCGGTCCGAGTTATTTGCGTAAGAGCCGTGCACCATCAGTGGATGGTGAAAGCTGCCGTAGCCCCGCGGCATCTTCACCGCCACAGGGTTCTCCAATTGGCGACGCTGCTCCGGGTTAAGAAAGGCTTCTATTCCCTGCATGTCACCGGCCAGTTCGGGCTTTTCCAGCAGCCCCCAGTGGTGGCTCCCGGGAATGTAATGCAGGCAGCCATTATCGGTATTGGCATCATCCAGCCCTACCCAGCAGGTCAGGTGTTGCATGGGGACTGTGCGGGTCCAGTAGCTGTAATCCTGGTGCCAGGCGACCACGCCCCCGTGCTGCGCGGGTTTGCAAAATAGCTGGTCGTGCCAGAAGCGCACCGCACGGTTGCCCAAGAGCTGAGAGGCTGGTACCAGAAAGCGCGGGTTCCACAGCAAATCGTGAAAGTGCGGCGCGATGCGCCAGTGCCCCAGGGAGTGAAACAGCACCTGGTTAGCGTTGCTGGATTCATTGCTGTGAAACTCGTGGAAGAGGGCGTTCTGAGGGTGCGCGGGATCCACGATCTCATCCAGCTCTGCGCGCAATGCGCCGATGTAATCATCGTCCAGCACGGGGATGCCGCTGACGAAACCGAATTCCTGAAAGTGCGTGAGCTGGTCTGTGTCGAGTTTGTAAGCATCCCAGTCACAGGCCTGCCAGTGCCGACGCATGCGCTCGGTCAGTGGTTCATGTACCAGTGACAGGTCTGCCGGCTGGGTACTGCTTGTTGCCATCCTGTCGCCCTCAAATAAATAGCCGTTGGTTGCTGTATTTCTAGCGCTGGCAGGTTTGTATGTATACTATTTTTCAGTTGCTCATCGGAAATTTATTTAAATTATAAAAAATAGGTAAATTTTGCGCGCACACCTGGAACGTATCACGCCGCAAGTGGGCAGTTCTGTTCATGGCCTCTGTGTCTCGGAGCCACAGTTTCCAGCGCCCTGGCATTTTCACGCGCAGTTCGAGCTGACGTATATCCGACGCGGCTCCGGCGTCCGCCATGTGGGCAGCAGTATGGAGCCTTTTGCGCCGGGAGACCTGGTGCTGATCGGGCCGAACCTGCCACACCGCTGGGAAAGCAGTGGCGGCGAAGCGTCCGTGGTCGCCGATGCGGCACAAGCACTGGTGCTGCAGTGGCCGCAGGAATTGATACCGCCTGGGCCGGAGCTGGTTGCCATCCATGAGTTATTGCAGCAGGCCGCGCACGGGGTTGTGTTTGAAAATGGCCGTAACAGGAATTTTGCGAACGCGCTGCATTCCGTCATCGAGGGCAGCGGGCTCGACCGGTTGCTGCGGCTATTGCGGTTGCTGGAAGAGCTTTCGCAGAGTCGTTTGCGGGTGTTGTCGGCGGATGATTTTCAATACGACCGCCAGGAAAACAGCGATAGCCGCCTGAACAGCGTGCTGGATTTTGTGCGGCATAATTACCAGCGCAAAGTTACCCTGGCGGAGGCAGCGGCAACCTGTGACTTGAGTAGCCAGGCATTCGCGCGTTTTTTTCAGCGGGTAATGAACCGCACCTTCTTCGAATATCTTACCGAGTACCGGATCCACCTGGCCTGCCAGCAGTTGCGGCAGGGCAGCGACCCGGTGGCGGTCATTGCTGACCGCTGTGGTATTCCTTCACTTCCCCTGTTCCACCGCCAGTTCAAAAAGTACCGCGGAACCACTCCGCTGGGTTATCGCAAATCCGGCTGAGTTGAGTCTGGCGGGGCTGTCGGCCAGGTTATGCGTGCGCAGACCGGGTTCGCAGTTCCGGTTACTCGCCGCTGAAACGCTTGACTTTCTGTATTCTAATGGTTCATTTTCGTTCGTTATCGATCATACTCGGTCATTTGTGGTCGTAAATAGTGCGAATTCACGCAGTTTTGCATAAAAAATAATCAATAAGAAGCCAAAGCGATGAACATACTCAAACTCAGAAAACGGGTGACGCTGATTCTGGCGTCATTTTTGACACTGCTGTTAACGGCGTTGCCACTGGGAGCAAGTGCCCAGTGGACGTCCATAAACCCGGGTGCCGGTGGTCAGGTGCAGGATGTGGTGGCCGACCCGAATATCAATCAGCGGCTGATCCTGGCCTCTGATATGGAAGGTATTTACGAATCACTCGACAACGGTGAGTCCTGGCATGCCAAGGGCGAACTGCATCAGAACCGGGTGTACGCGGTGGCCATTCCCGAGCAGTCGGGTAACCAGAAAATGTACGTGGGTACCTTGTTCGGACTGGAAGTGTCCAACGATGGCGGTGACAGTTTCACCCTCGTAGAAAACACCAAGAAGAAATCCATCGGAGCCATTACCATCCACCCGACCAACAAAAATATCGTATTGGCCGCGGTGGGTTGGAAAGACGACTACGACGATGCCGGCGGCGGCAACCGCTTTTATAGCCTGTTTGGTATGTCAAAAGGTGGCAAGGTCATCGTCTTCAAGTCAATCGATGGCGGTGCCTCCTGGAGTCAGAAATCCACCGCCAACAGTTTTGGTGACCGCAACGTTTTCGCGATGACGTTCAATCCGGCCAATGGCAACGAGGTTTTTCTGGCCTCGGATGCCGGGGTGTTCAGATCGAGCAATGCTGGTGATTCCTGGAACCAGGTGAGTGCGCCTGCCGGCACCAACGGCCAGGCGAAAGGGCTGGATGTAAGCCCGGACGGCAAAGTGGTTTACGCGGTGTATCAAACCAATGCGGCGGCCAACAGCGGGCTCGACCAGGGCGAAAACCTGGAGACTGCCATTTTTGCTTCACGCACATCCAGTATCGCCTGGCAGAATGTCACCGGAAGCCTGCCGAACTACAGCTTTTGGCAGCCTGAAGTCGACCCTCGCTCTACTGGCAGCGCCCATAAAATGATTGTGTCCATGGACCAGGAGCGCAAGGGCGTCTACGAGGCAAGTATTAACTGGAACAGCAGCTACAGCAGTGCTTCCCCCAGCAGTGTTTCCTGGAACCAGGTCTGGACCGAAAGCGATGTGCTGGACGGTTGGGACGTTGGCAAGCCCAATGCGCGTTTCGCCCATTACACACCCAACTCCGCCAGCTGGGCGCGGGCCATCTGGTCGACGCAAAACCAGACGATATACCGCGGAGACTGGAACGGTTCCAGCTACAACTGGGTCAATCGCTACAGTTACACCACCAATCAGTATTTTGCCGATTACTACGGAATCCCCATTGCAACTTACGGTAGCCGCGGCACCGAAAGTACCTACACCTGGGATATCGATGCACACGGTAACTACGTCATCCAGGGGATGGGTGATAACGGACCTGTAGAGAGCTGGGATGGTGGCGCCACCTGGAGCAATGTCTGGATGCGCCAGAACGGTTTTCTGTCGGATGTGCAGGCGGTGGAAATTGCCGATGCCTGGGGTAAAAAAGTGGTACTTGCGCAAATGGCCGCCGGTTTCGGCGGGCATGCCGGCACGGGCAATCTGTATATCAAGCATCTCGACCAGTTTTCGCCGGCGGACGAGTGGGAATTCTACGTCGGTGGCAGTGAGTGGCGTGGTGGCGTGCCCAACGGCCTCATCAGTGATATTGCCGAGTCACCGGCTAAACCCGGGAAGGTATTTATTTTCTCCCGTGGCTATGGCCTCTACATGCAAAGTGATGTGGGTTGGGGCTACAACGAGCATGAGCAGGGCAACCAGCCGTGGTTCAGTAAAATCTCCAACGGTGTAGCCGACCAGATTGCATCGGTCAAAAAAATTGCCCCGCACCCAACCAATGAAAACATTGTCTACCTGAGCTCGGTGAGTGGTGATACCGGCGTTTTTAAAGGTGAGTTCGTCAACGACAGCTGGTCCTGGTCGAAGATATACAACGGCGGCGGCTGGGATGCAGAAGTCTATGCATGGGAAAACAATGGGCAGGTGATTCTGTTCTATTCGGGCAAGAGCTATCAGGACGGAGACGGTGATCACTTTGTCGGCGTCATCTCTCTGGATGAGGGCGCCACCTGGAAAACCGTGCTGAAGAGTGCGGATACCCGCGCGCTGACCAGCCACAGCTGGTACAACACCGTGACCGGCGGCAGTAACAGCTACAGCTTCAAGTTCAGCAACAAAGGCGGGCTGACCGGCTACGACAACAAGGTGGTCATGGCGCATTACGACCATACCCTGCAGAAAACCTATGCCGTGATGGAGGGGACCATTACCGGCACCTCCACCCAGAATGCGAGTGTTTCCTGGGCAGATATTACCGGTGACCTTCACTTTGGCGGCCTGACAACGGCACGGGTGGTTGAGAACGGCGGTGATCGTTTCCTGTATGTCTCCACCGCAGGTGCCGGTGCCTGGCGCAAGCAGCTGGGCGGGTCGTCCGAGGTGATTCCCACCGGCGTGACCATTAGCGGCTGTCCCGGTGCGGATCTCTCCGTGGATCAGACAGTCTCCCTGTCTTCAGACGTATCGCCCTCGAACGCAACCAACAAGTCGGTCACCTGGAGTTCATCCAATCCGGCGGTTGCCACCGTGAATTCCAGCGGATTGGTTTCGGCTGAGGCCGCGGGCTCCGCCACCATTACAGTGACGACGGTGAGTGGTAACCGCAGTGCTACCTGTCCGGTGTCGGTCGCGGCTGACAGCAGCGATACGCTGGTGACGGTACGCGCACGGATGGCCCTGGGCAGTAGCGATACGCTGCAGTTGCGGGTGGATGATGTCACGGTACATTCCTGGACTATTTCCGGCAGCAGTTATGCGGATTACTCCGTGGTCAAGCCGGTCGATGGCAACGTCAAACTGTACTTCCCGGATAACGGCACCGATATTGAGGTGGATTATCTGCGGATTGATGGCACCACCTATCAGGCGGAAGATCAGGCCATCAACACCTCCGCGTGGATGAATGGTTCCTGTGGTGGCGGTGGCTACGCCCAGATCATGCACTGCCCTGGATACATCGACTTCGGCAACATCAGCGCGGGTGGGGCTGGCCCTGGTGGTATCCCGGTGACCGGGGTCGCGGTGAACAACTGCTCCAACCCTGCACTCAGTGTTGGCGAAACCTTTGACTTCAATGCCACGGTTTCGCCGGCTGATGCCACGGATTCATCGGTTACCTGGAGCTCCAGTAATACCGGTGTCGCCAGTGTGGATGGCGCAGGTGTTGTTACCGCGTTGTCGGCGGGCAGTGCCAGCATTACCATCACCACCAACGATGGCGGCTTCGCCAGTGGCTGCTCAGTGAGCGTGACCAGCGGAGGCGGGCAGCCCACCGCGTACCGTTACCTGATGCTCTACGGCTACGGAACCGTGCAGCTGGATGTGACGATGCAGCAGATCCACTGGATGGTGGGTGGCCAGTCTTACCCGGATCCGAAACTGACCTGGAGCACCAAGTCCCAGGTAACTTCCAGCACCAATGGCAGCAACGACTATGCCGCATTCGACAACACCAATGTGGGTTGGAATATCGGGAATAATTTCCCGGCGTGGATCAAGATCGACCTGGGTGCAGGCAACGAGATTGCGCCCGATGCCATCAAGCTGAAACCCAATGCCGATAATCGGGGTTTCTCGTCCTTTGAGGTCTTTGGCTCCAATAACAACAGTGACTGGACCTCGATCTACTATAAAAGTGGGCTGACAAGCTCGGACTATTCCGGCCTGACAACCTTCTCATTTTCCAACTGATCGCTGGATTGTCAGCGAGTTAAATGAAACGGGGGAGCCTTTGCAGGCTCCCCTTTTTTGTTCGCTAAGCTGGCTTGGCAGTAGTAGGGTCGCATGAACGAAAGGGTGAGGGAGGGAGGATGCGAAGGCGCCTGACTAGGAGTATTCTGGCGCCATGGTTGAAGGCGTTGTCGCTGCTTGAGCGCATACCAATCGTTGACACCGCGATCCCTGCGTGATCAAATTCAATCGAAATAAATCATAATAAATCATTGCGATCGCTGCATCTCATCCCGTCCGTTCACAGCGGTAAATCCGAGGGATACCTGAGTTAGCGATGGCTACGCATCTGTCGCAGTACAGAGCAGATAGTGGAGATGAGTATGCGTATCGAGACCCGCCAGGTGCTGTTCAACCCGCAGAGAATTCTGGGTGACGAGCAGCTCGCCAGTAGCTTTCATTTGCGTGGAGAATGGGGGGATCGTTGCGGCCTCTCCATATTCCGTACCGTGGCGCAGCCACCGTATTCGGAGGACTACCTGCTCGGCCAGATCGTCAACGACGACGGCCGCTGGACCAATTTTCCCTGTTGCCATGGCGATGTGGCCGGACGCTGGATCTGGGCCCACGCTCTGGCGACCTCCAATGAACCCGGCAATCCGCCGGAGTACCTGAAATCACTCGTCGACAACGCCATTGCTTTACAGCAGGCGGATGGGCATTACGGCAATGCGACCATCAAGCCGGGTGTCGAGACAATGCTGGGGGCCTACGGCAATGGCTGGATGCTTCAGGGGATTGCGAGTTATGCACGAGTGCATGGTGGCGAGGCAGTGCTTGCGGCTTTGCGCGCGCATGTTGATTGGTACATTGAGCAGTACGAGTACTGGGAAGATGTATCGCGCAAAATCTCCGAACGCGGTACAGAGTTTTACGCAGTAACCCCAAGCGGATATTTTCATGGGCTCAACGGATTGATTGAAGCCCACAAAGTTCTGCAGGATGAGCAGCTCCTTGAGCTCGCCAAAAAGATTATTGATCTGGCGCCTCCGTTGGAGGAGGCGGACCACTCCCACTCTTACCTGACCATTCGTCGCGGCTGTCTGGCGTATGCTGAGCAAGTAGGGGATGAGGCGTTACTCAAGCGAGTGATGGGGGAGCTGGAGCAGGTCTGGCAGGAATTTGTATTGGAAGCGGGCGGTATTCCCGAGCGCTTTCGACATTTCGAGGATGACGCCCACATTGATGACGAGGGTTGCTCCCACTCCGACTGGATTCTGCTTTGCCTCAAGTTGCACAAGCTGACAGCGGAAAAGCGCTGGCTGGACCGCGCCATCCTGTGCATCGAAAACCAGTTCTTCTACAACCAGACCATTAATGGTGGGTTTGGCGCGCGCCTGATTCTGAAAAACAGTTATCTGCAGATGGGTAAAGAAGGTTACTGGTGCTGCTCACTGTACGGGCCGGCGGCCATGTTGGAAGCGGCCAGCTACCTGACGCGCATCGAAGGGAACACTCTCAACCTTTTGTATCCACTGGAAGGTGAGCTGTCACTCGGGGACAACCGGGTGCGCCTCAAATGGAGAGACGATCTGCAAGAGTACTCGGTCGATCTGTCCGACGCACCGGATATTGATAATGTGCGGTTGTATCAGCCCCACTGGATGCGGGCCAGCCAGACTGCTGAAGCGGGATGCCACCGTTTTCAGGTTCAATGGCAATTCTGGAACGGCCTCCCCGAGCGTGCACCCGAGCCGGTATCTCCCGAAGAGGGTGGGCGTTACACACAATTTCTCGGCCCGTGGATGATGGTGTCCCGCCCCAATAAAGCCAGCGCATACCCACAAGTTCCCATGGCACAGCTGCGCGAGACTGGCCAAGCCCCAGGGCTGGAAGTGCGCTCAATGCGCAAGCTGCCACAGTCGGACAAAAGCCTCAGCGTGGTCATGGCTTCCGATGTGGAAGTCAGCATGTATGACGTATTTTCCTGGGCCTCTGACAAGCCAGATACGCTGCGGCTATATCCCCTGAAAGATAAGGAAAGCCCGGATAGCGCACGATCCTGGTTCTCGGCAGCTCCATACGGTGACAAGTGCTGCGACAAAGAATAAAGCGGTGATTGATTAAAATTAATCGGTTACTAGACTGCAGTCGGTAAAAACGGAATAACCATAATGAATACTACTACCGCAACCGATACCAATACCAATACACACCCCGGAGCTGGCCAAGCGTCCGGTGGTGACCTGGCCACGGGGCCTGCGCGCTCGCGCAAACGCGATGTCTGGTTTTATGCCCTTGGCGATGGCGGCTCGGCGATCCCGCTTCTGACCATCGGGAACTTCGCCATGATTTTTTATACCCAGGCGCTGGGGCTTCCGGCGGCACTGGCGGCGCTGGCTCTGGGTATTACCACCCTGTGGGACGCGGTGACGGATCCGGTGATGGGGTTTGTCAGTGATAACACCCGCAGTCGCTATGGGCGGCGCCACCTCTATATGCTGGTTGGCGGATTGGCGACCAGTGTCTCTTTATATTCGTTATGGTCCGTACCCGAATTCTTTATGGCCAGCAACGCGCTGCTGTTTACCTACCTGCTCGTTGCAAACCTCATTTTGCGCACAGCGGTCACCGTATTCGTGGTGCCGTTTACTGCGCTCGGGTTCGAAATCTGCAAGACCTACGAATCCCGTGCCAGCCTGCAGTCGGTGCGCATGGTGGTGAATATGGCGATCAACTTCACCTTTGGTGCCATGGCCTGGAGTCTGTTTTTCCAGGATGGTACCAATGCCGATGGCTCCCGCCTGGATGGCACCAAGATTCTTGAAAATTACGAGACCATGGGGCTGGTCATCAGCCTGGGCACGGCCGCGCTGGTGTTGCTCTGTTGTTACCTGACAAGGAAATTTATTGTTGATTCCCGCAACATGGAAATGCACGGGAATGGCCTGAAGGATTTCTTCGCGACCGTATGGGGCATCCTCAAAGACCCACATGCCAACAAGATTTTTATGTTCTACGCGGTCGCCCAGGTCGGCGTCGGGTTAACGGCCCAGATGCAGATCTACACCTATATCGACTACATGGGGCTGAATGCTTTCCAGAAATCGTTTGTGCACGGCTCCACCATGGTAGGTTTTACTCTCGGCTCATTGGCGATTATCCCGCTGGTCAAGCGCATCGAGAAGCGTACCCTGTGCAAGCTCGCGGTATTGATCAGCGCGGTGTCTGGCGTAGCCATGTACTTCCTGTTCGGCCAAACCGGATCTCTCGAAGCCATCGCCAAAGGTGGTGAGTGGGCAGTGTCCATTAGCTTTGGTGTGTTCCAGGGGCTCTATTGGCTGGGCTGCGGCATCATCATTCCGCTGGCGGTATCCATGATCGCCGACGTGTCGGAAATGAACTTCCGCAAAACCGGGGTGCTGCGGGACGGTTCCTACTCCGCCATGTTCAGCTTCATCCTGAAAGCTGCGACCTCCGTTGGCCTGTTGGTGAGTGGTTTTGCACTTACCTTGATGGGGTATGTGGAAGGGGTGACCAAGCAGGAGCTGGAGGTGGCGCAGTCCATTGCGAACTTTACCTTTCTGGGAGGGCCGGCAATTATGGCGCTGTCCCTGCTGTTCCTTGCGCGCTATCGCGTTGACCGCAGTGAAGTGACAAACCTTCAGGAAGCGAATTAAAGACTCTCTCGAGATTAACTTGTAACTGACGTTCATTTGAAAACGCCACGCTCTGCCGTGGCGTTTTTGTTACGGCGCTACTGAACGGTTTCGTACCGGATGTTCCGGCTATCAGCCGTGCGCGAGTATTGGAGGAAAATAATGAAATTCTGGGGTCTTTCCCTATCTGCGATCACTCTGAGTCTCTCCTTATCCACTCAGGCGGCGACTGTAACCGCCGAGCTGGGCGAAGGTGTTCCGGTTAATCCACGGCTGTTCGGCGTGAACGGGGTACATGAAACCAGTGAAGACCTGGCAGGAGACCCGGCCTACCGTGCGATGCTGCGCGCACTCAATGCGCAGGGGATTCGCTATCCGTCTGGTAGTCCCGCCTCTTTCTGGGACTGGGAGCGTGGCCATTTCATTCCCGAAGAAGAAATTACCAAGATCTGGCATCCTGGTGCGTTCAACTGGATGCTGGAGCTGGTGGAAGATACCCGTGACATGCCGGACGGTGCCCTCGGACCGGAGCGTTTTTATGAATTCGGCCAATCCGTCGATACGGAAATTCAGTGGATGCTGAATCTTACTACCCGTGAGAATGATCAAATCGCGGCTTTGAAAAGGCTGAAAGCGCTTGGCGCGGATATCCAGTATGTCGAGATGGATAATGAGACTTATTTTTGGGGTAACGAGTTTGGCGATGCCGAGCGAGGCCTCAACTATGCACAAAGGGTCGCAAAGCTAAGCCCGCAGATCCGCAAGCTCTATCCCAACGCGCGTATCGGTATGGTGACCCGTGAAGACGATCTGTTCGAGTCGCATCATCAGGATGATTCTGCGGCGATGGTCAACTGGAACCAGCAGATCATGCAACCGGAGTTTCGCCCCCATTTCGATGCGCTGATCCTGCATCACTATGTAATGAAGCGACAGAAGCTCGACCCCTATACCAACGATACCGACCGAGCCAAGGCCTTTCTTGCATACCCAACGGCGACCCTCGACCGTGCAGCACGCCTGATCAAGAAGCGCTTCGGTGACTATCCCATGTGGATTACCGAGTACAACGTGATCGCCTATTACAAGCAATTCCATGGCACCGGAGAATCCGCAGAGTGGATGTTATCCACCCGGGATACTGGCTGGAACTCACTGTACCAGGCAAGCTTTATTCTCAATGGTATGAACAACCCCAATGCGATCGAAATCTTGAACCACCACAGCATCGGCAATCTGGACCATGGCTGGGGGTTGGGTCATCCCATTGATGAGCAGTCGGGGACCATCACCAAGATGGGGCAGTTGTATGCGCACCTAACGAGCCTGGCTCAGCAATATGAGGAGATGCACCCGCTTCAATTTACAAATAACCCGCTCCTGGGAGTGGAGATAGAAGGGGATGCTGGGCAGTTGGCCCTGTATGGCGCGGCACTCTCCGGCGCTAAAGGGCAATCACTGTGGATCATCAATCGGAGCGATCAGTCGATCAATTTAGAATTGGCAAAGCAGGGGGCTCCTATCGAGCAATGGGTCTACCCCGCCATCGAGCAAGCGCCCGCTACCGTGACAGCACGGTATCAAGGGGAGGTCCCATTGTGGCAACAAGGGCCGGTCGAGCTTGACGCACGAGGGTACCGAGCAGAGGGCCTAGTGGAGATTCCTCCCTATAGCCTGTCAATTTTTGAGCTTCCGGTCAGCAAAGTAGTCGCTCAGAAATCCCCCTGAGCCTGATTATGAGGACTGTAAAAAAATCATTGATGATTGGTTTTGATTTTATTCTAAAGGGTTGAGCAGATGGGTTGGCGCTCAAAACTTCAATTTGTTAAAAAAGAGGTTTGATGTTTGGGTGCCGCTGGCAGAGGGATCGGCCCGCATTCAGTGCGCTTGCGGTGCTAAACCTGCCTGTCTAACTGGGCACAACAGACTTTACTGAGCGATAAATGCTCCATGCTCGGAAAAAAACAAAAATGATTGCAAATGACTCCAAATGATTCATAATCGTCTCATGTTGCTTTTTGCGTGATTGGTTTTGATGATGATGTTCTAAGTGCAAAGGCAGCTGCACACTTTCAATACAATAAAAATGGTGAGAGATATGCTGAAGAACAACGCGTTCAATCGCACCCTCCTATCTACTGCCGTCGCGGCAGCAATGACTGGCATGACGAGCTATGCGTTCGCGCAAGAAGCTGGCGTTGGTGATGCAACCCTGGAAGAAGTAGAAGTTGTTGGTATCCGCAGCAGCTTGATGAAATCCGCCGATGTGAAGCGTGATTCCATGGGCGTGACCGATGCGATTACTGCAGAAGACATGGGTAAATTCCCTGACTCAAACCTCGCAGAATCCCTGCAGCGGATCGCGGGCGTTTCCATCGAACGTGAAAACGGCGAAGGTAAAGGTGTAACGGTTCGTGGCCTTGGGCCGCGTTTCAACCTGGTGCAGATTAATGGTCGCCAGACCGCAGCGGCAAGTGGTAGCCGTAGTTTTGACTTTTCCACCATTTCCCCCGATATGATTCGCGCAGTAGAGGTGTATAAAACCTCTGCAGCGGATCGAGAAACCGGTGGTATGGGTGCGACAATCAACGTGGAAACCATGCGTCCCCTCAACGAGCCGGGTGAGCGCTTCATTTTTAGTGGTAAAGGTATTTACGATGAGTCCGCGCGCGACGCAGAAGTAAAGCCGGAGCTCTCGGGTATCTACTCCAACACTTTTGATGACAACAAATTCGGTGTTGCACTGGCAGTCAACTATCAGGAACGTGTGAATGGCCGGGATGAGGCGCGAGATCTCGCTATCCTGACCAACGAGTGGGGGCAGCCTTCGCGCGACTGGCAAAACAGCCAGGGTGCGGTAGATAACGAAAATCAGGTGAATAAGCCGGTAGACGGCGACCTGTTTGCTCTATCTCGCATGAATTTCTATGAGATCGTTAATCAGGAGCATGAGCGCGCGAATGCACAGGCAGTATTCCAATGGCGCCCCACAGAAAGTATCACCGCAACTGCGGACTATAACTTCTTCCGCAAAGATATTGATACCGTCACTAATAAGGCCTCCCTCTGGTATGAGTGGGATCAGGCCTCATCTACCGCAGTATGGAGTGATGATCCGATTAAGGCCCCGTTGGTGTATGCGGAGGTTACAAGAGGTGCGAATCCGGGCGAGACTACATTTGCTGTTGAAGAGCAGCATGTTCGCAACGAATTGCAATCTTATGGCATCAATGTTGAGTGGGATGTTTCCGACACACTGTCTCTCGAGTTTGATGCAAACGGCTCGTCCAATTCGGTAACCCCGAACGGTGGTCGTCTGGGCTCAAAGGCTGATGTTGAAATGGCGTCACTGACGCGACGTGCCTTGGCGGCAGACTTTACCGGTGATATCCCCTCTCTTTTCGTTAATAACCCCAATGTCGTACCTGCAGATGTGGTGCCCCTCACGCACCGTATTACTAGTCAGTTTGATGAGGCAGAGGTTGATCAGTTCAAGTTCTCGGGCCATTGGGATTTTACGGAAGAGCAATCCCTGGACTTCGGTGTGCAGGCTACCAATGTATTCTGGTCCACAGGTAATGTCCGTGTAGAGCGGGGTCGTGGATACTACGAGCAATACAAGGGTGATTTCGTCAATTTCGAAGGCTTTGACTCATTTAACTTTATGAGTGGCTTCGATGCCAGTTATGGCGATTTCGAGACGATTGCCGCGCAGCTGCCAAATGGCACTTTCCTGATGCACCCTTGGACTGGTGAAAACTATACCTTTACAGCGGATAATCTGTATCAGGAAACGCTGACCTTTGATCTTAATGAGATGATGGACTATCTCGAGCAGAACTATGGTGCCTATGATCAGAAAGATTCACCGCTGACCACTTTGGGTAACTGTGGGTCTGTATTCTGCGCCTCCAATAAATACGAATTTGCTGATTACCAAGAAGTGGGTGAGGATACCCGCGTCGCGTTCATGCAGTACAATCTGAATTCCGAACTTGCAGGTATGCCTTTCGACGTCCATGTCGGGTATCGTTACGAGGAAACCGAAGTTACTGCGAGTTCAGCACTGAACGACTATCAGGGTGTTGTCTGGGTTAAAGATAACCAGTTTAGTTTCCGCCCTGAGGTTGATGAGAATGGCAACCAAGTGCAAACTCTGGCAAGCCGTGAAGCTTCTTACGACTACCACTTGCCGAGCCTTAATCTCAACGTCAACGTTACCGACGATATTGTAGCTCGTGTCGCGTACGGTAAGTCACTGGCTCGTGCCAATCTGCCTGCGCTTCGCGGTGGTAGGGTTCTTCAAACGGAGACCACAAACATTGTTAATCCGCCGGTGAGAACCGGTAACCCCGCGCTGAAGCCGCTAGAGTCAGAGAATTTCGATCTGTCCGTGGAGTGGTATTACGATGAAGGTAGCTACGTCTCTGCCGCGTGGTTTAAAAAGAATATTGATGGTTTCCCGAAAACCGTCAACACTCTGATCAATATCGACGGCCTGTATAGCCCGGCCTTCGGACAGTTCGCGCAGGAAGCTCAAGCGGCTGGCGCACAAAGCATCAAGGATGTGTTTGAGTGGATTCTTGCAAATAAAGCTGATGAGCCTGGTGTTACTTCCAATGGTTCGGGTACTGGCCAAATCGAGGGCGATGCGAGTCGCGATCCTCTGGTTGATTTCCAGATTGGATTTACAGAGAACGGTGAAGACAAAAACGGTGTAGATGGTATCGAACTCTCCGTGCAGCATATGTTCGGTGAGAGTGGGTTTGGCGTCATGGCAAACTACACCAAGGTTAACTCCGACGTTGGCTACAGCCCATATACTCTCGAAGGGTCAACAGCGCTGCTAGGGGTTAGTGATTCCGCAAACGTGGTAGGCTTCTACGATAAAAATGGTTTGCAGGCTCGTGTCGCGTATAACTGGCGTGACAAGTACCTCAAGGCTCATACGCAGGAGCTGAGCCTGATTGAACCGATTTTCGTAAATGACTTCCAGACTGTGGATCTCAACGTGAGCTACGCCTTGACCGATAACGCAGAAATTTTTCTGCAGGGTATCAACGTTCTTGATGAGAACAACAGTGAGCATGGTCGCGGTGAAAACCTGATGATCAGTCACGAAGAAACTGGCGCGCGCTGGATGTTGGGCGGACGCTATACCTTCTAAGTGATGTTGGATGTTTGAAGACCAGGTAACCCCCGCTTGCGGGGGTTATTTGTTTCTGGCGTATGCAGAGTGAGATAGGCAAATGAAGTCAATATTCTGGCTAATGTCGGCAGTAGTATCGGTGCTTGTATTGGGCTGTGCGGAGCGTGACCAAATCAAAGCGCCCGCGCTGAAATGGGAATACTGGGCCCCGGGTGGTGGCGGCGAAATTCAGAGTATTTATCTGGAGCCCAATGTCAAAGATCGCCTCTATGTCATGAGTGATATGGAGGGCTTGTATCGTTCAGATGATGGGGGGGAGTCCTACCGACTACTCGCAGCGGAGCTGCCACAGCTCAACGTATTTGGGCTTGCCAGCGATCCGCAGAATCCCGATAAGCTATTTCTTGGCACCCACCGTATGGCACTGGTGAGTGAGGATGCCGGTGAGTCCTGGCAGGCGCTAGAAGATACTCTGACGTATCCGATACAGCTCATCCAGGTCAACCCGCAAGATAGCAACCATGTGGTAATGGCACTGAGTTCCCCGGACATCGTAGACCTGAACGATATGCCGAAGCGTGTACCTGAGTACGCGCATGGGGACACGCATCCCGGGCTGGTGTTCGTATCTCGCGACGGTGGGCAAAGCTTTACCCAGTACTTTTACGACCCTGAGCATGAGAAGGCTCAAAATGCGTGGCAACTGGAGTTTGATAGCGAAAATCAACGGGTATACATCGCCACCGAGCGTGGTCTGTTTACTTCCCGCGATGGAGGCGAAAGCTGGGCACCGGTAACTGCCCCAAGTGGTTTCGTCGCAGCTCTGGGTTTTGAAGTGTCACCAGACGGAAAAACGGCGTTTGCAATCTTTGCTAAGGACAAACAAGTGTCCTCAGTGTTTGCCGCTGATGCAAAAGCACTGGCCACAGGCGCGCCTCAGTGGAGCAGGGTCGATCATTTTTATCCCGGCCCGCAAGGTGATGTGGAGCTCGCGGAGCAACGTTTGGCGCAACCCGGCGAAACGCGTACAGAATATGACGGTGAGACTTACACAAACCCGGGGCAACGCTATGCGCGACTGAAGATTGACCCTCGCAGCGGAAAGGTGGAGTTTGGCCTGGAAGGCAGGGTTCGCTTGCTGATGGGTAAAACCATGAAGCACCACAATAGCTCACTATTTTATTCGGAATTTGATGTGGCTGACGGTGTGCCACAGCGCGGAAACTGGCAGCGGATCTATTACGAAGGCGGCCATAAGGGTTGGGAAACTTCGCAAGGTTCCGACAACTATATTCAGGTAGATAGCTTTGATTTCGTGCCTGTCAGTTGGGGGCGCGACAATTCCATCATTCTGGAAAACGGTCATGGGGTCAGTCTGCTGGATATGCAGGCCGAGGGCTTCCCAAAAACCGGTGGTGAAACGGTGTTGTATCAGACGGCCGTGCGTGAAGGGAACGGTGCCCAGGGGCACGTTACCTGGCGCAATCGCGGCTTTGTGAACACCTACAATGGTGACTTCGCTACCAGCGAGAACTACTTTGTCGCGGCGTTGAGTGATCAGGGACTGCACGAGAGTTGGGATTATGGCCGCAGCTGGATTCGCGATTTGCGGCCTTCGCCCAAGATAACCGCATCAAAGTCGGTGGAGATCCTGAAAACAGAGCCTCCGGTGGTGGTGCTAGGCACCGGTTATGGCTACGGAGCTGGTGACATTCCCATGGGTTTATGGGCGAAATCGCTTGCGCATCATTCTCCCGAGGATAAGTGGCAACACCTCGCTGGCGGGATTGCCGAGTGGACTGGACCTGATTCAGAAAATGCGAATGGGCTGCCATCGGTTCCTAATCATGCGCGCGTGCCTATGAATGAAGAAGCCTGGGATTATCGTATCTGGGCGATGGCCGCCGACAGCCAGGTTCCCGAGCGCTTGTTCGTCGGATTTAAAGGGCAGGGCATCTACGTGAGTGATGACGTTCCCGCAATGCTCGATGGAGAAGGGGATGGCTTCCGCAGACTTGATCTTGGGCCAGTTGAATTGCCAAAAACCAGCCTCGTCGCCCACCCGCAGAAAGCAAACGCAATCTACTATCCAACAGGAAGCAGCCTGTTTCTCTACAGTGACGGCGAGAAGCGAGAGGTTAAGCGATTCCCGGGGTTGGTAGAGGACGTGTATGCCTGGCTCGATGGTGAGTCGCTGCGCCTGGCGGTAGCTGCAGTCAACCCGGATGATGCCAGCCACAATGTATATGTAAGCTCGGATGGTGGTGAGCGCTGGCATACCGTGTTGGATCGCAGGCGTTTACGGGAGGCTGGTGTTCCGAGCTTCTTCGAAACCCCGGCATACCCGCGGGAGGACCCGTTGATGCCGTTTATGGGCGGTCTTGCGGGCTTCAATGAATGGCTTATCGTCCCCGTGGGTTCCATACGGAATAACCTGGGTATCTTCGCCATCCACTTGGGGGAGGGGGCTGATCGCCCTGCGGTGTTTAATATTACCGGAGAGGGAGCCGATCGACACGGATATACGCGCGTGAACGAGGGCGAAGTCCGTTGGGTGAAAGGCGAACCCTGGCTGGTGCACAGTACTCGGGGTGCGGGCGTTGTAGCGGCCAGCCTGGTAGTGCTGCAATGAGGGTCGCTTACCTTTGCCCTTTATGGGGGTCGGAAGATATGCCCTTCGAGGCCTTTCTTGCAAAGGTCCGTTCGGCAGGCTTTGACGGCGTCGAGGTGGCGTTTCCGGAAGATCGGGGACGCTGCCGCGAGATGGTGTCCGCATTGGAGGAGAGTGGTTTGGTGTATGTAGCCCAACACTGGGATACCTTTACCACGGATTTTGCGGCACACCAGAAACAGTATTACAGACGCCTTGAACAGCTAGCGGACACCCGTCCGCTGTGTATTAACTCCCACAGCGGCCGAGATCATTTCTCACTGGAAGAAAACCTGATCCTTCTGGAAGGGGCGGATCGCCTCTCTGAAGAACTGGGGTTGCCCATCTATCACGAGACGCACCGCGGCCGCTTCAATTTCGCCTGCCATATCACCGCCGCCTATATCGATGCAAAGCCAGACCTGAAGCTCACCGCGGATTTCAGTCATTGGTGCTGTGTCGCAGAGTCTCTGCTGCAGGATCAGGAGGTTGGCCTCAAAAAGGCCATTCAGCGCAGCTTTCACGTGCACTGCCGTGTCGGGCATATACAGGGCTCGCAGGTGATTGACCCATCCTTGCCGGAGTACGCACAGACGCTTGAGCGACACCTGCAGTGGTGGGGTGATATTGCCGAGGCTGCGCGGGCACGTGGGCAGGAATTGCTGACCTTTACCGCTGAGTTTGGGCCGGCCCCCTATATGTTGCCCCACCCCGAGCGAGCGGGGCCCATCGCCAATCAGTGGGAACAGAATGTCTGGATAGTGGATCAGTTGCGCCGGAAGCTTGCGCAAACCGAAACCAATCACTCTCTCCCCACCGTATAACGGCACCACTCTGCTCACGGCAAAACCGATGGTTTGCAGCTTGATTCCATCGGTTTTGCCGCTCAAGATGAGCCGCATGGCGCCAAATTCCTTTCTGGCAGACTGCGTCAATCATTTCCATTCAGTTGTTGACTGCTTGTGATTGGAAATGCTAATTTTTGCTACACAATAACGATGAATATAGCGATGACCCAGCCCTCGATGGCTCCTCGGATTCTTTGATTTTTGTAACCGGATTGACCGCAGTTGTTGAACATATGTGCGGGTAAATTCCTTACTGGATCGTTGTCGGGTCTCGCGCTTACAAGCGGTGAGAATAATGACGAACACGGTACTCCTGAATAACGTCGACCATGCCAAGCTGAAAGTAGTTGAGCAGTACGGGGAGGCTTTTGGTCACAAAGTCGGACGCACGGTTGTATTTCCCTCCGAGCTTGAGCAGCTCCAGTGTGAGTACCCTTTGCTGATAGCGCGAGGGGGGGAACCTGGCCAGTACCAATGTGTTGCTCTGTTCGGCCTCTCCGCAGATGAAAACCTTTTTCTCGATGCAGACGCGCCAAGTGGTTGGGATGCCAGTGTGCTTCCTCTGGTGTTCGCCAAAGGGCCTTTCCTGATTGGTCGTCAGGAAGAATTCACACCATCGGGCCCCGTGCAAAAAGCGGTGGTGCACGTTGACCTGGATGACCCCCGGGTAAACACCACCGGTGGTCATCCGCTGTTTATGGACTTTGGTGGCAGCTCCCCTTATCTCGAAAAGGTGCAGAAGCGACTACAGGCGCTGGATGAGGGCATCGGTATGACCAATGCTTTTACGCAAGTACTGTCGGAACTGGAGCTACTTGAGGCGGTGGCGCTAGATATTGGTCTTTGCGATGGTAGCAACTATAAGCTCGAAGGCTATTTCACCGTAGGCCGTGAGCGCCTTATGGCGCTGCCGGATGAGACCCTGGGTCAGCTGCACCGCGGCGGTTACCTCTCAGCCATTTATGCATTGCTCGCCTCCCTCGGGAATGTGCAAAAACTGGTGCGGCGCAAAGAAGCGCAGTTGGCCGCGTCTATACGCGAAATAGAGGTCGCAAGCGCGTGATGGGTAGTGCCGCTGCTGCGAGGCAGTGCTCCGCGCTACCGGTCGAGGAAATCGACTGTCGTGACGCCAGGGGTCAAGTCAGTGCAGCGATTACTGCTGGCAGTGAGCCCGTTGTGCTGCGTAATTTGGTGTCGCACTGGAAACTCGTAGCGTGCGGGGCCGAGGGGAAGCAAGCATTTGCCGATTACCTCCTGTCCGCCTACAACGATCGTTCGGTGATGACCTACAGTGCTCCAGCGCAAGAGCGCGGCCGCTATTTTTATCGGGACGATTTCCAGAGTTTTAATTTCACCAAGCGGGGGGATACGCTCGCTGGCTTTTTCTCGCGCTTGCATGCTGCAACCAGCAGTCCCGAGGCGGACTCCATTTTCATTCCGTCGATGCACCTGCCGAGCTTTGTGCCGGCGGTTATGTCGGAAAATGTATTGCAGATCGACGGTGTGGAAAACCCTTTGGTGCAAGCCTGGCTGGGCAGCCCCTCACTGATTGCGTGCCATTTTGATGCGATGCACAACATCGCCTGCTGCGTTGCGGGTAAGCGTCGTTTCACGTTGTTTCCCCCCGACCAGGCTGAAAATCTGTATATCGGTCCACTGGATAACACCCCCGCAGGACAGCCTGTCAGTGTTGTCGACATCGACAATCCCGACTTTGAGCGCTTTCCGCGCTTCGCGGTTGCGCAGGCGCACAAGCGGGTAATTGAGCTTAAGCCGGGCGATGCACTGTTTCTTCCGAGCATGTGGTGGCATCAGGTTGAGGGGCTCGCGCCGTTCAACGGCATGGTCAACTACTGGTGGCGCAGCGCCCCGGCGTATTGCGGTGAGCCGATGGATGCACTGACTCACGCGATGCTGAGTATCCGCCAACTGCCGGAGGCAGAGCGGGCCGCGTGGAGATCGCTGTTTGAGCATTATGTTTTCACCTCGCAGGACGGTCGTTATGACCATATTCCCGAGCCGGCCTTAGGTCGGCTCGGGCCTTTTTCCGAGCGAGAAGCAAGACGCCTTCGGGCAATCCTACAAAATCAATTAAGCGCCTGACCCGCGAAGAAGTACCACTTTAGGGGCAAAAAAATGAGAAGAGATCCCACAGTGAAAATTAAAAGAAAAAAAATCAACGGAAAGAACGAGCTTGGAGCATCTGTAATCGCTGTCGCACTGCTCAGTAGTGTTTTAGCCGGGTGTGGTGGAGGCTCGGGCAATGCTGGAGAGCAGGAAGCAACAGTAACTCCCCCTCCTGTAACGAGTCCCCCGGATGATGCGCCAGCTGCTTGGTCTTTCCAGAACATAAGCGCCTCTGCGGGACTGCGCCACCGTTGGGGGATCAATGGCCAGGAAGGTAGAGGCACTGAAGCGGAGTTCTTTGCTGGCGGTGTCGCAGTGGGGGATTTCGACAATGATGGACTTATTGATATTTTCGTTGATTCAGGGAATTTAGAACCGAGCAAACTTTACAGAAACCTGGGTAACAATCGTTTCGAAGATGTTGCGGGAGCTGCGGGTGTAAAGCTCGAGAACCACCGCGGGAGTGGGCCTACTTTTGCTGACGTCAATGGCGATGGTTGGTTAGATCTTTTCGTTGGCGGGATAGAGGGTGATGGAAACAAACTCTTTATCAATAATGGTGACGGGACGTTTGTAGATGCAACGCGTGAATCCGGGCTCATTATGGAAGCTCCGAACACTGTGTCTGCAAGTTTTGGCGACATCAATGGTGACGGATTCCTTGACCTGGCGGTGTCACACTGGGGAAATGATGTAAAGCCGAATACCGAGACTATTTGGCTTGGAAACGGAGATGGTTACTTCGTTGACGCGAGTGAAACCAGTGGTATCGCAAGCCAGTTGCATTCGCCCGGTGCAGGTGGAATTGCGGGAGTCAAAGATTATTCCTTCACCCCGACGTTTGCTGACTTTGATAATGATGGCTGGCCTGATCTCGCCATGGTTGGGGATTACGGAACCAGTAAATATTTTTTGAATGATGGGTCTGGTCGATTTATCGACGCGACAGGTTCGCAACTCGGTGACGAATTCGGGATGGGGAGCGCCATCGCCGACTACGACAACGACGGATACCTGGATTGGTTTATTACTTCAATCTACGAAACGAATGCATTTGGCACCGTTAAGCAAGGTAATCGTTTAAATCGAAACGGTGGCGGCTACTTCGATGATGTAACGTACTCGGCGCGTGTCGAAGATGGTGGCTGGGGTTGGGCTGCTTGCTTTGCGGACTTCAATAACGATGGCCACCTGGACCTGTTCCACACAAATGGTTGGGATGAAGACTCTTTGTATGCGAGTGAAACAGTAGATTATAAAAACGATGTCAATAGGCTGTTCATCAATAATGGTGCTGGAGTTTTCTCAGACGAAGCGACAGAGCGTGCTGTGGATGATTCCAGGCAGGGGCGGGGTGTGTCGTGCTTTGACGCGGATAACGACGGTGATATCGATATTTTGGTGGTGGAAAATAATATCGATGGAAATGCGCTTGTTCTGTATGAAAATGTCGGAGGTAACGAAGCCGGCAATCAGCTGAGCGTCTCCCTGCAAGCCTTGGGCGGTAATACCGCAGCCGTAGGATCCCGGGTGTTTGTTACCGCTGGGGGCGTAACGCAAATGCGTGAACTCCAAATTGGCAGTAACTTTACGAGTCAGAACCCGCAAATACTCTATTTCGGCCTCGGCGACTCCGAAACAGTTGACATACTGCGTGTCCGCTGGCCTGACGGCACAGAAGAACAAATCGGCAACTTCCCGGCCAATCAGTGCCTGCGCATTTCGCCAGCCGGAGACGAGGTGCCGTTGGCAGGTGATCACTGCATGGTGCCTGCAGAGGAATGGCAGCCCGTGGAAGGGGAAGACCCCTCGCCTGACGATTCTCCCGCAGAGCCGCCGCTGGCAACGCCGGGTGTCGGCGTTGATGCAAAAGACGTGGCGCCATCAGTGGCCCGTCAGTGGAGCGAGGTTCTGCTGGAGGGCGTGCGCAACGACTTCGCCCGCCCCACCGTGCATGCGCGCAACCTGTTCCACATTTCTGCGGCCATGTACGATGCATGGGCAGAACTCAGTGACGCCGGCGCGCAGCACTATCTTCTCGGCCAAACCCTTAACCAGTTTAGCTGTGCGCTTGATGCCCACAATATTCCTCGCTCCTTGCCTGCGCAGCAAACCGCTGTGTCCTATGCTGCGTACCGGATAATTGAGCATCGCTTCTTCCGTTCACCGGGTAAAGCGCACACCATGGCGCTGGCGGATGAGCTGATGGAGTCATTGGGATTGGACCCGCAGTTTGTTGCCAAAGACTACCGCACCTACGGTGCCGCGGCGCTTGGTAATCATGTGGCCGACTGTTACATACAGTACGGTCTCCAGGATGGCGCAAACGAGCAGGGCAGCTATGCCAACCTGTTTTATGATCACATCAACGGCATTATCGAGCCGGAAAAACCCGGTAACCCCAATGCCATTGCCAACAGCGACTGGAACAGTTGGCAGCCCATCTCCCTGAGTGAATCGATCGACCAGTCTGGCAACCTGGTGAGCGATACACCGCCTTTCTTGAGCCCGGAGTGGGGCAATGTATTGCCGTTCTCGCTGACGGATGGTGATGCGTCCATTCAGACCCGTGCCGGTGATACCTATAAAGTGTATTTCGATCCGGGCAAGCCGCCGCTGCTGGGCACCTCGACATCCGATTTCTACCAGTGGAACTTCGCCCTGGTTGCGGCCTGGTCAGCGCATCTGGATCCCGCCGATGATGTATTGATTGATATTTCCCCTCGCAGTATCGGTAATAACCCGGCGTTCCCGGCTGCGGCAACGGTTGCGGAATACGAGCAGTTCTATCAGTTCGAAAATGGCGGTGATGCCAGCCGGGGTTACGATGTGAACCCCGTTACCGGCGAGCCCTACGCACCTCAAATGGTGAAACGCGCGGATTACGCGCGGGTACTTGCGGAATTCTGGGCAGACGGTCCGGACTCCGAGACGCCGCCGGGGCACTGGTTTGTGCTGATGAATGACATCTTCGATCACCCGGAATTTGAGCGCCGTTTCCAGGGAGAGGGCGAGCTGATCGGCCCGCTGGAGTGGGATGTGAAGGCCTACTTCGCGCTGGGCGGCACAATGCACGACGCTGCCATTTCCGCGTGGAGTATTAAAGGTTACTACGACTATCTGCGACCGGTGTCGGCGATCCGGATTATGGCGGACCTGGGGCAGAGCAGTGACGACACTCTGAGTAACTACCATCCCGATGGTATCCCGCTGCGCCCCGGTTTCTCCGAAATCGTTGAGGCGGGCGACCCGCTGGCCGGGACCAGTGGTGAGCACCTGGGCAAAATAAAACTCAAGGCCTGGCGCGGCCCGGACTATATCTCGGATCCCGCAACCGACATGGCGGGAGTGGACTGGATTCTGGCGGAGAACTGGTGGCCCTATCAGCGCCCGACCTTCGTAAGTCCCCCATTTGCCGGTTACATCTCCGGTCATTCCACCTACTCCCGCGCGGCGGCGGAGATGCTGACCCTGTTGACCGGCAGCCCGTATTTCCCCGGCGGAATGAGCGACTACCGCGCACCGGCGAACGAATTCCTCGTGTTCGAGGAAGGGCCGGAAAGCGACGTTGTACTGCAGTGGGCCACATACCGTGATGCCTCGGATCAGTGCAGTCTGTCCCGAATCTGGGGGGGTATCCATCCGCCGGTGGATGATATTCCCGGGCGTATCATCGGTGAGCAAATCGGTAAGCGCGCATTCGAAAAAGCCGCAGGCTATTTCGGCAATGTCCAGTAAGCAGAGTAACAAAATGCTGCCGAGTGCCGCCGCGTTCTGCGCACTCGGCATTGCGCTACTTCTGAACACCGGGTGTGGCGGCGGCAGTTCCAATGAAGAGGCGCGGGAACCAAACGTAGCCCCAGCGCCTCCGGCCCCGCCACCGGATCCAGATCCGGAACCCGAGGACGATGACGAAGATGGGGGCTGGAAGTTCGTGCGCCTGGGCTCGGAGACCGGGCTGGTACATCAATGGGGAATAGCCGGTGCAATCGACAATACGGGCGTGACTCAGGCGGAATTCTTCGGTGGAGGAATTGCCGTCGGTGACTTCGATGGCGACGGTTGGATTGACCTCTATATCGACTCCGGAAATCAAGAGGCCTCCAAGCTGTTTCGCAACATTGGGAACAATCGCTTTGAAGAGGTCGCCGCCGAGGCTGGTGTGCAACTGCGCGACCACCGCGGCAGTGGCCCTACGTTTGCGGATGTGAACGGGGATGGTCGGCTGGATTTGTTTGTGGGCGGTCTCGAAGGGGACGAAAACTACCTGTTCATTAACCGTGGCGATGGCACTTTTTCAGATCAATCGGCAGTCTCCGGCCTGCGCACAAAGGCACTGAATACGGTATCCGCCGCATTCGGCGATTACAACCGCGATGGCCATCTGGATGTCGCGCTGAGTCACTGGGGCAATCCTTTCTCCAGCCAGACAGAAACGCTGTTTCGCGGTCATGGCGACGGCACCTTCACCGATGTCAGCCGGGAAAGTGGAATTGCGGATCAAATACTCACTGAAGGCGTCTCCGGTATAGAAGGCGAGCGGGACTATAGCTTCACGCCTACTTTTGCTGATTTAAATAATGACGGGTGGCCGGATCTTTCCATGGTTGGTGACTTTGGTACCTCAAAGTATTTCCTGAATGATGGCGAAGGCCGCTTCAGTGATGCCACCAACGGCCAATTGACCGATGAATTCGGTATGGGCAGTGCAATCGGTGACCTGGATAACGACGGTGATCTCGATTGGTTTGTCACCAGCGTATATGAGTTTAACGATTATGCGGTCACCAATATCGGTAACCGTCTGTACCTGAATGACAACGGTAATTTCAGTGACGGCACCTTCTATGCTCGCGTGGAAAACGGCGGCTGGGGCTGGGGCGCCTGTGCTGCGGACCTGAACAATGATGGATTTCTGGATATCTTCCACACCAGTGGCTGGTACGAAGACAGCGGACAGCAGGATCCCACGGAGGAAGTGCCGGTTGACGAGACCTCATCCGCGAATCGCGCATTTATTGCAACCGGTGATGGACGCTATTCAGAGCGCGCAGTAGAGCTCGGCTTGACGGGCGTGCAGCAAGGGCGGGCCGTGGTGTGTTTTGACGCGGACAGGGACGGGGATACGGATTTGCTAGTGGTCAGCAATATCATGGAATCGCGCGCAATCACGCTCTACAGAAACGATGGCGCCGCCGCAGAGGGAAATTATCTGCAGGTGGAGCTACAGGGCGGCAACGGTAATTCGCAAGCCGCCGGTGCGAGGGTGTATGTGACAGCCAGCGGAGTGACACAAATGCGTGAGCTGCACATAGGTTCCAGCTTTACCAGCCAGAATCCATCGGTTTTGCATTTTGGCCTCGATAGCGCTACCGCAATTACCGCGCTGACCGTGCGCTGGCCGAACGGAAGCGAGCAGTCCATTGATGTCCACGAAGTCAATCAGCGGCTGGTTATTCGAGAATAAAGAGGCTTGATATCGTGCATATTGTAAAGGAATTTCGGCGCAAGGCGATTCACTGTATTGCGTCCTTATTGGCAGCCTGGGTATTACTGCCAATCACCGCCAGTGCTGCACCATCGCGCGTGATTGTGGATGCGGACACCGCCAATGAAGTAGATGATTTATTCGCCGTCACACGAGCAGCGGTGGCTGAGGAATGGGAATTGCTCGCCGTAACCGCTGCCCAGTGGCAGGCAAGCCACTGGACGATTCCAGAGTCCATGGAGGAGAGTCATCGGTTGAATCAGATGATCCTTGCGCACTTGCAGTCTGATATTCCGACATTTCGCGGTGGAAAAAATCGGTTGTATGACTGGGGAGATCAGGCCCAGCATTCTGCGGCGGCCTATCAGATTATCCGTCAGGCCAATGCCCTGCCCACAGGTGAGAAGCTAAAGGTGTTGGCTCTGGGGTCTTTGACTAATGTCGCCTCAGCTTTGTTGATCGAGCCCGCCGTCGCGGACCGTATTGCCGTCTACTGGCTTGGCTCGCAGTTCGATGCGACGATTGGCAAGCACCGAATTGACGATTTCAATTGCATGATGGATATCCAGGCGGTCTTCAAGGTGTTCGAGAGTCCGGTTGAGCTGCATGTGATGCCGCTGAATGTGGCGTCGGCCCTGACAATGGAATTTGCGTCTGTGGAAGCAGCAATGACAGGCCGTCATCCCTTGGCAGACTTCCTGGTTGATCGTTGGCAAACGCATATTGATCCATTGAAGGAGCGCAGAGTTATCTGGGATCTTGCCCTGGTGACGGCGGTATTGAAACCGGATCTGGCGCGCGCGCAGAAAGTCGTGACTCCCCAACTACTGGGTGAGCGCGAGGTGTGGTTTTACAGCGAGATTAATGCGGCAGCAATGAGGGCTGACTTCTTTGGCATGGTGGCGAAGTTGTGGCCCTTGGATGATGCGGCGCTTACACAGAATTGACCGAACGATTGGTGTATGAAAGCACCTAATTAGGTTCGGTAACAGATAGCGGAATTAACGGAAGGTAAAGCAAAAATGAAAGCATTCGCGAAATTTGCTGTTTTAGTGGGGCTGCTGGGCGGTACAGTGGGATCGCTTGCCACCGAGGTAACGGAGTCTGGCAGTGAGGCAGCCCAGGCCGACAAGCCAAATATTATCTTTATCCTGACCGACGACCAGCGTTGGGACGCGGTGGGCTACGCCGGCAACGATATCATTCAAACCCCCAATATTGACGCGCTCGCTGAGCAGGGCACGCGTTTTAGTAATGCCTTCGTCACGACGTCTATTTGTGCTGCGAGCCGTGCATCGATTATGACCGGTCTCTACGAACGCAAGCACGGCTTCACTTTTAATGAGCCACCGCTGGCGAAGGAGTTTGTCAATAACAGCTATCCAAAATTGCTTAAAGATGCAGGCTATCGCATCGGTTTTGTGGGTAAGTTTGGCATGCAGTTTGAGGGAGACCTCGACAAATCATTGTTCGACTTCTACCAGCGCCCCGGAGAAGAGACCGAGGCCGGCCGTTACTACGAGCTCAACCTGAAAACTCATCGCCATGAACACACCACTGCCCGTATTGGGGACTTGAGTGCGCAGTTTGTTCGGGAAAGCGCGAAATCCGGCCAGCCGTTTAACCTTTCTGTGAGTTTCCACGCGCCACATGCGGACGATCACGATCCGAATCAATTTGTCTATCCGCGAGATTTGGCCTTCCTCTACGAGGACGTCACCATTCCCGAGCCCCCGCTGGCAGACGATCGTTATTTCGATGCACAGCCCGAGTGGGTCAGAAACAGCATTAGTAAGGATCGCTGGTACTGGCGCTTTGATACACCACAAAAATATCAGGAAATGGTGAAGGGCTACTACCGCATGATCAGCGGCCTGGATCGAGAAGTGGGCAAGATTGTGCGCGAACTGGAGAAAGCCGGTGTCGCCGACAACACCATCATTATGTTCATGGGCGACAACGGCTACTTCCTCGGTGAGCGTCAGCTGGCCGGTAAATGGTTGCTGTACGAAAACAGTATTCGCGTGCCGTTCTTTGTTTACGACCCACGCCGCGATGGTGTGGAAGTCGACAAGATGGTGCTGAATATCGATGTGGCGCCGACCATTCTCGAATTGGCCGGTATCGATGTTCCTGAATTGATGCAGGGAGAGAGCGTGCGCCCACTGATGGACGGCAAGCTGTCCGGGTGGCGTACCGAGTTCCTAGGCGAGCACCTTATGAACACCGACTGGATACCGAAGACCGAAGGGGTGCGCACCGAGCAATACAAGTACCTTCGCTATCCGCAACACCCGGGTTATCAAGAACTTTACGACCTAAAAGCGGATCCCCTGGAGGCCAACAACCTGGCGAACCAGGCCCAGCACCGTGAAACCCTGACCATGTTGAGTGCGCTCACGGATCAATTGATCGAGCAGGCTGCGAACTAAGCGCCTGTTGGTAGATAAAAATTTAATTGGCTTCTCTCGTTGGGCCACTCAACGCATGGTGTTGAGTCGGCCTTTTTTTAGGAGCGGGAAGGATTGCTTGCAATGCTTGATTTCAAAAAAATGTTGGGGACTTCGCTCAACGTAGTTGGCGTAGTGCTGTTGGGTTGGAATACGGCTATTGCCGCCGCCGTTGATGATCATGGGAGTGAAAAGCCCAATATCATTTTCATCATGTCAGACGACCACGCCTATCAGGCGGTGAGCGCGTACGGCTCTGAACTGATCGAAACACCGCATATTGATCGCCTGGCGAAGGAGGGCGTGCGTTTCGATAATGCCAGCGTCACCAATTCCATCTGCGCACCCTCAAGAGCAACAATTCTTACGGGAAAACATAGCCATCTCAACGGAAAAATCGACAACAGTGCGCCCTTCGATGACGCCCAGACGACTTTTCCGCAGCTATTGAAAAAGGCTGGTTACGCCACCGCCATGTTCGGCAAATTGCATTTCGGCAATGATCCGAAGGGCGTCGATGAATTTATGATCCTGCCAGGGCAGGGCGATTACATCAATCCGGATTTTATTACCCAGAACGGGACGGTGCGCAAGCACGGGTATGTTACCGATATCATTACCGATGAAACTCTGAAGTGGCTGGATAAGCGGGATCAGGACAAGCCGTTCTTTCTCGCGTACCTGCACAAGGCGCCGCACCGACCCTGGTGGCCCCGGGCCGACAAGTTTGCGGAATTTTATCAGAAAGAATTTCCCTACCCGGAAACATTGCTGAGCGATAACAGTGGGCGTGGCACGGCAGCACAGACGGCGGAGATGTCACTGTTGCGCGATATGCGTTACTCCCACGACTCCAAGATATTTCCCGAAACCTACGCAGCCATGGAATCGGTAGAGCCTCCGATCCCTCCATCGAGCTGGGGCTTTGAGGAGCCCTTCAATCGGCGCGTCACCCCCGAACAGCGTGCCGCCTACATGCCAACGCTCAGAAAGATCAATGCCGACTTCCGCCAAAATTGGCCGACGATGACCGATGAGCAGAAGATTCGCTGGAAGTACCAGCGGTACATACAGGACTACCTGGGCACCATCTCCTCGTTGGATGATAATGTGGGGCGCCTGTTGGATTACCTGGATGAGTCCGGTCTCAGCGACAACACCCTGGTAATTTACACCTCGGACAATGGCTTCTACCTTGGCGAAAACGGCTGGTTCGACAAGCGATTTGCCTACCGGGAATCCTTTCATGTGCCCCTGCTTGTACGCTGGCCCGCAAAAGTACCCTCAGGGCAAGTGTCTGATGAGCTAGTACAAAATCTGGACTTTGCACCCACCATCCTGAATGCGGCCGGTGCCGAAGTGCCCCGCGATATGCAGGGGCTGAGCCTGCTGGAGATTCTACAGAACCCCGAGTCTAAACTAGGGCGCGATGCAGTCTACTACCACTACTACGAATATCCCGCGGTACATATGGTCAAACGCCACTACGCGATGGCCACCAAAGACTACAAGCTGATTCATTTCTATCACGATGTGGATGAGTGGGAGCTTTACGACCTGCAGAAGGACCCGGCGGAACAGCAAAACGTCATTGAAAGATCGGAATATGCGGGGGTGCTGAAAAAACTACGCGACCGGCTTGAAAGTCTCAGGGAAGAAGTGGGGGACTCTACAGAGCTGGACCAACATTTTATCAACTTGACCGGCGACGCGGATGCGCCGGATTGGTTCCGCAAGGTTGATGATAGTGTCGAGTCAAAAAGGAAGCGCTGAATACGACGGCTTAGAGATCAGATCTGTAGTTCGAACCTATGTCGTTCAAACGTACTTCATTCAATCTCCACTCATGAGCGTAAACAGCCACCGTTCAATTTCGGTTAGTTAGTTGGCACTAGTCGAGACCTGAAGGTGCCGATGTAGCTCGATCGCCGCCATCACAATATGATACAGCGTGGTGGCGGGTGCCATAGGGTTATGGATGCTATTGTCTGCATCCCTGTGCTCGATATGCGCGCCTGGGGTTGGGGCACAAAGGTAGTAGTCAAATAGATTGTCTACTGCCTGTACTGCAATGCTCTCAGCCTCCGGGTGCCCATAACGCGCCCGAATGACACTCGCCTTGATTAGCTCCGTAACCACCCAGCAGCGTTTTTTGCCATCCAGCACTGCTCCCTCCGAGGAGACGGCGTCGAACAACAGCCCATTCGCATCCCGACCTAGTGCCAACCCTTGAGCGTAGAGCGGCGCAGTCCACTGGTGCATCGTTCGGCCTGTGCGCTGCCCGTACCAGTCGAGCAGCCATACCCATTCCATCATATGTCCGGGCTCGACGATCATTCCCAAATCGTCATTGCGCGATGCCCAGTCGTGTTGAAAGTACTCAAAGAGCACGTTTTTTTCGGCGTCGTAGAAACGCGCCTGGAATAATGCTACCAGCTCGCCGGCCCGCGCCAGCCACGGTGCGCCCGCACCGGCATCGTAGAGTGCAAGGCAGGCTTCCAGCATATGCATATGTGGGTTCTGTCGGCGGTAATCGGTCTCGTAGTCCCCCTCAATCCAGCCTCCGTGCACCGATCCGAAGCGGCGATCCAAGTATTGAGAGAGTGCTTCCGCGCGTTCCAGTGCGGCGCTATCCCGGGAGACACGGAAGTACCAGGCGTTTGCTAGCAGGATAAACGCGTGATCGTAGAGGTCCTGGGAGGCATCCACGACGCGAAAGTGGCGGTCGAACTTGCGCACATACCCACCGCCAGCGGCTTTATTCAGGCCCTCGGCTTCCAGAAACGCCAAAATACCTCTCGCGACCGCCTCTCCCTCCGGGTACCAGCCAAGCTTGGCCGCAGCGGCGAACACAAAAGCCTGGCGTGCCTGCACCCGCACGCGAATATCGCTGGCGAGGTCGACGGTCCCGTCCGGCAGGAGGCGTTCATAGTGTGCACCGTTGCCAGGATTGATACCGCGGGAGGCCCAGAGGGGTAGGGCGCAGTCGGTGAGCCACGCGGTGAGGCGTTCAGTTTGTGAGTGCAGGGTGGTGCGGGTGGTAACGGCGTTCACAGGGGCCTTCTAATGATTGATTATAGGTGTTCAAAGTTGAGCGCTTACAATCATAATAGATCAAGGGTAAGCTTAAGTAATCATTTGATGTGGACTGGTGTTGCGGGCTGGCACTCGAAGCAATACACGGGCGCGAGTTGCTTACGGAGCGGTACTGGAGTGATGGGGGCGATGATTGAGCACTGACAAGGCACAGGGGCGGGTGGCACAGGCGACGCAGACCTTCTACCTCGGGGTAGATATCGGGGGGACCAAGTGTGCCCTGGTGCTGGGAGACGCCGAGCTCAATGTGCTCGACCGCATCGCTTTCCCGACCGAGGTCCGCCGCGGTCCTGGCGAAATTGTGCAAACGCTCCTGGATGCCGCAGAGGCGCTTTTGCAAAAGCACGGGCTGCGGCCAAGCCATACGGACGGGATTCAGGCCATCGGTATCAGTTGCGGTGGCCCGCTTGATAGTACTCGAGGCCTGATTCAGTCCCCACCCAATCTGCCCGGCTGGGATGAGGTGCCTATTACCCGTTATTTCGCGGAGCGCTTCGGTGTAACTACGGCTTTGCAGAATGACGCCAATGCCGGTGCCCTTGCGGAGTGGATGTTGGGCGCAGGGCAGGGGGTGCGCAATTTGGTGTTTCTAACGTTTGGCACCGGATTGGGAGCCGGCCTGATATTGGATGGCCGCCTGTACGCGGGAACCAATGATCTCGCCGGCGAATTGGGGCACTGGCGACTTGCCGAGGACGGTCCTGAGGCATTCGGTAAGCGCGGCTCCTTCGAAGGCTTTTGCAGCGGTGCCGGTATCGCACAGTTAGCGCGGTGGCAGGCGCGTGAGGTGTTACTAAGGGGCGGCGAAGTAAGCTTTGCCAAAGATGTGGACTCACTCGATACCCTCACCACCAAAGACGTGGCCATTGCCGCGCACAATGGCGACCCGCTGGCCCGGGAAGTCTTCGCGGAGTCTGGCCGCAAGCTTGGGGCGGGATTGTCGCTGTTGATCGATCTGCTCAATCCGCAAAAGGTCGTGATCGGTAGCGTGTTTGCCCGTTGCCAGGATTTGCTCTATCCCCATGCGCTAAAAGTGATGGAGGCGGAGGCACTCGCGCCGGCATTGCAGCGCTGCCAGGTGGTCCCGGCTGCGCTGGGAGAGGCGATTGGCGATGTGGCGAGTTTATGCGTCGCGCACTATGCGGCAACGAATGGTGTGCGTAAGCAGAAAGCACAAGCTCCGTTGCCAGAGGACCTTGACACAGTGACTTAGGCACGCGGTTACGCACCGTTTGATAACAATCACGATAACAATAAACAGGAAAGAAAATGGCGATTTCGACTTCTCAAGATGCGGCGATGGTGTCTTCCGATAGTAGTACCAACTATCTGGTGCCACTGGCATTTCTTACCATCCTCTTTTTCATGTGGGGCTTCATCACGGCGTTAAACGATGTACTGATTCCCCATCTGCAGAATGTCTTCAATTTAACCAACCTGCAGGCACTGCTGGTGCAGTTTGCGTTCTTCATTGCTTACTTTATCGTCTCATTTGTCTACTTTGTCTATGCACTGAAGGCCGGAGATTTACTGGTTCGGTTTGGATACCAGAACGGTTTGAGTGTGGGGCTTGCCATTATGTCGGTAGGCTGCGCCCTGTTCTGGCCTGCGGCGGTGTTGAAGAGCTATGGATTCTTCCTCGTCGCCCTGTTTGTGCTGGCGGGTGGTATGGCGGTATTGCAAATTGCGGCCAATCCCTATGTCTCTATCCTTGGTAAGCCCGAGGGCGCGCCGGCCCGCCTGAATCTCTCGCAAGCGCTTAACTCACTCGGTACTACCCTGGCACCGGTGATCGGCGCTGCGCTGATTTTCAGTCATGTATCCGCAGACGCGGATGTGAATACGGTGGTACCACCTTATCTGTTTATGGCCGCAACCCTGCTCGCAATGGCCGTGTTTTTCAAGGTCGTAAAGCTGCCGAACCTACATACGGAAGTCGCCCCTACGGAAAATCGCTATGGCGTCTTCCAGCATACACATTTGTTGCTTGGTGCCCTGAGTATCTTTATGTACGTTGGCGCAGAAGTGGCGTTGGGTAGCGTGCTTATCAAGTATCTCGGTTTACCAGAGATTGCCGGGCTAAACGAAATGCAGGCGAGCGTGTATCTGGCGCTCTACTGGGCGGGCCTGATGGTGGGCAGATTCCTAGGGGCTGCGGCATTCTCCGCCTGGGCGGAGCGGCGCAGTATCTATGCTTATTTTGCGGCAGTGACGGTCATTGCATTCGCCTGTGTTGGCCTACTGGTCAGCTGGCAGGCCGCGCAAATATGGTGCTTGCTGATTGTCGTCAATATCGCACTGATGGTGGTGTGCCGGTTCAAGCCCAATCGCACCCTGGCAGGCTTCGCCGTGGCCTGCGTCGCACTGTTGCTGATTGCACTGTATCAGAAAGGGTACTGGGCGCTCTGGTGCGTCGTGGCGGTTGGCTTGTTCAATTCCATTATGTGGTCAAACATTTTCACCCTCGCCATCCGCGACCTTGGTAGCTACACGAGCCAGGGTTCCTCATTGTTGATTATGGCGATCCTCGGCGCGGCGCTGGTACCGCCGCTGATGGGATGGGTGGCCGATGCTTACGACCTCAATATCTCCTTGCTGGTGCCAGCGGTGTGTTATTTGTACATCGTATTTTATGGTGTGAAAGGCTATCGTGCAGAGCGGAACTCCTGGTTTACTAAGCGGGATACTTAAAGCGCACATTGTCTGTGCTTGCTATTTCCCTGCTACCGTAATTTGACCGCTCTCGCGCTTAGCGGGGGCGGAGCCTGCGAGGACACCCTGTGCGCTGTCTCATAATCTCATTTATTCTGCTAAGCCTGTCGTCTCATGGCCTCAGAGCTGAAGTGCCAGAACTGGAACTGGCGACGCTGCCCACTTTCACGCTTGAAAATGGTGAAGTCTTGCGAAATGCCAAAATAGGCTACCGCGTGGCCGGATCGCTGAATGCGCAGCGTTCCAACGCAATTTTGTATCCAACTTGGTTCATGGGTACATCTGAGGATCTGTTCAATTACGGTGCGACTGATCCGATCGATACCGAGAAATACTTCGTAATTGTGATGGATGCGTTGGGTAATGGCGTTTCCTCATCGCCATCGAACTATCCAGAATTTCCGAGCATTACGATTGGCGATATGGTGACAGCGCAGCACAAGCTACTGATGGAGATATTGAAGGTTGAGCACCTTCATGCCGTCATTGGTACCTCAATGGGGGGTATGCAGACTTACGAATGGCTGACACGTTTCCCAAACTTTATGGATCGTGCCATTCCACTTGTGGGATCGCCACAGCTTGGATCTTACGATAGGTTGTTGTGGAAAACCCAGTTGGAGGCCATCGCTCTAGCGCGACAGGGTGGTAACGGGGCAGATGCAAAACCGCTGGTGGGGATGATTGATGCACTGGCACTGCATACGCCAGAGTACCACGCTCGCAGAACACCTCGCAGTCAAGCTGCTGCTTTCATTACTGCCGCCCAAGCCAGCGGAGCCAACGACATAAATAACAAAGCCGCGCAGCTGAATGCAATGCTTGCCCATGATGTCAGCCGAAATTTCGACGGCTCCATGGAGCATGCCGCTGCCGCAGTAAAAGCACGAGTGTTAAGTATCGTTGATCTGCAAGATCATATGGTTACGCCCGATCCGGCAATTCGTTTTGCAGCCCTGATCGGTGCTGAGTCAATTGAGTTGGATACATACTGCGGTCATATGACGACCTTCTGCGAAAAGAAAATCATTGAAGAGGCTGTTGTTGAGTTTTTGGAGCAGCCATAGAACCGGGGCGACGAGACCCCGATTGCGTATTTCCAATAGGGGCTAATTCAGGGGCGAATTTCATACCGCTGAGTAGTGAACGAAGGTCCATTCACATAAACTCTTTCCTTCCCGATCACGATCGGATCAATCCGCGGATACCGCGCGGTGTAGTCCGTATCCCAGCCGTGGTAGGCAATCCAGTCGTTGCCGCCTTCATCCTTGAACAGAAAGTGGTGCCCGGGGCCTTTGACCACCTCGTTCGACTGCAGCACTATATTTTCTCCCTCTTTGTATGGACCCAGAGGCGAAGGGGCAGTGGCGTAGCGCACTTTGTAGGTGTCGTCGGTCCACGCTCCCTCACTGAAGGTCATCACGTAGGTGCCATCGATGTTCTGGACGATGGGCCCTTCCTGCCAGCCGTACTGATCAAATATTTTTACCGGATTGCCGTCGACGCTGGTGGGCGAGGTCATCTTTTCCATGTAGATGTTGCCGGCGGTAAGTCCTTTGCCGTTGTACTGCTCGATGGTGTAGTACATATACATCTGCCCATCGCGGTCGCGGAAAGGGTGTCCGTCGATGGAGCCATGGGGGATCACGACACCTAGGTCTGTATAAGGGCCTTCGATATCGTTGGCAACGGCGACTCCCACGCGGTTGCCGCGGTTGTTGGGTGAATCTTCTGGAGATGCGGTGTAGTAGAGATAAAACTTGTCGTCGATCTCGATCACTTCCGGCGCCCAGAAGTGTTTCCAGTTCCAGTTTTTTGGTCCGCCCGGTTTTACCGCCCCGCGAACGAAGGTCCACTCCTGCAGGTCAGGGGATTTGTAGATCTGTATTCCTCGCCCATCGGGTGCTTTTCCGGTGGCCATCATGTAATAGAAGCCGTTGTGGAAGTACACGCAGGGGTCGGCGAGATACTTGTCGATGATGGGGTTTTTCCAGGTGAGGGTGCGCGTGTCTGCGTGCAGGTCTCCCGCCCAGAAGACTAGCGCGCAGGTGGTGAGGCAGAGGGCCAGCAGCGAGTTAAACCGTGTGAGTTTCCGCATAGGTTAAATATTTCCCATCGCCAATATTTTGGGTTTCTCGCGGTGCAAATTCACCAGCAATTCGCCGAACAGTGTATTCGCCCATGCAAACCAGGCGCGGTTGAAATCGCTCGGATCGTCCTTGTGGAAGGCCTCATGCATAAACCCGGTGCCTGCATGGGTGTTTTTTAGCATCCTGAGACAGTGGGCAATTTCCTTTTCATCGCGGGCGGTCATGGCGCGCAGGATTATCCCCATGGGCCAGATCTTTTCCTTGCCGGTGTGCGGGCTGCCCTGGCCCTCGGCGGCGGTACCGCGCAGGAAGTAGGGGTTGCTGTCGGAGAGCAGGAAATGACGGGTATTCTGGTAGATGGGGTCGTCGGCAAATGTGGGATCCAGGTAGGCCAGGGACATGAGTGATGGCACGTTGGCGTCGTCCATAAACAGCTTGTTGCCGAAACCGTCGACTTCATACGCATAAATTTTACCGAAGCCCTGATGCTCCGCGATACAGTGGGTCTGAATGGCTTCATCCAGTTCGTCGGCAAAGTCCAGGCAGGTCTGAGCCTCTTGTGGCTGATCGAGAATGTCTGAATAAATACTCGCTAGCTGGCGCAGAGACAGCATGGCGAAGATATTGGACGGTACCAGAAACGGGAATACGGTGGCGTCATCGGAGGGGCGGAAGGCGGAGGCGATCAGGCCTACGGGATTGACCGGGCGGCCGGTGCCTTCGAATACCGGAGCGTCGATCATGCGCCCGGATACCCGCACAAAGCGGTAGGGGCTTTCTCCCTGCTTGCGCTGTTCGGTGCGGAATACCTTTAGCACTTCGCGCATCGCTTGCTGCCAGTTCGTATCAAAGATGCTGCTGTCGCCGGTGGCTTTGTAGTAGCCATCGGACAGGCGAATCACGTAGCACAGGGAGTCGATTTCCCACTTGCGTTCGTGGACGCCATCGATGGGAGTGGGCTCATCGCTGGCCCACTGGGATTTTTTGCTGAGGTCTTTATAGAAGGCGTTGGCATGGGGATCGCGCAAAATGCACTTTACCTGGCGGTTGACTAGCCCGGCGATCAGGTTGCGGATCTTTTCATCTTGTTTGATCAGGCTCATGTAGGGCCAGACCTGGGCGGTGCTGTCGCGCAGCCACATGGCGTCGATGTCGCCAGTGATGATGAAGGTGTCGGGCTTGCCGTCGATCCACTCGAAATCCACCGTGGTATCGAGGGTGTTGGGATAGCAGTTTTCAAATAGCCAGCGTAGCTCCGGGTCTGTGATGGCGTTGCTGACCTGTTCGATGGTGCTTTCGACCGCGCTGCTGGTAAATGTTCTTTCACCCGCGGCAGGGCGGTTTGAAATTAGCGCGGCATCTTTATCGGTGGCCGGTTTTTGCTGCATGGCATTTGCACCAACGGCACTTGCCAGGGGTGCGAGGGAGAGGCCCATCAGGCCCGCTCCGGTTTTTAACAGTGTACGTCTAGGGAAATGGGTTGGCACTTTCATGGTAATGCAGAATGCTCTTTGTTTTCGGTTAAGGGCGCTTTGGAAGAAGGGCCGTTATTACTGGAGTACCACGCTGCCCTGGTTCCATTCGGGCTGGTCGCCATTGCCGCGTTTCCACTGGCAGGTCACCACGGGTTTCTGGCCGTAAATGCCGTCGACTTGATGGGTGGTCATGCCATGGTTGCAGCTGACGATACGCACACCGTTGTCCAGCACACTGTTGTCGAGCTTGTGGCCGGCGTATTCGGCTTTCAGCCAGGCTTTGTGGCTGCTGCCGTTGCGGTAGGAAAGCTGGTCGAGCGTCAGGCTGAGCGCAAAGTTCTCACCGGTAGGCGCGCCGGTGCTGTCCACTGGGGCAATAGCGCCGCGCAGGGTTTTGCCGTCTTCATTGATCCCCTTGAAGTAAGGGGAGGCATCGCCACCGGATGCGGTCAGGGCCAGGGTAAAGGGCACGATTTCCGCATTGTCGCCGGGTGCGGATTTCCACTGGCATTGCACACCGTTGATTGCGTCAGCGCCGTCAAAACCTTTCAGGCCCGGGCCGTCGATACCGGGACAGGTGACCTTGCCACTGGCAAGCTGCGGTGTGATCTGCAGTTTGTAGTCTTCGGGCTTGATGTAGGCCTTGTGGCCGCTACCGGCACCGTAGCTCGCCTGGTCGAGGCTCACCGAAAGATTGTGCAGTGTGCCGCCCAGGGAAATGCCTTCCACAAGGAAGGCATGTGAAGAGAAGGTGAGGGAAACAGCAGCCCTTGCGGGCTGCTCTCCTTCGTTGTTGGTGGTGGGCTGCTCGGTGACCTGGGCCTGGCCGCCATCCACCACAATGGTGGTGGAGGTGGTCCAGGAGGTCGCGGAGCCACTGGCGTTGCGGGACTTGACGCGGAAGGTGTAGGTTTCTCCAGCGGTCAGTCCGTCCAGTACCACACTGGTGCCGGTGATGTCGTACTCACCTTTGCGCCAGATGTCGCCTTGCAGTTGTTTCTGCGCGTCGTAAGTGACGGCATCCACCACCGGGTTCCAGCTGAGTCGCACGGAAGTACTGGAAAGCACTTCCACCACCAGACCGGTGGGTGGCCCGAACTCACCACTAGCTTCCGCCTGGGTGGTTGCGGAGGCGACCGCAGACCAGTCCGACTGTACGCTGCCGTTAATGGCGCGCACCTGATACTCGTAGGTGGTTTCTGCTGAGAGACCGGAGTCGGTTGCCGCTGTACCGGCCGGGGTCGCGATGGTTGCCCAGCTGCCACCTGCGGTACGACGTTGCACCTCGTAGCTTTCCCCATTGATCACGGCCTCCCAAACCAGCGCGATCGAACTGGAAGATTGCGCGGAGGCACTCAGGTTTTGTGGTGCTTCCAGCGTGATGGCGTCACTCAGGGTGTACTGTCCGGAGGTGGTCCAGGTGGTTGCCTGGCCCGCTGCGTTGCGGGATTTCACGCGGAAGCTGTAAGTACCGCCTTCTTCCAGACCGCTCAATACAACAGAGGTATCGGCAACATCGTACTCGGCTTTGCGCCATACGGTATCGCCAGCGATCTGCTGCTGTACATCATACGTCACGGCGTCGGTAACGGCGCTCCAACTGATGCGTGCAGAGGTCGCGGAGAGCACGTCGACGGTAACGGTTGCGGGCGGGCCCCAGCTACCGCTGCCACCACCACTACTGCTGGAGGTACTGCCGCCGCTGCTGCTCGAGCTGCTGGATGAGCCACCGCCACTGCTGCTTGAACTACTGGAGCTGCTGCTCGAACTACTGCTGGAACTGGAACTGGAACTGGAGCTGCTGCTGGAACTGCCGCCGCTGCTGCTGCCGCTTCCGGGTTCATCGCAGTACTGTTGCAGGCTGACCTCGTCGACCCATACATCCGCGTTGTCACCACCGAGGAATATACCCAAGTTGAGGTTGCCGAAGTCCACATCCGGCTCGTAGAACAGGGTAAAGGTTTGCGGACTGGTGGTGAGCTGCAAAACGTCTGCATTTTTGATGTTCCACCAGGGGCTGCTGGCCTGGTGGATTTTCACCTCAATGCTGCGCGCAGCGGCCGATTTGGCGGTGAACATCAGCGCGTACTTCTTGCCCGGCTCCAGTTTTCCGAAGCCGCGTTGCAGCTGCACATCGTTGGTGTTGCTGGCCTGACTGATCGTCACGTGCAGTGAATCGCCTTCGCCAAACCCGGATTCCACGCCCGTTGCGCCAGAGGCTACCGCACCGGCACCGGTGTTGACGTACAGGTTCCAGCCGCCCATGCCGCCGCTAAAGTGGCCGTCCGGAGTCAGGTTCACCGGCTCACAGGGTACCGGCGGAATAACCGGTTCACCGGAGGTGGTGGTGCTGCTGTTGGAATAGCCGGACTCGCCCGCATCGTTGAATGCATACACCCGGTAGGTGTAATCCGTATAACCGGCGAGGTCGAAGTCGGTATAGGAGGTAGTGTTGGGGCCTACCTGGCCAACGGTCACAAAGCTGCCACCGCTGGTACTGCGCTCGATACGGAAGCCCTGTTCGTTGTTGGCGGAGTCGCTCCAGCTCAGGTTAATGGTGTTGGTTGGTGCATCGAGACTACCTCCCAGTGCGGACGGTGCGGAAGGAGCACTGAACGGCTTCGCCGGCAGCGGTAGCGTGGGCATGTCGGTGCGCCACAGACCGGCACCGGGCGTCGCGGAATAGATCCGCATCATGCCGTCGGTTTCGGTAAAGCGCGAACCGGTCATGCCGGAGAAGTGCATATCGCCGGTGATGTCTTCCCAGGTTACCGAGCCATTGCTCTGTATGGTGCCGAGGAACACCCCGTAACCGACCTGGAGCGAGTGGTCGTAGTAACTCACCAGCATCTTGTCGGCATAGGCCGCGGAGCCGCCTTTACCACCGAAGCCGAAGCGATCACCGACCGCGTCCCACCACACCAGATTAGAGGTGGGGCGAATGTTCATGGCATCGGCCGGGGTAAATGCTTTGCTCCAGGATTCACCCTCGTCGGTGGACAGCAGCACTTGCCAGTTGTTGCCATCGGTCAGGCCGGGGCCACCACCTTTGGCAAAGTTCATCAGGTAAACGGTACCGTTGTGCTCCCAGGCGTGTACTTCGTGATCCCAGCCGGAAGTCTCAACTTTTTGTTCAAACGCCCAGGTTCCATCGACCTGTTTTTCACCGCGCCACACGCCTTGGGTACCACCGGTGGAGCTGAAGAACACGACGTCTTCATTGGTGGGGTGGGGGGCAATGGTGCGGGCGCTGCGCGCGTCGGCGTTGCTCAGGCCTTCATAAATCAGTGTGACCGGGAGCTCTTCACCGCGGGCGTGATAGTCCAGCGCGCGGCCAATGTCGTCCACCATATACAGGCCGTAGTTGGAGGAGAACATAAACACCTTGGCCGGGTTCACCGGGGAAACCGCAACATCCCGCAATACACCCTTGGGCAGACCGGCTTTTTCAGATGGGCCACCGGCAAGTTCCACCCACTGATCCGTGGGGTCGTGATTGACGAGCTTTTTCGCCCACAAGCGACCGTTCTGCGCGCCGCCGCCGTAACCGGAGGTGGCTTGGGCAACCACCGTGGGGGTGCCCCACGCATCGGCAATATCGACCGCCTGCACATCGGATAGGTTCAGTCCTCCGGGGCGACGGTGCTGCATATTGCTCCAGGAGATACCGCCATCCCAGCTCTCTACCAGCCCGTTGTCTGCCTGACCCTGAATCACGTAGTGATCGTGCACGGCCACGTCGTAGGTATAAGTACTTTCGGTACCCTTGCCGGCATAGGTCGGCCAGGCGGTGTCGTACCACCACACCTGAATATTGTTATTCGGGGTGGAGTACTTGTTGAACCAGGTGTAGCTGTTGTCACCCGCATTATGACTGGCATAGAACATGGTCTGGTTGGTGGTGGACCAGACGCCCCGTTCCCAGCCGCCGGTGGCCGGCGTGTAGTGGGCAAAGCGGGCATTGGGCGGGTTGGCGTAGTCCCAGCCCATGTCGTAGCTGCCGTCGTAGTTATTCCAGATTTTTTCCCAGTAGAAGCTGTCCAGGTTGCCGGACGCGCCCCAGTTGAAGGTACCTTCGTACAGGCCAAAGCGGTCTTTTACCGCGCCGAGCAGTACCTTGTGGCTGTTGCCCGTAGAGCGCGGGTCCACTTCCGGGTACCAGTAACGGCGGTTGCCTTCGAGCCCACCGGTAACCTGTTGCCAACTGACGCTATCAGTGCGTGTGGCATATAGCAGCCAGTTGCTGTTGTAGCGCAGGTCCGCCACATCGGTGGAGTAGCTCGCGTACAGCACCTTGCCGTCGGGGCTCACCGCAACACCGCGGTTGCGCGGGCGGTCGCTGGCCGGGTCCGGCAGGCGGGTCCAGTTGAAGCCCGCATCGATACTCTTGAACACGCCCTTGTTGGAACCGAGGTAAACGATCTGCGGGTTGCTGTGATCGAAACTGACGGTGTAGATATTGCGGTCACGGGCCGTGTCACTGCTGAAAGTGATCTCCTGCCAGCTGGCCCCGCCGTTTTGCGACAGGAAGATGGTGCCGGGGCCGGTATTGGATTCACCGAACTTGCCGATGAACTCGTCATCGTCGCGCCAGCCAGGTGCGGCGATGACGTGGTTGGGGTTGTCCGGCTTGAACGATACGGCGCCGATGGAGTGGTTTTCGGTTTCCGGCACCAGTCGGTAGCTGCTGCCAGCGTCGCTGGAGGTGTGCAGACCATACAGGGTGCCCACGAAGACCTCGTTGGAATTACCCGGTTTTACGGTTACCGAAAACACCCGGTTGTTCACCAGGTGGCCGGTGATGTGCCAGTGGTCGCCGTTGTCGGTGCTTTTGTATACACCTTCCATGTCCGAGGCCATGTACACCACATTGGCCTGGTTCGGGTCGGCTACAACGTCCTGGACTTGACCGCCCGCACCGGGATTCAACGGCTCCCAGTGCTGTTGGGCGAAACTCGGCTGCAGGCATAGCATGGCTATGCTGCCCAATAGAAGTTTTCTCATGATCGCCTACTTATTATTTTTGTGAGTGTGCGGGCCGGCGTTCGGCCCCCGAGTGGTCATCCACTTCTGGCACGAGCTACCGAAACGGCAGGCAGCTGGCGGTGGCGGAGTGACCGATACCGCGGCAATCAGTATATTTCAAAAGCAATCACAATCAACTCATATTGAGTCAATAGCGCGCATTGAGAGTGTCAATGTGCGCCATTTGGCAATTCGGGTGGCCGGTGAGCCGAAAGAGAGGATTGGCAGAGGCGGGGGCACTGTGTTCAGTAGCAACGGCTTACGGCCCCTTTCCGTTGTCAGCCTTTTGACGGGGTGTGCTGCAGCTTGTAGGCGCGGGGTGTGCAACCAGTGAATTTCTTGAAATTGGTATAGAACACCGACTCCGACTTGAAACCGGAGTCCAGGGAAATCGCGAACATGGTGCGGTTGGCGGTGTCTTTTGAGGTAAGCAGCCGCTGCGCCTCGGCCACCCGGCGTTCGTTAATGTACTCGTTGAAGCGCTTGCCCAGGTGCTGGTTAAGGACTTTCGACAGATAGTAAGAGGGTACCCCAAGCGCTTCTGCGAGATCTTTCTCCGACAGTTCCGCATTCAGGAACATGCGCTTTTCATCCAGCAGCCGGTTGAGCTTATCGATACAGGCTTGTGCCTGTGCATCGGGAATTTGGGTGCGGGGTGCGGTGGCTGCTTCCGCCGTTGGTGCTGACTGGGGGAGGTATTGCGGGGTGGCGTCAGAGCCAGTCTGTTTCTTTTCTGCTTGCGCGGTCCCTGGTGCCGGCTGCGATTCCGCGGCATCGCCGTCAGGCTTGTCGCTCGGCTCCGCCGTTGATTCGCTGTGCTCAAACCAGTCCCGGTTGAGTACCTCTGGATAGCGCACAAAGAAAATTTGCGCTCCAGTGATAATCACCAGGTTAGTGCCGATAAATACCGTGTCCTTGGCGGTGCGGACCATATCCATGATCTCGGTGCCCAAAATGGAGTGAAATCCGAATACAAAGACGTTGAATACGCTCTTCAGCAGCAGTGCGCCAATCAGGAAATCCAGCAGTGTAATCAGGCGAAACTCATGGTTGCCCCTTCCGCTCTTGCGCCGGCGAATCGAGAACAGGCACAGCGACAGGTAGATCAGATTCGAGAGCATGATGGTGCAGAGTACGGCCACATGTTGCGGCTGATCGATGTAGTTCTCGTACTGGAAGGGACCGGCGACCCCTAACTCGTATAGGAAAAAGTAGGCCAGGAATAGGGCTGCTGGAACAAAATGCAGCAAGTCACGTGAGCAGAAATCTTCGCGCAGTAAATAGCGATAGTAGAGGTAAAGCACCGGGCCGTAACAAAGACCAATTACATCCGAGACGAACACATATTCCGGATGTGTCAGCCGAAAGTCAGTAAAAACCAGCAGAAATTGAAACGCCGCGTTGATGCCGGTGAGTAGGAAAAACATCGCCAGGAAGACATTCGCCGCACAGCGATTCACCACCAGAATCAGCTGGCTCATGATCACGGACTGGACGCTGGCCCAAAGGTAGAGTGGGGTGAACAGTAAAAACAAGGTCGGATCAATCATGCCTGTTTTGGATAATTTTTATGCTGAGTGTCGGTGCCCTAGTAGAGGTTCCAGAGGCTAACAAGCGTGGAAAATGCAAAGGGCAGTACGTTGTGGGCTTATTGCGGCCTAAGTTCCGCCACAATGTTAGTGGATTTATACGTTAAGGGCGATGCTATAGTGATCGGCGGAAAAAGGGGGATCCAACCCCATGTGCGTGTTGTGTTGCGTGTTGTGTATAGGGGTAGCAACTTGCATCCCATAGCCGTAGCAGCTCTAAGATTCCGTAACGTACAGTAGAACTGCCGTAGGAAACGTAGAATTTTCGTAGATTTTCAAGAGTTATGTAGGGGAAAGGAGAGTTCCAAAAACACGCCAAGAACACACTTTCCCGCAAAAAAGCGTTGAGAAATAGGGGGGGGATTGCGGTATGCAGGGTTCGATACCGGCGATGTCGCCACGATTGACCCTCTGGGCCACCTCGAAATCACCGACCGTACCTAGGATGTTATCAAGTCCGGTGAAGAGTGGATTTCTTCCATCGAGCTTGAAAATATCGCGGTGGCGATGGAGGGCCTACAGGAGGCTGCGGTGATTGGCGTCGCCCATGAAAAGTGGGATGAGCGGCCCTTGCTTGTGGTTGTCGCCACGTCCGGCGGCAACCCCAACCGCAACAGCTGCTGGACGGTTTTCAAGGGAAAGTGGCCAGCTGGTGGATTCCGGATGATTGCTTGCTGGTGGACGAAATCCCGCACACCGCGACTGGAAAAATCAGCAAGAAAGACTTGCGTGTAAAACTCAGGGACTACCAGTGGCCACAGCTGGATCCGGTGTAGTATCCCGGCGGGGCAACATATTGTCTTGGCGAGGGGTTCCATTTTCTGCCCATTTTCTGCGGCACTCGGGGTTCTCACGGTCGGCGGCTTGAGATGCGCGGTATCCCTGCCGCAAAAAATGAGAAAAAAGTTTGGGGTAGGGCAGCGCGATCCTAAACTGGTAACAGTCCCGGGAAGACTCCCCCATCGCGAGACGAGGTGGAGTGCCAACAACAAGCGGTCCGTAACCGAGACTGGACATGACCGTAAATAGGCCCACAGCGGGTGACCACTGATCTGGAATTGATTGATTTCAGCGAGTGAAAGAGCGGGAAGTTTCAGTCAGCTTGATTGGGTAAAGTGGGGCGGAGCGGTCGATGAATGTCGGCCGCTTTTCATTTTGTGGGCCGGGAAATGTGTTCTTCCGCATCTTTCCGCATCTCTCCGGTGTTTCCAGCGGGTCCTCTCCACCTCATGGAGCGGGATTTCGGCGCCAGAATCTTAATCTTCATGTGACTCACCTCTCAAGACTGTCTCAAAGGGGCTGGCCAAATCATGAGAGAGCAGGGTATTGTGAAAAAGTAATGACACCGCTGTCATAAATTAATTAAAAATGACAGCGGTGTCATTGTCCCAGCCTCGGCTGGGGAGATTTGAGGTACCTGTTCGCAGTAACAGATTAGATGTACCGGCATAGAGATGTTTTTGAATGCCGTTCAATCGGGGGCAGCGCTGCCCGTCGAGGTTTGACGGATACATCACACCGCTGCCCTCATTGATAGATCCTGATCAATAAAAGATAACGACAAGGTGAACATCAATGAAAGGGCTCACTCCAAGCCATTGGCGTCGCGCGCTGTTAGCGCTCGGTCTCGCCAGTTCCTCCGCCGCCATTGCGGCTCCCGGCGCACCCACCATCGACTGGATGGAAACCAGCTTTGCCATCATTGAAGTAGACGAAGCGGCCACTGCCTACGAGCAGCTGGTGACCATCAACGATTACGCGGAAGTTCCGGTAGCCTGGTCCAAGTGGTCCGGCGACCCGGCCACCACCGCACAGTACCTGCTCAATGGCGAAGTCGTACTGGAACAGACCATCAGTGGCGGCGATACCCAATCCGGTACCGCGACTCTGCAGGTTGCCGAGGGCGGCCAGTACGCTCTGCAAGTGGCGCTGTGTAACGACGACGGTTGCGCAACTTCTGCAGCGAAAGACATCGTGGTTGCCGATACCGACGGCAGCCACCTGGACCCGATCACCGTTACCGCCGGTGAAAACAACCAGCCATACCAGAACACCAGCAATTCCGTGGTGGGCACTTACTTTGTGGAGTGGGGCGTTTACGGCCGTAAATTCTCCGTGGACATGATGCCTTCCTATAACCTGACCCACCTGATCTACGGGTTTATTCCCATCTGTGGTGGCGATGGCATCAACGACAGCCTGAAGTCTATCGAAGGCTCCTTCCAGGCCCTGCAGCGCTCCTGTTCCGGCCGTGAAGATTTCAAGGTTTCCCTGCACGATCCATTCGCGGCCCTGCAGAAAGCCCAGGCCGACCAGACTTTCTCCGATCCCTACAAAGGTAACTTCGGTCAGCTGATGGCCCTGAAGCAGGCCTATCCGGATCTGAAAATCTTGCCCTCAATCGGTGGCTGGACCCTGTCCGACCCATTCTATTTCTTCGATGATGCGGCCAAGCGTAAAACCTTCGTCGACTCCGTTGAAGAATTCATGCGCACCTGGAAATTCTTCGATGGTGTGGATATCGACTGGGAATACCCGGGCGGCCAGGGTGCCAACCCGAACCTGGGCGATGCATCCATCGACGGCGAAACCTATCGTCTGCTGATGCGCGACCTGCGTGCCATGCTCGACGGCCTCGAGCAGGAAACCGGCCGTCAGTACGAGCTCACTTCCGCGATTGGTGCGGGCTCCGACAAGATCGAAGATGTGGACTACACCGACGTACAGCAGTACATGGATTACTTCTTCGTGATGACCTACGACTTCTACGGCGGTTGGAGCAACGAAGTACTGGGTCACCAGACTGCGCTGTACGCGCCGAGCTGGCGTCCGGACACCGACTACACCACCGACAATGGTATCCAGAATCTGCTCGGCCTCGGGGTTGATCCCGGCAAGCTGGTAGTTGGTGCTGCCATGTACGGCCGCGGTTGGACCGGTGTTTCCGGCTGGACCGGCAATGATCACATGACCGGTACCGCTACTGGCATGGTTTCCGGTACCTGGGAAGACGGTGTGGTGGATTACCGCGATATCGTGGGTCGACTCGCTACCGGTGAGTGGGAAGAGTATTACGACGAAACGGCAGAAGCGCCTTACATCTTCAAACCGAGCACTGGCGACTTGATCACCTACGACAACCATCGTTCCGTAATGGCCAAGGGTGCCTATGTACAGGCCAACAACCTGGCCGGTCTGTTCTCTTGGGAAATCGATGCGGACAATGGCGACATCATGAACGCCATGCACGAGAGCCTCGGTCACGGCGATGGTCTGGGTAATCGTACCCCGACTGCTCGCGCCGGTGGTGATCTTTCTGTGGACAGTGGTGCAAGCGTAACCCTGGACGGTAGTAATTCCAGCGACCTGGATAACGACCCGCTGACCTACAGCTGGACGCAGGTTTCCGGAACCAGCGTGAGCCTGCAGAACGCTACCAGCGCTTCCGCAAACTTTACTGCCCCCACCGTTAGCGCCGACGAAACCCTGGTGTTTGCACTGACCGTTGCCGATGACAGCAACGCCAGCGATACCGATCAGGTTTCCGTGACAGTACTGGCCGAACAGCCTAACCGCGCTCCCAGCGCCGATGCCGGTGCCGACCAGATGGTGGTCACGCCTGCAACTGTTGCTCTCAGCGGCAGTGCTTCCAGTGATCCGGACGGCGATGCACTTACCTACAGCTGGAGCCAGCTCTCAGGCACCGTAGTAACGCTGAGCGATGACAGTACAGCAAGCCCGACGTTCTCCGCTGCACAGGTGAGTGCCGAAGAGGAACTGGTGTTCGCATTGACCGTCAGCGACGGTTCACTGTCCGATACCGATCAGGTGAGTGTATTCCTGCTGGCAGAGAACAATCCGCCGCAAGTCAGCCTGCCCGGCCCGATCACTGTTGACGAAGGTGAAAGCTTCACCGTGACCGCGAACGGTAGCGATGCCGATGGCGATGCACTGAGTTATACCTGGAGCGGTATGGAAAGCGGTTCTGGTGAGAGCATCACTATCACTGCACCGCAGGTGGGTGCCGATACCGACTTCACCCTCACCGTGACCGTCAGTGATGGCATCGACAGCGCCAGCGCAAGTGTCACCGTTAGCGTAATCAACGTTGAAGGCGGCGGTGGTTGCGAGATGATTGATCCGAATGCTGGTAACTACGCTGCCTGGCAATCCGGTAGTACCTATCTCGGTGGCGACCAGGTGAGCTTTGACCAGCTGGTTTGGGAGGCCAAGTACTGGACCCAGCAGCAGCCGGGCTTCAGCTCTGCGGACTGGAAACTCATCAGCGATGTGGAAGTGCCGTGGAATGCCAGTACGGCCTACAACGGTGGTGATGAAGTAAACCACAATGGCCTGCGTTATCGCGCCAAGTGGTGGACTCAGAGCGAGCCGGGCGTTTCTTCCGACTGGGAAGAAATCGGCGAAGCGACCTGCAATTAAGCAGTAAGCAGTACACAGGGGGCGCTACGGCGCCCTCTGTTCTTTTCGAAATTCTTTTCTACAAACTTCCAAATAAATCGGGAAATAAATATGAAAAGGCAATTACTTGGTCTGCTTGCGCTCGGGCTAATCTCGTTCGAGGCCGCCGCGGTGGACTGCTCCGCGCGACCGGACTGGGAAGCCAGCGCCATCTATGTGGGTGGTAACTCGGTCAAGCACCTGGGCAATGCGTATACCGCAAATTACTGGACGCAGAACAATGATCCGGTAACCCACTCCGGTACCTGGGCGCACTGGAAATACGAGGGTGCCTGTGACGGTGGTTCATCGTCAGGTTCGTCTTCTAGTTCTTCCAGTTCCTCAAGTTCTTCCAGCTCGTCTTCAAGTTCTTCCTCCAGTTCCTCGTCTTCCTCGAGCTCAAGCGGTGGCTCCGGCGGCGGCTCCTGTACTTCTGTGCAGTATGTCGCGGGTACCAGCTACACGGCGGGCCAGCTGGTGCAGAATGTGGGGCTGGAGTTCCAGTGCAATATCGCCGGCTGGTGTTCTTCCGAGGCTGCCTGGGCTTATGAACCTGGTGTCGGTGCACACTGGGGAGATGCCTGGAGCCAGGTCGGGGACTGTGGCAGTTCCTCTTCCAGCAGCTCATCCAGTGGCGGTTCCAGTTCGTCCTCCGGTAGCTCGGGCTCGTCGAGCTCTTCATCGGGCGGCTCTTCATCGGGCGGCAATAGCGGCCTTTTGCCGAAGCATGCGCTGGTGGGTTACTGGCACAACTTCGACAACGGTTCCGGTCTGTACCGTATCAGTGAAGTATCCGATGTATGGGACGTGATTGTGGTGGCCTTCGTGGATGATGCGGGCAATGGCAACATCGCGTTCAATCTGGATCCGGGCCTCGACAAGCAGCAGTTCATTGATGACATTGCAGCCAAGCGCGCTGCGGGCAAAATCGTGATCGCGTCCTACGGCGGCGAAAAGGGTACCGTGACCCTGAACACTCAGGAGAACGTTACCAACTTCGTCAACAGTACCGCGGCGATGATCGACGAGTACGGATTTGACGGTATCGACATCGACCTCGAGTCTGGCGCGGGCGTGATGCACGGTGCACCGGTCATCCAGAATATGGTGGATGCCGTAAAACAACTGAAGCAGCGGTATCCCGGTATGTACCTGTCCATGGCCCCGGAGCATCCCTATGTACAGGGTGGCTATGTGTCCTATACCGGTATCTGGGGCGCCTATCTGCCGATGATCGATCAGCTGCGGGACGAGCTCGACCTGTTGCATGTACAGCTGTACAACAACGGCGGCCTTGCCACTCCCTATCGCGGACCAGCTTACCCGGCAGGTTCTGTGGATATGATGGTGTCTTCGGCGCTGATGCTGATTGAAGGCTTCCCCCTCGGCTATGGTGATGCGGGCTTCTTTGAGGGACTGCGCCCGGATCAGGTGGGACTGGCATTGCCTTCAGGGCCAAGTTCAGCGGGCAGTGGCTTTGCTACTACCGCGGATATCAATCGCGCGCTGGATTGCCTTACCCAGCAGCTGAATTGTGACACGCTGACACCATCACAGGCCTACCCGACATTCAACGGCGTGATGACCTGGTCTATCAACTGGGATATGCACGACGGTGGAATTTTCTCAGGCCCGGTGGGTAGTCATGTCCACAATCTCCCGTAAGGGTTAAACATCCCGGATGTATTAGTCGGGCAGTAACTGAAAAAGGGGCGCTGAAAAGCGCCCCTTTTTTATTGGCGGAAATTCCGCGAAAGCTTATCCACAACTTACAGTGGGAAGCGGATTACCACACCCCCCATGGTCTGCCCCAGCTCGAAGTCCTTGCGCGGGCTGTCCACATGGTCATTGTGACAGCTGACGCAGGCGGGAGACACGGCCACGTCTGGATAAACTGCGGTGAAATACTTGGTGTCGCCGAGCTTCTCGGTTCCGTAGAAGTTCTGCCCGGGATTCTCGACAATAAATTCCAGACCCTGGCGCTCTAACTCTGTGCGCGGCTTGTTCTGTTTGTTGATGGCCCACTGGGACAGCAGCGCATAATTGAAACCGGATTCCTGTTCCGCCACGCGCTCGGCCCCCATGCGCATCATCTGCGCGGGCAGCGGCAGTGCCTGATTGTCTTGCCAGTGCTCATCCGCCTTGATGACTTTTTCTTCATTCTGCAGTCGGTTGACCACATTGGTGGTATAGCTTGCGCGGTCTGCCTCGATGACCGCGAAAATCGCATCGGCCATTCTCTGGGGTTCGATTCCTGATTTTTCCCCACAACCTGAAAGCGCTGCCACTGCAGCCAAGATGAACGCTCTAGTTCGCATGGTTTCCCCTCCTGATGGGATTACTTGCTGGATTGAATCTTGGCGATCCGTTCACGAATCAGCTGGAACGTCTCGTGTTGGTTTTTTACCGGACCATTGAAGTTGTTCTTAAGTAACTGCTTGTCTGCCAGCGCGGCAACGGAAAACTCGATACCGTGGCAGCTGAGGCATACCGGCAGCATCTTTTCATTGGGACGCAGGTTGTGGTTCTGGTTGTGATTGACCGCGACCTGATCACCGCGGACCTCGCGTGGCATATGGCAGTTGGCGCAGCTGACACCACTCGAGGTATCCGACTGCCAAAGTTTGAAGTGTGCAGATGCGCGGTAGGCCAGGCTGTGTTCATCATTGTGGCAACTGAGGCAGGCGTCTACGGCGGCGTAGCGCGTATCCGTCTCGTGTGCGCCGTGGCAACTGATGCAGCTGAGCTCGCCCTGTGCGCTGTTTTTCATGGGGATCAGTGCTTCCACCGGCGTCATAGCGCTGGATTTATTTCGGAACGCCTCGGGCAGATCCGATGAAAGGCGCAGGCCGTGTTTCCCGCCGGTAAACTCATCCCGCTGTTGCCTGTGGCAGTCGCCGCAGGTGTCGACTATCTCTGCGCTACTGAATTGCCACTGACCATCACTGTGGCAACTGCTGCAGTTGGTTTCGGTCTGTGCATGGGTACTGGATAGCCAGTTGCCAAGGATGTTAGAGGTGGCGTCACCCGTATCCGATGGCCGTGCCATGTCCGGCGTTGCCACTTGGTCAGTCTGGTTGTGGGGGTGTGTATCTCTCCAGCTTGCCACCAGTGTGCGTAGGGGAAGCTGTCCGTCCTCCAGTAGATCAGGCTTGCCTATGTGTGCGGTCAGGAATCCCTCGTATAGATAGCGGTTGTCGTGGTAGTTGTGACAACCCGCACTGGCACAGGTATCGAAGCCAAAGCCGGCGTGATTGGGGCGGTTTTCCGCGATATCACTGTGGCAGTGCACACAGAAATCCCCCGCAAGGGTGACTCCCATCTCGTGGGTGATTTCCGGCTTGTGCTCCGTGTGGCAGGACACGCACTGGCGAGCGTCCAGCTGGTTTAACAGGTTGGCATTTCTCGGGTCGAGAAATTTCTTGCGCGGGTGGCTATCGTTTGCCAGCCCCAGTTCTTCACTGTGACAGCCGGTACAGGCCTGCTGGATCACCTCCTGACCCGCGAAGCCATCACCGTGGCAGGTAGTGCAGGCGAGTTCGACCTGATGGTGACCGTGGGTAGCCTCACCGCTGAGAAAATACGATTTATCCGAGGCCTCCAGGTTGTACGTGATCAGTGCGGCAACGCACAAAGTCAGTACCAGGCCGTAGTGCCAGAACTTGAATTTATAGTTTTTCATTTAAAAGTAATACACGGCGAGGACATGGAAAAAGATTAATACGGGCAGTGCCCACAGCAGCGCGTAGTGGACCCGGGACCACCACTTGCGATGTTCGCGCAACTTCAGATCGGTCCAGTGGTGATTGCGGGCCATAAATACTCCCACCAGGGAGCCCGTACAGGTGGCCGCGAGGAATACCAGCATCAGCGCAAGGTTTAGGTTCTCACCCAGGCGGAACCCGGTGTGTACGATAAGTACCAGCAGTGCCGCACAGCCAACGATACTGTGAAAGTAGCGCCAGTGATCCAGGTGGCCGAGATTGCGCTTTTTCAAACGCTTGCGCAGGCTCAGGCTGGCGGTCAGCAGACACAGCCCGAGCAGGGTGTAGCCGCTCACCTGCTTCCAGAAATTGTCGTACCAGAGGTTTTTCAGGTACCAGTTGACCTGCACACTGTTGCTGACGTCGGGCGCAGGCAGAAACACCGCGATTGCAATCAACAACAGGGAGAGGAGGGATACCAATAAGATACTCGTCGCGTGTCGCATGACGAGATTGGGAACAGGGGTGTCGAGCAGCTCTGCCATGATCGGTCGACAACTGCCGCACACCGATCCGGCCTGAGTCTCCATTTCCAGGTCGTGTAGCGAGCGTTTGCCATTGGCGATGGCCGTGCAGAGCTCCCCCTTACTGACACCATTACACTGGCAGACCAGATAGCTGTCTGGTTGCTGTTTTATCCCCTGCTTTTCCTGTTTTGTCCACAGGTAGCCATCCCGCTCAAATCGGCGCAGGGAAGCCGTTGAAATCGCCTCGCCACTGTTGATGGCCGCACTCACACGGGATCGTTCGGGCCAGGCACCGATCAGGCTGGCACCTACGAGCTTTCCGTCGCTCAGGTAGATTTCCCGGCACTGCCCTCGGAAGCGGTTTTCGTAGCGATACACGCTCGATTCACCAGCGGGCGCGGTCTTGCCGAGCAGTGCACAGGGGATATGGGCAATCTTGAGTTCGATATCTGTGCGGCTGCCGGAATAGGGTGCCGGAATGTCTTTTTCTTTTGTGGCGCAGATATGCCGGGCGCAAATATCGGCCTGCTCGAATCCGGGGCGCACCAGTTGATACACCAGCTCTGCAAATTCGGCACATTCACCTATCGCGTAAATATCCGGGTCGCTGGTTTGCATAAAGGAGGAAACCTGGATGCCACGTGCTGTGTTGAGACCAGATTCCTCACCCAGAGTGGTTTCAGGAGTGATGCCGGTACACAAAACTACGGTGTCCACCTGAAGGCTTTCCCCGCTTGAGAGCTGCACGCCGGTAACAGCCTTGCTGCCGTTGAATGCCTGGATCTCGACCCCAGACATCAGCTCCACCTGGAGTACGGTGAGGGCAGCCTTGAGATAGTTTTCTGATGCCGTACTCAGCTTCCCACCGAGTAAGCCCTGACGGGCCAGAAGTACAACCCGGTTCTTTTGTGTCTTAAGCGCGGCAGCGGCTTCCAATCCCAGTGCGCCCGCGCCTGCTACCAGAATGGTCTGACTCCTGTCGCGCAGATGGGTAAGTGCCTTGGCATCCCGCAGCTCGCGGAAAGGAATGATGTTTTCCAGGTTTGCGCCGGGTATATCCGGGATTCGCGGTCGGGATCCGGTGGCGAGGATTAGCTTGGTATAGGGTTGGGGGGTGCCTTCCTCATCAAAGACGATACGCTCTTGTCGATCGATACGGGTAATTCGGCGGTTGTGATATTCGGCGAGTCGGCCCGCGGATTGTTTCCGTACCGGGTTTTCCAGTTCTTGCAGGGAGAGTTCCTGGGATAGGTACTGGGACAACCTGACCCTGTTATACGGGGCTTCGTCCTCTGCGCCGATCAGTACGACCTGGGCATCGTCGCTGTTCTCCAGCAAGCGCTCTGCACATCGAACACCCACCGGGCCAGCACCGATGACTACATAGATGGGGTAGTCTGTAGTTTGCTGACGGGCTTCGTGCTGCGGTATCGAAAGCCGCTTCTCCACGGAAACTTCGGTCACAAGTTTCCCCCGAAGTACTTCCCTGTACCCGTCTTGCGGGTCTTCCCTCGAGTCATCATCAAGCCTGCTTTTGTTATTGTTGTCGTTTTTAAGAGATGTATTCTTATTTTCCGCAATGGAACCTTTCAGGATTTCAGCTGAGGATAAAATTTATCGGACTAGTGTTTTACCGGCGAAAATCCTGTTACGAGTATCGATACAGTGTATAAAGTTCCCGCTCTTCCAGAGAGACCCTTCGGGTCAGCGCTTCGCCGATTTTTTCATAGTCCTGTTTGAAGTCCATCAGCATCTTTCCGGTAAAAACCTCGCGGGAGTAGCGCTTGCAAAACTGCACTACGGCGTTGGCAATATCATTCATATCGGAACGAAAATCTTTGACGATCTGCAGCGTATGGTTGTCATCGCTGAGAGATTGTTCCAGATACACATAAAAGCTGACGTTTTCTTTGATCAGGTGGGCCTGGAAAGTTGACTTGAATGCTTTCAATAGCTCAGAAATTTTTTGGAAATCCTGCCTTTCATAACCCTCTGACCAGATGCGTTGATAGATCTGGATCAGTTCTTTGTGATCACCTTTAAGATCGTGGATCAGATTCGGGTCGAAGCTGATCGAGCGGCCCTGTCCGGGGCCGTGGGGATCACGATTCCCTGAAGATGTATTGTTGCGGGACTTCCCGGAAAAAATGCGGAACATAGTCTGAGCCTTTTATCGGACTTATCTGGGTATTGTTTTGGCTTTATCGCAGATAAAGAGGAGTAGGAATTTTGCCGCGCCCGGGCGTGATTGAAAGTGTTTTTTTAGATTTATATTCCAGCTGCATGGTCAGCTTGAGAATTTTGTCACAATTTTAATCGAGGGAGAATAGCGCCAGCGAAAAACAGAAGGGATTTACCTGGAAAAATGAATATAAATTTTATTTTTGGTGTGATCTGACTGAGACGAAAAAAGCAGTATTTATTGGTACTCTCGTACCCATTGTTTCGGCTTTTTATTCTGTCTGAGGTGAGGTCCGCACCGGTTTCGGTACGGACGTTCCTAATGGGCGCAGTATAAAAAATTAGTTTCTGTTTGATTTAATGTTTGCTCTGGATTTCTATTGTTCGCTTCCGTCAATTAGTTTTGCAGATAACAGTGCGCCTTATCTCCGAATACACCGCAGTTGCGGTGTCCTACATCTACTTCAGCCTGAAAATGCACGCCTGATCATTGGTAGCTCACGTAAAGCAGGGCTGGCAGGCTGTGGGGAAATCACCGGCAAGTGATTTTTTACAGGCATAAAAAAACCCGGCGTGTGCCGGGTTTTTTCGAGGAGGAAGACCGGGATTAACGGTCTTCTGCAGCCACGTAGTCGCGAGCGGTGTAGCCGGTGTACAGCTGACGCGGACGACCGATCTTGTACGGATTGGAGATCATCTCGTTCCAGTGTGCGATCCAGCCTGCAGTACGGCCGGTAGCGAAGATCACGGTGAACATATCGGTAGGAATACCGATCGCCTTCATAATGATGCCGGAGTAGAAGTCCACGTTCGGGTAGAGTTTCTTCTCGACGAAGTACTCGTCTTCCAGGGCGATCTTTTCCAGTTTCTTGGCGATACGCAGCAGCGGATCGTTCTCGGCACCCATGGCACCCAGAACTTCGTCGCAGATGCCCTGCATTACGCGGGAGCGCGGGTCGAAGTTCTTGTATACGCGGTGGCCGAAGCCCATCAGGCGGAACGGGTCGTTCTTGTCTTTGGCCTTGGCAACATACTCGTCGATACGGCTCTCGTCGCCGATCTCCTGCAGCATGTTCAGTACCGCTTCGTTGGCGCCGCCATGTGCCGGGCCCCACAGGGTCGCGATACCGGAGGAGATACAGGCGAAGGGGTTGGCACCGGAGGAGCCGGCCAGACGCACGGTAGAAGTGGAAGCGTTCTGCTCGTGGTCGGCATGCAGCAGGAAGATCACATCCATGGCCTTGGCCACAACCGGGTCGATCTTGCTCGGCTCACAAGGGTTACCGAACATCATGTGCAGGAAGTTCTCGGAGTAGCTGAGGCTGTTATCCGGATACATGAACGGCTGGCCCTTGCTGTGCTTGTAGCACATGGCGGCCAGGGTCGGCATCTTGGCAATCAGACGGTCAGCGGAGATCTTGCGGTGTTCGGGATCGGTAATATCGAGGGAGTCGTGGTAGAAGGAGGCGAGGGCGCCTACTACACCGCACATCATGGCCATCGGGTGGGCGTCGTAGCGGAAGCCCTTGAAGAAGTTGACCAGGGATTCATGCACCATGGTGTGGTTCATGATGCTGTTGACGTATTCCTTCTTCTGTTCGACTGACGGCAGCTCGCCGTTCATCAGCAGGTAGCAGGTTTCCAGGTAGTCGGATTTCTGCGCCAGCTGTTCGATGGGGTAGCCGCGGTGCAGCAGCACGCCCTTGGCGCCATCGATATAGGTGATCTGGGATTCACAGGAGGCAGTGGACATGAAGCCCGGGTCGTAGGTAAACAGGCCTTTGCTCGCCAGGCTGCTGACGTCGACAACGTCGGGGCCGGCGGTGCCAGAGTAAACCGGCAGGTCGTAAGGGGCGTCGATACCGTCGACCGTGAGTTGAGCTTTCTTGTCGGACATTGTGGACTCCTAAAAACTATTCGTTTGCCAGCTTTTTTATTTCCACACAAATCACTGAATCGCTTCAGTAATCAGACGGCCCGAATAGGGGCGCGTTCCGCGCTCACCTGTGATCACCTTTTTATGGGAAGGGTTGTCTCAGGTGCTTTCTTTGCACGTACAAAACCCGGAAAGTGCCGGATTCTGCGGGCTCGGAGGGCCTTCTTTGGCTGCATCCGACGCGGATTGGGGGCTAGCGGGCTTTTGAGCGCGGCCAAACTTAAGTGCCGCGCTCCAAATTGTCAAACCAAATTGATGTGGCCGGCGGGTTCTATCGCCGCAGGATCTATCGCGTTGGGCGTGGGTGGCAGGGATTTTGCCTGTTCCGGAAGGAATTCTGGCGCGGAAATTCGGGTTTGTTGAAATGAGCGCCTCATACCATGGTCGGGTGCTTGGCGCCGTTTGCAACTGGTACAAAGCCGTCATCTGCGGCCCCAGGTTCGTTGTGTTTTGAAATTTGAATGCCTATAATCCGCGCGGCTTGCGCCTTGGTAAGGCCACTTTGTACAAGACCTCCCCAGGTTGGGTGGAAAGTGATCAGCAAGCTCGCTCGGTAAATAGAAAATTAGCGGGCGCCCCGTCTTTCAGGGCAACAAGGTGTTATTCCTGTGAACAAGAACAGACCTGTCAATTTAGACATTTCTACTATCAAGCTCCCTGCACCAGCGTTGGTTTCCATCCTGCACCGTATTTCCGGTGTGGTGCTCTTCGCTGTGGTTGCACTTTTGCTGTGCATGCTGGACTCCAGTCTGGAATCCGAGCAGGGTTTCCAAAAAGTAGCCGACTTTTTCACCAGTGTCCCGGCCAAGTTGCTCTTGTGGGCATCCCTGGCAGCGCTGATTTACCACCTGATCGCGGGTGTGCGCCATCTGCTGATGGATATCGGCCTGGGTGAGAGCCTCGAAGGTGGTCGTCGCGGCGCCGTCATCGTACTGGTGCTTTCTGTAGTGCTCATTCTGCTGGCGGGGGTTCTGGTATGGTAAAGGCAGTTACTGGCTTCGGCCGCAGTGGTCTGTACGACTGGTTCATTCAGCGCATCAGTGCTGTAGTGCTGGTGGCTTACACGCTCTTTATAGTGGGCTTCATTTTCCTTTCCAAGGATTTTGGCTACGCCAGCTGGTCCGCGCTGTTCGAGCAGCGCTGGGTGCGCGTATTCACCCTGGTGGCCCTGCTCTCCACACTCGCTCACGCCTGGATCGGCCTCTGGTCCGTTGTCACCGACTACCTCACCAATCGCATGATGGGCGGTAAAGCTACCGTTCTGCGCATCCTGGTAGAGGTTCTGTTGGGTGCCGTCGCCGTGTTCTACGCGGTGTGGGGCTTCGAAATTCTGTGGGGTATGTAAGTCATGTCGAATATGCGAACAATAACCTTTGACGGTATCGTAATTGGCGGCGGCGGCGCGGGTATGCGCGCGGCCCTGCAGATGGCCCAGTCTGGTTTCAAGACTGCGGTAATCACCAAAGTATTCCCGACCCGTTCGCACACGGTTTCTGCCCAGGGCGGCATTACCTGTGCAATTGCCAGCGACGACCCCAACGACGATTGGCGCTGGCACATGTACGACACCGTCAAGGGCTCCGACTATATCGGTGACCAGGACGCGATCGAGTACATGTGTTCCGTAGGCCCGGAAGCGGTGTTCGAGCTGGAGCACATGGGTCTGCCTTTTTCCCGCACCGAAGAAGGACGTATCTATCAGCGCCCGTTCGGCGGCCAGTCCAAGGACTTCGGCCGCGGTGGCCAGGCGGCGCGTACCTGCGCTGCGGCGGACCGTACCGGTCACGCGCTGCTGCACACCCTTTACCAGAACAACGTCAAGCACAACACCGTCTTCCTGAACGAGTGGTTCGCGGTTGACCTGGTGAAAAACCAGGACGGCGCTGTGGTCGGCGTTATCGCGATCTGCATTGAAGATGGTGAAGTCGTCTTCATCAAGTCGAAAGCCACCGTACTGGCAACCGGCGGTGCTGGCCGGATTTATGCCTCTACCACGAACGCACACATCAATACTGGTGACGGTGTTGGTATGGCGTTGCGGGCTGGCGTGCCGGTGCAGGATATCGAAATGTGGCAGTTCCACCCCACCGGTATTTACGGTGCGGGCACCCTGGTGACCGAAGGTTGTCGCGGTGAGGGCGGTTATCTGATCAACAAGGACGGCGAGCGCTTTATGGAGCGTTACGCGCCGAATGCCAAGGACCTTGCCGGGCGCGATGTGGTTGCCCGCTCCATGGTTCTCGAAATTCTGGATGGCCGCGGTGCCGGTCCGAACGGCGACCACGTGTTCCTGAAGCTGGACCACCTGGGTGAAGAGCTGCTGCACAGTCGCCTGCCGGGTATCTGTGAACTGTCGAAGACCTTCGCCCACGTCGACCCGGTAAAAGAGCCGATTCCGGTTGTGCCGACCTGTCACTATATGATGGGCGGTATTCCCACCAATATTCACGGCCAGGCCCTGACCCAGGACGCCTCGGGCAATGATCAGGTGATCGACGGTTTGTACGCCTGTGGCGAAGTAGCCTGCGTATCGGTGCACGGCGCCAACCGCCTGGGCGGCAATTCGCTGCTGGACCTGGTGGTCTTCGGCCGCGCCTCCGGCCTGTTCATCGAGAAAGCCCTGCGCGAAGGTATCGAAAGTCGCGAAGCTTCTGACTCTGATATCGAAGCGGCTATGTCTCGCCTGAACCGTCTCGAAACCACCAACAATGGTGAGAAGTCAGCGGATCTGCGCGCCGAACTGCAAGGCGTGATGCAGAACCACTTCGGTGTATTCCGTCGCGGTGACTACATGGCCGAGGGTGTTAGCAAGCTGGAAGATCTGCGTGAGCGTATTGCCAACGTCCGTCTGGACGACAAGTCGCGCGCCTTCAATACCGCGCGGATTGAAGCGCTTGAACTGCAGAACCTGCTGGAAGTGGCAGAAGCCACCGCGATCGCGGCAGAAGTACGCACCGAGAGTCGCGGTGCCCACGCCCGTGAAGATTATCAGGAACGCGACGACGAAAACTGGCTGTGCCACTCCATGTATTATGCGAGCGAGAAGCGTGTGGGCAAGCGCGCGGTCAATTTTGCGCCCAACACCGTAGACGCTTTCGAGCCGAAAGCGCGTACCTACTAATTCGGGAGCGGAAAGAACATGTTGAAAGTAAGCATTTACCGTTACAACCCGGAAACCGATTCTGCGCCCTACATGCAGGATTACGAGCTGGATACCCAGGGCAAGGACCTGATGGTGCTGGATGTGCTGGAGCTGCTGAAAGCGCAGGACCCGACCCTGTCATATCGCCGTTCCTGTCGTGAAGGTGTCTGTGGCTCCGACGGTATGAACATTTCCGGCAAGAACGGTCTTGCCTGTATCATGCCGATCTCCGAGGCCGCGCCGAAGGGCAAGCTGGTACTGCGCCCGCTGCCTGGCCTGCCGGTCATTCGTGACCTGGTTGTGGATATGGAACAGTTCTACACCCAGTACAAGAAGATCGAGCCGTACCTGCAGAACAGCTCCCCGGCTCCGGCCATCGAGCGTCTGCAGTCCCCGGAAGAGCGCGCGAAACTGGATGGCCTGTACGAGTGTATTCTCTGTGCCTGCTGTTCTACCTCGTGTCCGTCGTTCTGGTGGAACCCCGACAAGTTCATCGGCCCGGCCGGCTTGTTGCAGGCGTACCGCTTCCTCGCGGACAGCCGCGATGACGCAACCGATGAGCGCCTCGGCAAACTGGACGACCCGTTCAGCGTGTTCCGCTGCCACGGTATCCAGAACTGTGTGAACGTATGCCCCAAGGGTTTGAACCCCACCCGGGCAATCGGCCACATCCGTAATATGCTGATAACCCGCGCCGTGTAGGGAATTCATTCCCAAGCGGGAACGCGGGTTCCCACCAAAAATAATCACAATTAAGCCGACAGCAAAGCAGGTGTCAGGCTTATACGAAAAAGGGGAGGTGTCTTTTTAGCGCCTCCCCTTTTGTGAGTGAACGACAGGAAAGAGCGGCGTGAAATTCAAGGGTGCGCGCCGTCAACTGAGGTAGGCATTAATGCACGAAAGCACTATGGAGGAACTCTGGCGTACTTCGCATATTTCTGGCGGCAACGCCGGATACGTGGAGGAGCTGTACGAGACCTATCTGCACGATTCCAGTGGCGTACCGGAAGAATGGCGTAATTATTTTGACAGCCTGCCGCGCGTCAATGGCGGTGATGTCTCACATGCTGCCATTCGCCAGCACTTCGAGCTGTTGGCGAAAAACCGTACCCGCCCCCTCGCCGCTCCCGGCGCCGGCTCGGTCAACATCGAGCACGAACGCAAACAGATTAAAGTTCTGCAGCTGATCAATTCCTACCGTCACCGCGGTCACAAGAGAGCCACCCTGGATCCCCTGGGACTCATGGCCCGTGAGCAGGTGCCGGATCTGCAGCTGAACTACCACGGCCTCACCGAAGGCGATTTCGACACCACCTTCCAGACCGGCGACCTGTTCTTCGGTAACGGCGAGGCGACCCTGCGCGAGATCGTGGAAGGCCTGGAAAATACCTACTGCGGCAACCTGGGTGCAGAGATCATGCACCTGTCCAATCTGGACGAGCAGCAGTGGTTCCAGCAGCGCCTCGAGCGCAGCCAGTCCAAGCCGAACTTCGGCAACGACGTCCGCACTGAAATCCTGCAGCGCCTGTCTGCCGCCGAAGGTCTGGAGCGCCACCTTGACTCCAAGTACCCTGGCACCAAGCGTTTCGGTGTTGAGGGTGGCGAGAGCCTGATCCCGCTGATGGACGCCCTGATCCGTCGCTCCGGTACCTACGCGGTCAAAGAAATCGTGATCGGTATGGCCCACCGCGGTCGCCTGAACACGCTGGTCAATATCCTGGGTAAAAACCCGGCGGACCTGTTCGAAGAGTTCGAAGGCAAGAAAACCCTCGATACCTCCGGCGACGTGAAGTATCACCAGGGCTTCTCCTCCAACGTGATGACCCCTGGTGGCGAAGTGCACCTGGCGCTGGCCTTCAACCCCTCGCACCTGGAAATCTGTGCGCCGGTAGTGGTGGGCTCCGTGCGTGCCCGTCAGGATCGCCGTGGCGACGCCACTGGCGAGAAGGTGATGCCGATCAACATTCACGGTGATGCGGCCTTCGCCGGTCAGGGCGTGGTGCAGGAAACCCTGCAGATGTCCCAGACCCGCGGTTACTACACCGGCGGCAGCATCCATCTGGTACTGAACAACCAGGTGGGCTTCACCACCAGCAAGCGCGAAGATGCCCGTTCCACCGAGTACTGTACCGATGTAGCGAAGATGATCGACGCTCCGGTACTGCACGTGAACGGCGACGATCCCGAAGCGGTGGTACTGGCCGGCCTGCTGGCAGTGGATTACCGCTACGAGTTCAAGAAAGACATCGTTATCGATCTGGTGTGTTACCGCCGTCGCGGTCACAACGAGACCGATGATCCGTCTGGCACCCAGCCGCTGATGTACCAGACCATCCGCAAGCACAAAACCACCCGCACCCTGTACGCTGAAAAGCTGATCGCAGAAGGCGTGGTGAGCAAGGCGGAAGCGGACAAGCTGGCCAACGAGTACCGCGACAAACTGGATCGCGGTGAAGACGTGGCAACCGGCCTGGTGAACAAGCCGGATGAGTCCATGTTTGTGGACTGGCGTCCGTACCTGAACCACGAGTGGACCGTAGAAGGCGATACCAGCTACGAGCTGTCCAAGCTGAAAGACGTGGCCAATCGCATGACCACCGTTCCCGACGGTATCGTGATGCAGCGCCAGGTTTCCAAGATCTACGAAGACCGCCGCAAAATGGCCGGTGGCGCACTGCCGCTGAACTGGGGCATGGCGGAAACCCTGGCTTACGGTACGCTGCTGGAGCAGGGCTATATGGTCCGCTTCACCGGTGAAGACGTGGGTCGCGGTACCTTCTCCCACCGTCACGCGGTTATCCACAGCCAGAAAGACGGCCAGAGCTATGTGCCTCTGCAGCACATGTCCGAAGACCAGCCGCGTTTCGATATCTACGACTCGCTGCTGTCCGAAGAAGCGGTACTGGCATTCGAATACGGTTACGCCACCACCACCCCGAAATCCCTGGTGGTTTGGGAAGCGCAGTTCGGCGACTTCGCCAACGGTGCCCAGGTGGTAATCGACCAGTTCATCACTTCCGGTGAGCACAAGTGGGGCCGTATGTGCGGCCTGGTGATGCTGCTTCCGCACGGCTACGAAGGCCAGGGCCCGGAGCACTCCTCCGCGCGACTCGAGCGCTTCATGCAGCTGTGTGCCGAGCACAACATCCAGGTATGTAATGCCACCACCCCGGCACAGATCTTCCACCTGTTGCGTCGCCAGGCAGTTCGCCCGATGCGTCGCCCGCTGGTGATCATGAGCCCGAAGTGGATCCTGCGTCACAAGCTGGCCACTTCCAGCCTGGAAGAGCTGGCCAACGGCCAGTTCCACAACGTGATTCAGGACGAGGGCGTAGATCCTGCCAAGGTGAAGCGTCTGATTATCTGCTCCGGCAAGGTCTACTACCATCTGCTGGAAGCGCGCATGGAGCGCGAGCAGGAAGATGTGGCTTTTGTTCGTATCGAACAGCTGTACCCCTTCCCGGACGACGAGTTCCTGGCAGCGGTTTCCGCATTCAAGAACATCGAGAGCGTCGCCTGGTGTCAGGAAGAGCCGATGAACCAGGGTGCCTGGTACTCCAGCCAGCATCACCTGCGTCGTCTGCTGAACGAAGCACATCCGAAGCTGGAGCTGGAATATGTCGGCCGCGCAGCTTCTGCTGCACCGGCGGCGGGCTATATGTCCACCCACCTGGAAGAACAGAATACGTTCATCAATGAGGCGCTGACTGTCAAATAAGGCAGCAGTACAACGAAGAGCAATCTCAGGAAACAGGAACAATGACCATCGAGATTAAAGCGCCAACTTTCCCGGAATCCGTTCAGGATGGCACCGTTGCCACCTGGCACAAACAACCGGGTGAAGCCGTGTCCCGCGATGAACTGATCGTGGATATTGAAACCGACAAAGTCGTGCTGGAAGTTGTTGCTCCGGCAGACGGCGCCCTCAGCGAAATTATCAAGGGTGAGGGCGATACCGTTCTCTCCAACGAAGTAATTGCCAAGTTTGAAGAAGGTGCCGGCGGCAGCGCCGGTGAATCCTCTGAAGCGGCGCCGGCTCCTGCTGAAGAAGCACCGGCTCCGGCCGCTGGCGGCGAGAAAATTGCTATGCCTTCTGCCAAGAAAATGGCGGCAGAAAAAGGCGTGGACCTGGGTGGTGTAGAAGGCACCGGCAAAGGCGGTCGTGTCCTTAAAGAAGACGTGATGAAAGCGGGCTCCACTCCGGCTGCTGCAGCGGCTCCGGCTGCTGCAGCGCAGGTAGAGGTTGCGCCGGGTGAGCGTGTCGAGAAGCGCGTACCCATGACCCGTATGCGCAAGCGCATCGCCGAGCGACTGCTGGATGCTTCTCAGTCCACCGCCATGCTCACGACCTTCAACGAAGTGAACATGAAGCCGATCATGGATCTGCGTAAGAACTACAAAGACCTGTTCGAGAAGACCCACAACGGCACTCGTCTGGGCTTTATGGGCTTCTTCGTAAAAGCAGCGGTTGAAGCACTCAAGCGTTACTCCGCGGTGAACGCGTCCATCGATGGTAACGACATTGTTTACCACGGCTACCAGGACATCGGTGTTGCCGTTTCCTCTCCGAAAGGTCTGGTCGTTCCGATTCTGCGTAACGCAGAAAACATGGGCCTGGCGGACATGGAAAACAATATCCGTGATCTGGGCCTGCGTGCGCGCGACGGCAAGCTGTCTATCGAAGAGATGACCGGCGGCACCTTCACCATCACCAACGGTGGTGTGTTTGGTTCCCTGCTGTCCACTCCGATCCTGAATCCGCCGCAGACCGCTATTCTCGGTATGCACAAGATTCAGGAGCGTCCGATGGCAGTAGACGGCAAGGTAGAAATCCTGCCGATGATGTACCTGGCCCTGTCTTACGACCACCGCCTGATCGACGGCAAGGAAGCAGTTGGCTTCCTGGTAGCGATCAAGGAAATGATCGAAGACCCGGCGCGTATCCTGCTCGAAGTCTAAGTCGTTCGATTTTTGGAGAAAGGGCGGTTTCCGGTGTATTCGGTAACCGCCCGAAGCATATGAGCCTGTGAATAACTTCAGGCATCAGCGGCACCAAGACCGCCTCAGGAAAGCCGGGCAGATCCCCGGCGATGCGGAAACACCGCATTCGTTGAATCCACTCAAATTTGGAACAGACCATGTCAGAAAAATTTGACGTAATAGTAATCGGCTCCGGCCCCGGTGGTTATGTGGCCGCAATCCGCGCAGCGCAGCTGGGTCTGAAAACTGCCTGTGTTGAAAAATGGGTAAACAAAGACGGCAAGACCGTTAATGGCGGTACTTGCCTGAATGTGGGCTGTATCCCTTCCAAGGCGCTGCTGGACAGCTCCTGGAAATACCACGAAGCCAAAGATTCTCTCGACGTACACGGCATCGATACCGGCAAGGTAAAGATCGACGTCAAGAAAATGATCGAGCGCAAAGACGGCGTTGTTAAGCAGATGTCTGGCGGTATCTCCGGACTGTTCATGGCGAACAAGGTAACTTCCATCGAAGGTACCGGTAAGCTGCTGGCTGGCAAGAAAGTGGAAGTGACCGACAAAGACGGCAAGTCCACCACTTACGAAGCGGACAATGTGATCCTCGCTTCCGGCTCTGTGCCGGTAAACATTCCGCCGGCGCCGGTGGACAACAAGATCATCGTCGATTCTACCGGTGCGCTGGAATTCACCTCTGTACCGAAGCGACTGGGTGTGATTGGCGCGGGCGTTATCGGCCTGGAGCTGGGCTCTGTATGGGGCCGCCTGGGTGCCGATGTTGTAGTTCTGGAAGCACTGGACAATTTCCTGTCCATTATGGATCAGCAGATTGCCAAAGAGTCCCAGAAAATCTTCAAAAAGCAGGGCCTGGATATTCGCCTGTCTTGCCGGGTAACCGGCACTGAAGTCAAAGGTAAAGAAGTCGTTGTCACTTATCAGGACAAAGACGGCAAAGAGCAGAAGGAAACCTTCGACAAGCTGATCGTCTGTGTGGGCCGCCGCCCGTACACCGAAGGCCTGCTGTCTGAAGATGCCGGCGTAAAAATGGACGAGCGCGGTTTTATCTACGTCAACGACCTGTGCATGACTTCCGCTCCGGGCGTCTGGGCGGTAGGCGATGTGGTGCGTGGTCCCATGCTGGCGCACAAGGCGTCGGAAGAAGGTGTGGTGGTTGCCGAGCGCATCGCCGGCCAGAAGCCGATGATGAACTACGATGTGATCCCGAACGTGATCTATACCCACCCGGAAATCGCTGCGGTTGGCCGCACCGAAGAGCAGGTGAAAGCGGATGGCGAACCCTATAACGTAGGGGTATTCCCGTTTGTTGCATCTGGTCGCGCCGTTGCGGCGAATGACACCAGCGGTATGGTGAAGATTATCGCCCACGCGGAAACTGACCGCGTGCTCGGCGCCCATATTGTAGGTCCTTCTGCTGCTGATCTGGTGCAGCAGGTGGCAATCGCAATGGAATTCGGTTCCAGCGCTGAAGACATCGGCATGACCGTATTCGGTCACCCGACCCTGTCCGAGACCGTTAAGGAAGCGGCGCTTGCGGTAAACGGTCACGCGATTCACATCGCCAACCGTAAAAAGCGCAAGAAGTAATCGACGTAATATTTCGGGGCGGTAAGTTAGTTGCCGCCCCGGTTTCATTTCAGGATTCTGGTTTTGTAAAAAGCACCACCAGAGGACTGTCTAAAGGTGCAGAGCAATCTGCAATTGGTAAACACATTTCAAATGTGAATTGGTATTGACTATGAACTTGCATGAGTATCAGGGCAAACAACTGTTTGCAGCATACGGATTGCCGGTTTCCAAAGGCATCGCAGCGGAAACCCCGGCAGCAGCAGCAGCGGCAGCAGACGAAATCGGCGGAGACAAGTGGGTTGTTAAAGCCCAGGTGCACGCTGGTGGCCGCGGTAAAGCGGGCGGCGTTAAGCTGGTAGATTCCAAAGCGGAAATTGAAGAATTTGCGAAGAAGTGGCTGGGTAACAACCTGGTAACTTATCAGACAGACGAAAACGGCCAGCCGGTTTCCCGCATCCTCGTGGAAAGCTGCACCGACATCGACCAGGAACTGTACCTGGGCGCAGTGATGGACCGTGCTACCCGTCGCATCGTATTCATGGCCTCCACCGAAGGCGGTGTTGAGATCGAGAAAGTTGCGGAAGAGACCCCGGAAAAAATCCTGAAAGCCACCATCGACCCGCTGGTAGGCGCTCAGCCTTATCAGGGCCGCGAGCTGGCATTCCAGCTGGGCCTGGAAGGCGATCAGATCAAGCAGTTCACCAAGATCTTCCTGGGCCTCGCCAAGATGTTCGAAGAGAAAGATCTGGCCCTGCTGGAAATCAACCCGCTGGTAATCACCCCAGAGAAAAACCTGCACTGCCTCGATGCGAAAATCGTCATCGATAGCAACGCACTGTACCGTCACCCGGACCTGCGTGAAATGCACGACCCGTCTCAGGAAGACGAGCGCGAAGCACACGCAGCCAAGTGGGACCTGAACTACGTAGCGCTGGATGGCAACATCGGCTGCATGGTAAACGGTGCTGGCCTGGCCATGGGTACCATGGACATCGTGAACCTGCACGGCGGCAAGCCTGCGAACTTCCTGGACGTAGGCGGCGGCGCGACCAAAGAACGCGTGGTTGAAGCGTTCAAGATCATTCTGTCCGACGAGAACGTGAAAGCCGTTCTGATCAACATCTTCGGCGGCATCGTACGCTGCGACATGATCGCAGAAGGCGTAATCGGCGCTGTGAAAGAAGTTGGCGTTAAGATCCCGGTTGTTGTTCGCCTCGAAGGTAACAACGCAGACCTGGGTGCCAAGGTTCTGAGCGACAGCGGCCTGAACATCATCGCTGCCACCAGCCTGACCGACGCGGCAGAGCAAGTGGTTAAAGCTGCGGAGGGTAAATAATCATGTCAGTACTGATTAACAAAGACACCAAAGTAATCTGTCAGGGCTTCACCGGCTCCCAGGGTACTTTCCACTCCGAGCAGGCTATCGAGTACGGTACAAAAATGGTCGGCGGTGTAACCCCGGGCAAAGGCGGCCAGACTCACCTGGGCCTGCCGGTATTCAACACCGTAAAAGAAGCCGTAGAAGCTACCGGTGCAGAAGCATCCGTTATCTACGTACCGGCGCCGTTCTGTAAGGATTCCATCCTGGAAGCGGCCAACGGCGGCATCAAGCTGATCGTGTGCATCACCGAAGGCATTCCTACCATGGACATGCTGGATGCCAAGGTTAAGTGCGACGAGCTGGGCGTACGCCTGATCGGCCCGAACTGCCCGGGCGTGATCACTCCGGGTGAGTGCAAAATCGGCATCATGCCGGGCCACATCCACAAGCCGGGCAAAGTGGGCATCGTGTCTCGCTCCGGTACTCTGACTTACGAAGCCGTAAAGCAGACTACCGACCACGGCTTCGGCCAGTCCACCTGTGTGGGCATCGGCGGCGACCCCATCCCGGGCTCCAACTTCATCGACATTCTGGAAATGTTCCAGAACGACCCGCAGACCGAAGCGATCGTTATGATCGGCGAGATCGGCGGTTCCGCTGAAGAAGAAGCAGCTGCTTACATCAAGGAAAACGTCACCAAGCCGGTCGTTTCCTACATCGCTGGTGTAACCGCTCCTCCCGGAAAGCGCATGGGCCACGCCGGTGCGATCATCTCCGGTGGTAAAGGTACTGCAGACGAGAAATTTGCGGCTCTGGAAGACGCTGGTGTTAAAACCGTCCGCTCCCTGGCGGAAATCGGTAATGCACTGAAGGAAGTAACTGGCTGGTAATCGGCTAATTGCTTCCCAAAAAACGGGCCCTAGTGGGCCCGTTTTTTTTGCCTCGATAAAATTGGCCAGAGGCTTTTGTAATGCAATCTGTGCTTTCTGCCCTGATTTTGTCCACACAACCCTTGTCACTGGATATGGTTATCCAGTGGGCTGTGAGTTTCCTCTGTATGTGTGCCGATAACATGGGTATAGATCATTGTTGTCTTTACGTTACTGTGTCCTAGCAGCTCCTGTATCTTTCGAATATCTGTCCCTGCTGCGAGTAGCTGGGTGGCAAATGAATGACGAAAGGTATGGCAGCTTGCAGCCTTTTTTACATCGGCCTTAATAATTGCGCGTGCCACAGCGCGACGTACCTGTTGTTCACGGATATGATGACGGCGAGTCACTTGCAACTGCGGACAAAAGGCAGGCCTATCCGCGGGGAATAGATACAGTAATCCCGGGCTACTGTGCGTCGAATTAGAAGACTTTACACCCGGCATGTAGATAGACCCGAAACCCTTTATCCGATCCTGGCGGTTTAAAGCCAAGACCATATCAATCTGGTTTTGCAAGGGGTTAACGAGTGACCGGGGTAACAGTACTCGACGTGCCTTACTGCCTTTGGCTTCATTGACAGTCAAGGAAGATTCGCCAAAGTCCAAATCACCTATACGCAGGCGCACGGCCTCCATTATCCGCAATCCCGCACCATACATCAGCGACGCTGCCAGCCAACTTTGGCCCGTAAGGAGGGACAGTACACGCATTGCTTCGTCGTGACTAAATACGACGGGCAACTTTCGCCCCTTATTGGCGCGGGTAAAACTCAATTGACCGATTTCACGGCGCAAGAACTGTCTGTACAGGAACACCACGGCATTGAGGGCGGTTTTCTGGGTGTTGATGGATACAGAACGGTTGCAGGCGAGGTGGCAAAGCCAGTTGTCAATCTGCTCAGCCCCGAGGTCCTCCGGTCTCTCCATATTGTGAAAGCGGATATAGTCACGAATCCACCGGCAATAGGTTTCCTCCGTCCTGTATGCCAGTCGTCTAGCTCGCATAAAGGCACGCAGGCGATCCATGAATCTAATTGGGTGGGGCGGTAGTGGGTGAGGTACATCTTCCATGTGGGCACCATCATCAAGGAACTTATACTGATTTTATATACAGTATTTTGGGTGATTGCTAGTCATATCCGATTACAAGCAATTACAGTGCCCACTATCTCCAGCCGAAAGAGCTATACCTTGGAAATATAAATATAATCAATGACTTAGACGGGGTGAGCCAGGACGTGATAGTGGGCAAAGTGACTCATTATGCTGTGGGGTGTATGGTTGACGGATTACCGGAAAGCTTGACGTCATGGGGCCTGGCGCGCATTCTTGACGCAAAATACCGCGGCGGATAGTGGGCAGATAAAATAGCGCACTTCGCCCACGATATAACTGTTAACACATGAAATACATCGTAACTTTGTGGTTTATTGTTTTTAGCACTCCGGCTCTCGCTACAACGTGCTGGACGCAATCTAAAAATGAGATGATAGCTAGCAGCACTGGTAGAGATGCGTTTGAGTTAGCCGTTGAAAGAGCGCAAGTTATTTTCGTAGGTAAAACAGAGAGCGTTCAGACAACGATCTATGAGCAAGAGGGTGCAGAACCTGTTGTTCTCAGAGTGGAAGTACAATTCGAAGTTCACGAGACGATAAAGGGTAATGTATCTAGGGATGTAGTTACGGCAAGTAATGATATTTGCGCGTGCAAGTATCAATTTGAGACTGGAATTACGTATTTAGTTGTAGCCAATACGTATAAAGGTGCACTGCAAGTCTTTAGTTGTGAGTACATTAAGCCCGTAGAGCAATCAAGAGTTGCAGACGCCCGCAGGATTGTAGGTGTTAACAAAGCCAGGCAGTAAAGCTCCGGGCCGGCGGCCCTCCGCGGGACAGCTTACCTTGTGCACGTTTTGCGCAGGTCGCTACGCTCCCATTATTGCGCAAATCGCGCACAAGGTAAGCTGCCCCTGCTGGCGGCGTTATGCATCAACTATGAAAAAATTGGCAATAATTATCACCATCTTGGCGGTGTCTGGTTGTGGAACGACTCTACGCTATACGCACAATATAGAACACAAGAAGTGCCATCCTAACAACAACTATATTTACGGTGGTGTAACTGCCGATTTGGCGCTCATGTGTTCGGCTGTACAACAAGAAAATCCATTGAAAATGCTATTTATTCCGGTGATCGCATTGGATCTACCTTTGAGCGCAGTAGCTGACACAGTATTGCTACCGGTTAGTATTCCAAAGCAGAAAAAAATTGAGAAAGAGTGTGAGTGTGCTGGAACTCCAATCTAGCACCAGGGCTCTGCAGTACCCCATGCATAACAAACGCAAGCAGAATGCTCCGGCCCTTCGGGCCTCCGCGGGACGCCCAACGCTATGCACGTTTTTTGCGGGTCGCTGCGCTCCCATTTTCGCACAAAACGTGCATAGCATTGGTCGCCCCTGTTGCGGGCGTTATGGCCCATGAATAAATTAGTGCAGTTATTGGCAATAATCTTTTATACATTCTCTGCTCTTGCTTTAGCGCAAGTTGATGAGTTCTTGGAGGCCAACCCGACTATTAATGGTGTGGCCGCACAAGATTTAGAGGGCTGGTATTGGAAAGAGCTTGGTCTAAGTGATGAAGGAGAGCCTCAGATAGTCGGTTGCGTCGGCAATAGCACTAGTGAAGCCGAAAACCGTTGTACATGCTCAGTCTTTGCAAAGAAAGATGGTATTTGGGTGCTTCACAATGGGTTTGCATTTAAGAGTTCAGAGGCAGGGGTGGCGGCGGCCGCGGAGTATGGGTGCGGCACCGTGCCAAGTCAGCCATAACAAACAGCGGCAGAGCGACAGCCAACGCTGCGCACCTTTTGTGTTACTCGCTGTCGCTCAAACATTAACACAAAATGCGCTCCGCGCTGGCTGCGCCTGCGCTCCGCGCTGGCTGCGCCTGCGCTGGGCGTTATGCAATCATGAAAAAAATCATAGCGACAATCATATTTTCACTTATTTCATCTCTCTCATTTGGATTTCAGTGTGGGCCTGACAAGAGCGAGGAAGAAAAGTTTAAAGAAGCCAAATCTGTATTACTGTTCCAGGTAGTGGCTACAGAGTTAAAAACCACAGAATTTGATGGGCAAGAAATCGGATACAGTCAGGCTACATATCGCTTAATTGAGTCCTTTAAAGGGTCAGAAGAGAAAGAGGGTAAAGTTGTAGAGGTCTTGGGGTATGGTACTGGTTTGGTTGGTTTGATCCCGGGCATCTATTACTTGGCATTTGTCGGTGAGAGGAACGAGTACGTCAAATACCCTTGGCTCACTATTTGTGACGTCGAGCTTTCAACTTTTAATATTGAAGGGGCAGAGTTCGAGGAAAAGCTCGAGAAAATCAGGTCCCTCAAGTAAATGCATAACAAAGCGCTGCAACGGGACGGCTTACTTTGTGCACTTTATGTGCAGTCGCTTCGCTCCATATTTGCACATAAACTACACAAAGTAAGCCGCCCCTGAGCGCGGCGTTAGCATTCAGAGTTACCCATGAAGAAAATTTGGAACTGGTTCTTGTATCTTTTTCTCTTGGCGGGATTCCCCTTATTGATTTGGGCTGGACTTTATTCTGCCAAAGATACATACATATTTTGGAAGTACGGCATAGAAAAAAATTCTGAAATTATTGCGCTTGATCATACAAGTCGAAGTGGTAGAAGTGGTACAACCTATTACTATGAGCTTCAAATAGATGAGAATAGATTAATTGAGGGGTTTAGTTATAGTCTTCCCGTAGGTAAGTCTGTGCCAGTCTTAACTCTACCTGAAAATCCAGAAAAAATTAGCCTAGGCAAGCAAGATAGCTCACTTTTTGAAATATTTTCCTACTCAATTGGCGGCCAATTTAGGGCTCTACTGGTTTTGGGAACATATTTATTTATGGCTATTTATGGGCCATCTACGCTTGTTACGATCTTGAGGGACCGAAACAAGTTCATCAACCAATAAAATGCTAACAAACAGCGGCAGAGCGACAGCCAACGCTACGCACCTTTCGTGTTACTCGCTGGCGCTCAAACATTAACACAAAAGGCGCTCCGCGCTGGCTGCGCCTGCGCTGGGCGTTATGGATCGTTGGAATGTGTGACGAAGTCTCAATAAAGTACAGGTTTCAGAGCTTAGAGGAAATTTACGGTCAAGGCGCGGATGAGTCTTGTATTTCAGGTATTCCTCCAGGATATTTTGTCGACGCAAATGTAGAGGTACTTGCTGCAGGACGTCCGGCCCATAAAGAAATAGCGTTCTCATTGTATCAATTTGCTTCTGATGTTGAAGCGTGGATTGATAGCAATGAGCAAGAACTATTGTGGTCGGATTTTGACGGGTGGGATGGGAAAATATTTCTCTATAGAGTTGACCGCGGTATATTTGTAAATGTTTATTTGGAAGACCAGGTACTTAATTTTACCGTTAAAGAGAAAGAGTTAAGATCATTCACTAGCGGCGTTCTAGAAAGCGCTGATATTTTCTGGAAAAGACCACTAAAGAATTGGCGAAAGAGGTAAATCCATAACAATCACAGGCAGTATGCTACGGCCCTTCGGGCCTCCGCGGGACGTCTTACTTTGCGCACGTTTTGCGCGGTCGCTTCGCTCCCATATTCGCGCAAAACGCGCACAAAGTAAGCCGCCCCTGCTGTGGGCGTTAGCTGTGTAGTAAGGAAAAGCAATGAAAATAAAGTTCTTGCAAGAAGTAGAGTTTTTTAATTGGGATGGTGACAACCCTGTTCCTGTCAAAAATCCTAAAGCTCTGGAAGCTCTTCATGGAGTTGCCTATGATGAAGAGTCCTGTTCTGATTACTTGCTAGATGGCGAAGAAGAGAAAAATAAACTTGGCCACCTAAATATTTCGGGTGGGTTAATTCGCTTTGAGTATTCAAAAGATACAAAATCGGTGGTTATTTCAACTGAGTACACTTCCAGTAGTCCGTTAACGCAAGACGAAATAGAGTGCTTAAAAGTGTATACCGGCAGTCAATGGACCGATGGTATCGGTTCAGGTTTAACTGACTCCTTAGAGTTTCCAGGAGATCCGTCAATTGGTGGTAATTACGGCGAGATCGAGTGCCAGATCCACAGCTAACAAAGCGCAGCAACGGGACGTCTTACTTTATGCACGTCTTGCGCTGGTCGCTGCGCTCCCATTTTCGCGCAAAACGCGCATAAAGTAAGCCGCCCCTGTGCGCGGCGTTAGCAGTCCGGATTTCTTATGAGAGTCACTAGCTACCTAGCATCATTAATATGGATAACTTTTGGTCCAGTGATTCGCGTAGCGCGTAATCCGCATGGTTGGAACTACGGTGCTCCACAGGGCGTGGTTGCATTGATAGTAATACTGTATTTCGTTTTATTGCTAAAAGTGGATAGAGATCTCAGCTCAGTCAATAGTTTTTTTACCTTGGCAAGAAATTTTTTCGGGAAGAGTGACGCACTAGTACTCTCTGTATTTCTGATTCCAGCGCTTATATTATTTTCAGCACATTTATACCTGCTGAGTGAAAACCCTAGGAATGCTTTTGAAAAGTTTTCAGAACATAATAGAAGTCTACGCAACATCATGGAGGTATCTACATCTAACAGTTATTGTGCTGTTTGGTATATCCTGATGGTCCTTCTATTATTTTCTATGACGGCCACCTTATAAGAGGTCCACTGACGAGCTTCACTGCTAACAAAGCCAGGCAGTGAAGCTCCGGGCCTGCGGCCCTCCGCGGGACAGCTTACCTTGTGCACCTTTTGCGCAGGTCGCTGCGCTCCCATTATTGCGCAAATGGCGCACAAGGTAAGCTGCCCCTGCTGGCGGCGTTAAATGTCTATGAAGCAAGAATACATACTAATCATCGCACTAATCTTGTTAGCCTGTTTTAACCTGTACGCTTCATATAGGTGTATGCGTTCTGACTATTCCCACAGAAGCCAAAAGATAATTCAATGTTTCTTGGTTTGGTTGTTTCCTGTAGTGGGAGGAGTAACTGTAATTCATTTTTCTCAACCAGCAGATACCAGTCCGAATTATAAAACGCCAGATGCGGCATCCGCGCAAGACGCGCACCCTGGAAATGATGGAGCTAGTGGTGGCGGAGGTAGTGATTAATCCTGCGCTGCCAACATTTAACAAACGCAAGCAGGAGTGCTCCGGCCCTTCGGGCCTGCGCGGGACGCCCAACGCTGTGCACCTTTTGCGCGGTCGCTACGCTCCCATTATTGCGCAAAAGGCGCACAACATTGGTCGCCCCTGTTGCGGGCGTTAGCATTCAGAGTTACCCATGAAGAAAATTTGGAACTGGTTCTTGTATCTTTTTCTCTTGGCGGGATTCCCCTTATTGATTTGGGCTGGACTTTATTCTGCCAAAGATACATACATATTTTGGAAGTACGGCATAGAAAAAAATGCTGAAATTATTGCGCTTGATCATACAAGTCGAAGTGGTAGAAGTGGTACAACCTATTACTATGAGCTTCAAATAGATGAGAATAGATTAATTGAGGGGTTTAGTTATAGTCTTCCCGTAGGTAAGTCTGTACCAGTCTTAACTCTACCTGAAAATCCAGAAAAAATTAGCTTAGGAAAGCAAGATAGCTCACTTTTTGAAATATTTTCCTACTCAATTGGCGGCCAATTTATGGCTCTACTGGTTTTGGGAACATATTTATTTATGGCTATTTATGGGCCATCTACGCTTGTTACGATCTTGAGGGACCGAAACAAGTTCATCAACCAATAAAATGCTAACAAACAGCGGCAGAGCGACAGCCAACGCTACGCACCTTTCATGTTACTCGCTGGCGCTCAAACATTAACACAAAATGCGCTCCGCGCTGGCTGCGCCTGCGCTGGGCGTTATAGGTCAAAAGTAGTATGAGCTTTACTTTAGATTTAATACTCACAGATGTACCAGAAGAAAATGATGCAGCTTGGAAATATATTGAAGAACTCAGAGAAGAGTACTATGAGGATAAGTCTGGAGCGCATGAGAAAATCATAGCATTGCATAAAGTTCTGACAGATAAATATCCATGCTTGTGTAGCTATGAAGACGATGATCCTGAAATGGAAAATAGTCCGTGGGCCGATGGACCAATGCTAAGCAATTTCGCAAGTAAGATGGGGATGCTGGCAATTATATATTCAAGAGCTGATGAGCTTTTTCCATTTATCTTAGAGAAAGCATTACTTTTGGATATTACGGTAGCAGATGGGCAAAGTGAAAAAATTTATCGCCCTAGTGAGCCAGCTGTGTCTAAAGTCAGACCTTGGTGGAAACTTTGGTAAAAACCTATAACAAGCCGAGGCATTTCGTTCCGGCCCTGCGGGCCTCCACCGGACAGCTTACTTTGTGCACTTTATGCGCAGGTCGCTTCGCTCCCATTTTGGCGCATAAAGCGCCCAAAGCAAGCTGCCGCTGCTCGCGGCGTTAGCCTCCAAGGAGTAAGAGTGGAATTAAAGCCAGTTATCGTAAATGGATTGGTTGGAGGAGCGGCAGCATGGGTTATGGCCACATTTGTTTCTTGGCTCCATAAGCGCTACACGAAAGACATTCCAGAAGAAAAGAAAGAGCTCACATATGAAGTGGAGCAATATAGAGAATTCCATGTTCACGCAGACTTTGAAAAAACTCTCTCTACTTGTCTCTCAGCATTAAAACTGATCAAGAAATCAAAGTTAAAAAATGTTGATAGAATCAATCGGGTAGTGACCGCCAGCGTAGGAATTAGCTTTAGATCTTTTGGTGAAAAATTAAACTTTTGCATAAAGGAAGTTTCTCCAGAATTGATGAAACTTTCTATTGAAAGTAAGCCCTGGTTTTGGGGTACCTCAGCAGATTATGGGAAAAACTATGAGAATATTGAGGTCGTCAGTAGCCATATCAGGGCAGAGTTGCCAACTGAAGATCTCTAGGCTAACAAGCGACTGTGGTTGCAACCCCGCTCATAAAGCTATGCAGCCCAAACCTCTCCATCTCGAACCATAGCGTTCAAGATCGTGACCATTTTCCGCATACAAGCTGTCAAAGCTACTTTTTTATGCTTGCCCTGAGCGACCAGTTTTCGGTAATGCGCTTTGATTACTGGGTTGCACTGGGTGGCACTTACTGTCGCCATATACAGAACCACGCGTACAGTTGATCTGCCACCTCTGATTCTTCTCTTGCCACGGAGCTTTCCGCTGTCCCGATTCATTGGCGCGACGCCAGTAAGAGCGGCTATTTGCTTGTTATTCAGTGTGCCGAGCTCGGGGAGATCTCCGAGTAGCGTGTGTACCAAAACATCGCCAACGCCAGGAACGCTTTTCAATAGAGCTTTCTTTTCCTCCCAAGCGGCTTCTTTTCAATCGCTGAACTCAGTTGCTCGTCCACCCATTCAACTTCCTTATCCAGCTGCTTGATCAGCCTCCGATAAGTGCTGGCCAGTACGCCATCCCCCATGATTGACTGCCTGTTTAGCTCGCGTGTTCTCATATTCATGAGTTGGCGACGTCGAGCCAGTAGGTCTTTGATTTTTCTTAGATTTTTCCCTTGTGATCTACTTGGTGTTGGCTGGATCCTCGCGGCGAATTCGGCAATCAGTGCGGCATCGAGCTTATCCGTTTTGGCGAGCTGTTCCACAGCACCGGCGTAGCGACGAATTGCACGGGGGTTGGCGATAATGACTGGCATATCGCGCTCAAATCCGGCTTCCGCCAATGGCAATTCGTAGCGGCCTGTGGCCTCCATCACCAGCCTGGCAACCTTATAGCGAGCTAACCGGTTGAGGGTATTTGATGCCATCAGGGTATTATCGGACCTCCAATGAACGTCTCTCTCGTGAATATAGAAATCCAGGAAATCCTTTCCAATATCCACGCCCACGTTAACTCCCGCCTCAGCACTTTTACGATTTGTCATGATGACTCGTCCTTGCTAAATTCGGGCTTGAAGCCCATTCGACTGTTCGAGTTTGTAAATCGGGTCGGCCACCCGCCCAGGCTTGTTAACGATCTTTGAAGATCTGGCGAGCATCGGGCTGGGCGGCCGGTAACATGGTGAGAGATGTTACGGGCTTCAACTTACCGGATTCGGGGGAAGTAGACCATACAAGGTGCTGCAGGGGACGTCTTACTCTGTGCACCTTTTGCGCAGTCGCTGCGCTCCTATATTCGCGCAAAATGCGCACAAAGTAAGCCGTCCCTGAGCACGGCGTTAAGCATAGAAACGATGAACCTAATAAAGCGCTGGTGGAACAAAAGGAGAAAGCTTCGCAAGATTCGCACCGTGTTTGTCTTTAAATTGAAAGGTGAATATGGAAAGAGCAGAAACTTGAAATTCAATCAAGTAAAAAGTGCTCTTGCAGCCGCGGGGCTAGAAGGCGAGCATGAGGAGTATGCGTACGCCCTCGCATTATCTCCCGCGCAGTACAAGTATTATCAAAAATTAAGTTCTATCGAATTTTCGCAAGAGGCACTAAGAATTGATCTAGGGGTAAGTAGTGCTCTTTTAGGTATGGGCTCCCAAGGCGCTGGCCCATGGTCCGAGTGAAAAGCTTAACAATCACGGGCAGTGAAGCTCCGGCCCTTTGGGCCTCCGCGGGACGGCTTACCTTATGCACGTTTTGCGCGGTCGCTTCGCTCCCATTTTCGCGCAAAACGCGCATAAGGGAATCCGCCCCTGCCGTGGGCGTTATGTGTCAGTGAGATAGTGAGTACGATTAACATGGAATATCTAATAAAAGAAGGAAGGGAGTTACTTCAGAACCTTGAAGATCTCGCAAGCTCTTACCATGTGAAGTCGGATATGCATGAAAAATTAAGCTGGGAGACTGTCGGGATCGGCGGAATGCTAAGCCAATTAGTTTCAGGCAGTGAATTAACTTACTCTTTGATTTCAAGTAACTTGGAGAAAGAATGGGGGCAAGAGCTTGTAGATTCTCATCCTGATCTGTTCAAGAGAGTTTATAGGTTCCGTGATGCATACTACCGCGCGAAAAACACATAACAATCAGCGGCAGAGCGACAGCCAACGCTACGCACTTTTTGTGTTACTCGCTGGCGCTCAAACATTAACACAAAAAGTGCTCCGCGCTGGCTTCACCTGCGCTGGGCGTTATGTTTCAACTTAGTCATGAATGATACTCTGGAAATTATAGAAAGAATTAAAAAGGCCTTTGATGGCGTTTCTCGGATTGGAGGAATGACCCTCTCGCAGTCGACAGCGCTCGATGATGGCTTCAGTGAGGAGGAGGTACTGGCTATTCCTCCCACTGAGCAGGATGAAAAATGGACAGAAGTTCCTGATAAAGAACTTGAAGAAAATGATTTTGGCTTGGCAAATATCGATGAAATTGGTTTTCGGTATTATCTACCTGCGTTCATGATCTACAGCCTTAAGTATGGAGAGGAGAGCCCTAGCAATGTATGCAATCATACTGGTCATATGTTGTGTAGCCCTTGGGACCATACTGATACATTTTCATCTGAACAAAAGAAAGCAATAAAAAAATACTTAAAATACATGCGGGACAACCGCAACGATTGGTGGGCGTATCGAGCCTTAGATGTTTGGTGTAAGGATGAGGTGTCCGACTAAACATAACAATCACAGGCAGGTTGCTCCGGCCCTTCGGGCCTCCGCGGGACGCCCAACGCTATGCACATTTTGTGCGGGTCGCTGCGCTCCCAATTTCGTACAAAATGTGCATAGCATTGGTCGCCCCTGCTGTGGGCGTTAAGTGTCAGTACCGATGAAATCACTTGGAATAGTAATAAACGTAGCTCTACTTATTTTTTCAGTCACTACGGTTGCTCAAGCGAATTGTATATCTGAAGCTACTGCGCACCGTTCATTTATGGTGAAAATTGAAAGTAGCGGTTCGTGCACAAAATTGAATTGCATCAATGTAAAAGCAAGAAATATCCAGGCAGCATTAGCCATCTGCCACCAAACAGAAAAAGACTTCAATTTTTGTGGTTGGCATGAAAAACGCAGGATTAAGCACGTAGAAATGTTGCAGCCTAAAGATGGTGTGTATGAGGTGAGCATTGAGAAATGCCACACTTAACAATCACGGGCAGTGAAGCTCTGGCCCTTCGGGCCTTCGCGGGGCGGCTTACCTTATGCACGTTTTGCGCGGTCGCTTCGCTCCCATTTTTGCGCAAGTCGCGCATAAGATAAGCCGCCCCTGCCGTGGGCGTTATGCATCAATAGGAAAGAAATGAAACTAAATAACCTATTTTCTTTATTGCTGATTTTCCCTTTAAGTTGTATTGGGTCAGATGAAATTTCTCATCTTAAAGCTCTAGATGCTAAGGCTTCTGAATATAGAAAGATGTCTATAGAGTGCGTTACAGATGCAAAGCTTTCGAAAAAGCCATTAGCCGAAGTTGGTACTTGTAAATTATTGTATCAATTCACTATAGATGAATATCCGGGCTTAAAAGAAAGCATAGTAGAAGCTGAAAAAGATGCGAAACTGGAGGGGGTGGCTAAAGGGCTTGAGAGCCCAGCACTCAGAGAAAAATTGGTTCTAATTATGTCCGCGAAATCTCATGTGAGTATCGCGGGCTCTATTTTGAACAAAGTGCGCTGAAAAATGCATAACAAAGCGCCAAAAATTGTCCGGCTCTGAGCGCGGCGTTATGATCCTTATCTAGTTAAAAGGAGAAAACCTATCAAATACGTAGTTAAATATTTTGGAGTATTCCTGTTTTCGGTCATGCTATCGGGGTGCCTATCAGAAGCAAATAATCCCAATAAGTGGGAGTGTAAAAGAGTGGTTATAGATCCTCTTAATCGAAAGAGTCCGGTTCACCAGTTAGATATTTCGAATGTCGAGACTGACGAACTTATTAGCTTGTATCATAAAAAAATAAATGAACTCGGGGAGCAAGGCTGGGAGCTAGTCTATGTCGCTGAAGACGAGGTGCATTTTTTTAAGCGGCCTCTTAAGTAGTTCCAGATAATAACAAAGCCGGGCAGTTTGCTCTGGGACTTCGCCTCTCCGCGAGACAGCTTATCTTGTGCGCGTTCTTGGCAGGTCGCTGCGCTGCCAGTTTTGCGAAATGTGTGTACAGCATTGGTCCTCCCTGTTGCGGGCGTTAAGAGCTAGCATGAATAAAATGCTGAAGTTGGCCGCAGGGTGTTTCTTATTAATATTTTGGGAAAGTCGTTATGACGCTTTTAGTAAAATTCATGACTACTATTCTTCCAATGTCTCAGCGTCAGTTAGCGGGATAATATTAAAATCAGAGAAAAATCGCAGTAGCAAGTCGTCGGCTCATAACGTTGAGTATCAATACGTTGTAGATGGATATACTTTCGTTTCAAATACGGTGAGCTATAGAGCATCAGGATCAAGTTATTCACGTCGAACGGTAAGGAGGTACCCCGTTGGGGAAAAGGTTACCGTTTATTATGATCCCCGTAATCCAAGATATTCAGTTTTTGAGTTGGGTGGATTGGAGTCGAGGGTGTTTTTTCAAGCATTGTTTGGAGTATTCCTGGCTTTAAGCGTGGCGCTTTGGCCTGCTGCTAGGTCTCGCTCGCAACAAGGTGCTCGCTTAACATAGTGCTGCTTGGATTAGCGGAAAATTCTGGTTTGTTTGCGCCTTGGATATGGGATGAAAAAGATGGAAAAGAATGGAAAAATGGCGACGGGTTTTCTGGCTGTAGTCATATCACTTGCGGCTTATTATTTTGGTGCGGCAGCATTTACACCAGCGGTACTTTTATCTCTAGTGTCGGCTCCACTAGCTATAATTTCACTCTTCGTTAAAGCCTGGCGGCTTGGTCTATTAGCTTTATATTTCTCTCTTTTTGCGTTGTTAACGTCACCTACTTTTGGTGTTCCTCCGTTTGCATCTGACACTGGATTTATCGTGGTTGCTTTGGTGGGCCTAATTCTGGCTGTGGTTCTAGCCATCCGCTGGTGGTGCACTTCTCGAAATGCCTAGTAAGGGCAGGCGATGGGGGCCTACTTCGAGGAGCAGGTGAAAATCCTGATTGATCTGCCCATCGTCGGTGACGTGCTTGGTCACAAGTACATGATGTGTATCGAGAACGTGGCCGACAAGCAGACCAAGGAACTGATCGATTCTGCCGCCAAGGTAGGTAACCGCATCGCCGATCACTGTCAGGCTCGTGGACTGATTGTGCTCCCACTAGCACACATGAACATGCTGTCTCCGCCGTCGACCCTGAACAAGGAAAATATCGACTTTCTGGTGGTGACCCTGAGCGAGAGCATTGAGGCCACCATGGCCGACCTTAAGGCGGAGGGATATCTCTAAGCCTTCAGTGTGTGCAGCCCCCCAATCCAAACCGGGGGGCTTGCGCCGACCGGGCAATTACCCGCGCATTACTTCCAGAACTGCCACCACTTTTTGCTGTTTTCCGCGCGCGCAGCCTGACCCTGTTCGGATCCCTTATCCATTTCCTTGCGCACTTGCTCCGCTTTTTTGGCCTGTTGTTTTTCCAGACCCTTGGCTTCTTCTTTCCCTGCGGTGGATTGCTCTTCCGCTTCCATTGCCTTGTCAGCCTTGCGGGCTTCTTTTTTCTCCATAGCGGCGGCACGCTTTTCTTCGGCCATCATGCGCTTCTCTTCTTTCTTGAGCTGCTTTTCGGCGGCCATTTCACGCTTGCCTTCCGCCATCTCGCGATGCTCTACGACGCGTTCTTTCGCTTTGTCTACCTGGCTGGCATCCGGTTGTTGCGCGAAGGCGGATGCAGAAACCAGAAGGGTGGTGGCAATCAACGCTGAGGTTTTCTTCATTGTGTCGATCCTGTTAGGTTGGGGATGAAAGTGTGGTTTAGATTTACCGAACGGCGGGTGAATGTACAGCGATTGGTAGACATTATCGAAAGCTGCCCACTGTGGCTCTGTCTCGATCAGCGCTGATTCAGTAACTGGGCGCGATAGGTGCGGGGTGTGGCACCAAACCAGTCCCGGCAAGCGCGGTTGAATGCGGACTGTTCTGAATACCCGAGCAGGCCGCCGATCTGGCTGAGTTTGAGGTTGGGTTCCATCAGGTAATTCCGGGCCATTACCTGCCTTTCCGCGGTCAGCAGCTTTTCATAGGTGGTGCCCTCGCTTGCCAGCCTCCGCTGCAGCGTGCGTTTGTGCATCGACAGATGTGAGGCAATCGTCTCGCTGCTGCACTGGCCCGTGGGCAGTAGGCTCCTGATCAGCCTGGTAACATCCTCGGAGACCGAGCTTGTATAGGGGGGCTGTTGCGCATCCAGGTAAAGCTCCGCCAGTTGCCGGGTCTGGTGGTCCACACTCGACAGCGGAATGGACAGCGTGGCGTCTGGCAGCAGGAAGCCGCACCAGCTCTAGTTGAAATGCACCCTGCTGCCAAATACCTTGCGGTAGGTCTTTTCGCTGCCCAGTCGGGCGTGGGTGAAACAGGTACTGAGCGGGTTGAATGCCTCTCCGCACAACAGCTTCATGACTTGCATGGCATTGGCGAGCCCCAGCTCGTAGGCTTGCACCGAATAGGCACTGCCGTCATCGATCCAGTATTCGAGTTTGATCTGCCGGGACTGCCCCTGCATCTCGAAAGTGCTGCGTATACCGAGCGCCGGGCAATGCAGGTGTAAATACCGCGCAATGCTATCCAGGGCTTCCCCCACGGTGGCAGAGCTGCGCGCGATCACGGAAATTGGCCCGAGAATATCCATGCCCTGATATTCGGCGAGTTTCAGGCCGAACTCCGGGTAATCGAGCGCTCTGGCGGTGTCCTCGAACAGCGCGGCCATATCGCGGTAGATCAGGAACGAATTGTCTTCGCGATTTTCGGCCAGGGGAATCCGGTGTCTGGAGAGCAGTGCGCGCGGGTCTCCCCCCAGGTTTCTGACCAGCTCGTCGTATCCCCACAGATTGGTCGCTCTGATCAGGTTGGGCACGGGCGCTCCGATTTTTTTACCGGCTTGTTTTGCGGATTCGCAACGGGGGTGGCGGTGCAGACATGGTTCGCCCTGTCGCGATTTGTCAAAAAATAGTCGTCATCCGTCAATATTGTCAAGGGGAATTTCTGAAATATTGTTCAGGTCTGGTCATCAATACATATAAAAAAGGAGACCATTGTGACAGCGATGCATTACGACACCATCATCATCGGCGCCGGGCTTTCTGGCATCGGCACCGCCTGCCATATTGCCTCAGAACACCCGCAAAAAAGCCTGGCCATTCTCGAGCGCAGGGAAGGAATGGGGGGCACCTGGGATCTGTTCCGTTACCCCGGTATTCGCTCCGACTCTGATATGGCGAGCTTCGGGTTCAACTTTAAACCGTGGTATTCCGACAAGGTGCTGGCCGAAGGCGACAATATCCGCAATTACGTCAAGGAAACCGCAACCGAGTTCGGGCTGGAAAAAAAGGTGCAGTATGGCCTGGCCATCACCTGTGCGGACTGGTCCGAGGCGCGACAGCGCTGGACCGTCACCGCAGTGCACGAGCCGTCCGGTGAAGAGAAAACATTTACCTGTGCGTTCTTGATCAATTGCGCCGGTTACTACAATTTTGATCAGGGTTATCGCCCTCACTTTGAAGGTGAGGAGTCATTCAAGGGGGACATCGTTCACCCGCAATTCTGGCCGGAAAATTTCGATTACGCCGGCAAGAAAGTCGTGGTTATCGGCAGTGGTGCAACCGCCATTACCCTGGTACCGAGCATGGCGGATAAGGCGGCCGGTGTGACCATGTTGCAGCGCTCGCCAAGCTATGTGATGTCGGTGCCGGGTACCGACAAGCTGTCCATGCTGCTGAATAAAGTCCTGCCGAAGAAGTGGGTGTTCAATCTGGCCAGAAAACGCAACATCCTGATGCAGCGCGGCCTGTATCTGGCCTGTAGGAAGTGGCCAAACGCCATGCGCAAATTGTTGCTGTCCCATGTCCGCAAGCAGGTCGGCCCCGACTTCGATATGCGCCACTTCTCGCCAAGCTATAACCCCTGGGAGCAACGCCTGTGCGCAGCGCCGGACGGTGATTTCTTCACTTCCCTGCGTTCTGGCAAGGCGGATATCGTTACCGATCATATCGATCACTTTACCGAGAGCGGCATCATGCTGAAGTCCGGCCAGCACCTGGATGCGGATGTGATCGTTACCGCTACCGGCCTGGATGTACAGCTGATGGGTGGTATGGAATTCCGCCTGGATGGCAACCCGGTAAACGTGCCGGGAAAAATGATTTACAAGGGCATCATGGTGCAGGATCTTCCCAACTACGGGTGGATCTTTGGCTATACCAATGCGCCCTGGACGCTTAAGGCCGATATCGGCGGACGCTATTTGTGTAACCTGTTCAAGCATATGGAAAAGCACGGGCTTTCCGTGGCGCGGCCGGTTGATCTCGAGAACAATGCCAGTGGTGTCGGTATGCTGGATGGGTTTGCTCCCGGTTATATGGATCGGGCCAAAGACCGGATGCCCCGTCAGGGCAGGGGAGCCCCATGGGTGGTAACCATGCACTATGGCAAGGACAAGAAGGCACTGACCGAAGATCCGATTGCAGACGGTGTATTGCAGTTTGAGCGGGCGGCGTCTCCCGTTGTGACTCAGGACCTTGAGGCCACAGCATGACCGCTGGGCCTTTGGGGTACTGAGTGTTAGGGGAATTGAGTATGAGTGCTGTGGATAACTCCAAACCGCCAGTCGTGCTGATCCACGGTATGTGGAGTACCGCGGAAACCTTGTCGGAACTCCGGCGGGCTTTTGAGGGGCAGGGGTATGTGGTGCACGCGCCCACCCTGCCATACCACAAGGAAAAGTCGGCGTACGATACGGATGACCGGGCCCGGCTGGCCCGGGCCAGTCTGCAGGAATATGTGGATTTTATTGTTGCCAAAGTAAACGCGCTTGAGACGGCGCCGATTCTGGTTGGGCACTCTATGGGCGGGTTACTGGCACAGCTGGTGGCCGCAAGGGTCCAGGTTGATAAGCTGGTGCTGCTGTCCTCGGCGGCCCCCGGCGGCATTAACAGCTGGAGCTGGTCAATGGTGCGCACCTTTGGCCGCAACCTGTTTCGGTTTCCATTGTGGCGGCGCGTGACCGAGGTGAGGGAGAGCCATATCCGCTATGGCATTGCGAATACTCAAACTCCGGTTGTTCAGCGGCAGATATTTGACATGTCCACCTATGAATCCGGTATGGCCACGTTCCAGATCGGTGTCGGCGGCTTTTTGCCCCATGGCTTTTCCCGGGTTGATGCCCAGGCTGTACAGTGCCAGGTACTGGTGATCGGCGGAACAGTCGACCGCATTACCCCGATCAAAATACAGCGTGCTATCGCCAACAAATATGGTGCGCGGGCACAATTGTTGGAGCTGCCCGGCGTCTGTCACTGGACGGTAGGGGGCAGTAACTTTCCCCGGGTTTGCTCGGCCATGTTCCACTGGCTGGAAAATAAGGCGGCATAAGCACATCTGGTGATTGGCTTATCCAATAATTGTGCGCAGTTTATTTGGCCAGGTATTTCTGCCTTAACCACCGGCTGAACCCGTCCACCGCAAACACCAGTATCAGGATGGCGAGAATGACCGTCGCTGCCTGAAACTGCTGAAACAGGCTCAGGTGAATATACAACATCTGCCCGAGTCCTCCGGCCCCCACAAAGCCGAGCACGCTGGAAATGCGGATATTATTTTCCCAGCGGTACAGGGTATACGCGGACCATTGGGGCCACAGTATCGGCAGGGTGCCGTAAAGGAACGCGGTGGTGCGGGAGCCCCCGCAATTGCGTACCGCATCGGCAGCTGTGGTAGGGGTGTTCTCAAGGGCCTCGGCAAACAGGCGGCCCAGTACACCGGTGGTGTGCAGGGCGAGTGCCAGGGTGCCGGCATTGGGGCCCAGTCCTGCGGCCAGCACCATCAGCGCCGCCCACACCAGCTCCGGAACGGAACGCAGCGCATTGAGCACAGCGCGCGCACACGCCTGCATTAACCCGCCCAAATATTCCGCTGCCGGTAACGCGAGGCAGGCGCCCAGCAGCGCCGCCAGTAAAGTACCCATGGCGGACATGGCGATGGTCTCCAGTGCGGCCTGGCCCACTGCCCGTAAAAAGGCGGGGGACAGATCCGGCTGCAGGAACTCGGCAAAATACGCGGCCATTGCATGCAGGGTTGCGGGCTCTGCAAGCGCAGAAAAATCGATGGCAAGGAAGCAAAAGGCAGTGACAATCGCGCCGAGGATAGCCAACAGCAGGAACAGGTTACCCCAGCGGAAAGGGTATTTTCTGGAGGTGGTTTCCGGTTTCACAGTAGCCGACTCCGCAGCAGGCGACTGATCTGGTCGGCAATCAAAACCAGCAGCAGAAATACCAGCAGGATCGTGACGACCTCATTGCCGGCAAACATCCGCAGAGAGAGCTCCAGCTGCTGCCCCAGGCCGCCGGCACCGACAAACCCCATCACCACCGAGGCGCGCAGGGCGCATTCCCAGCGGTAGACCGTATAGGAAAGCATCTCGCCGGCGGCATTGGGTAATACGCCAAACAGGAATGCGCTAAACCGCGAAGCGCCGGCGCCGATCAGTGCCTCCGCCGGCCGCCGGTCCACCGACTCAAAAATTTCTCCGTAGACTTTGCCCAGCATCCCCACATAGGTAATGGCGATTGCCAGCACGCCGGCGCTTGGGCCTAGCCCCACCGCGCGCACGAACAGCAGTGCCCATACGATTTCCGGCACGCTGCGCAGCAAAACCAGCAGTGCGCGCACCGGCAGGCGCAGGCTGCGCCCCAGCAGCGAGGGCTGTCCGCGCCGGTGTAATGCCGAGCGAGACAGGGCGCGGGTAACCAGAAGGGCGGCGGCGAAGGCGGGTGGCAGTGCCAGTGCGATGCCGGCCACGGCAATGGCGAGGGTTTCCAGGGTCGATCGCCACAGGAGTTCGAGAAACTCGCGGTTATGTGCCGGCGGCCAGGCGCCATTGAGCAATGTGCCCATGGCCTGGGTGTTATCCCTATCGAATAGCACGCCCGGATTCAGTTCACTGAAATGGAGGCCCGGCCACAGTAGCAGTAGCGCCACGGCGCCCAGCAGCAAGCGGGGCAGGAGCGCCGGATCGCGCTGTTGCCATCCCGATGGATCGGCGGCTGTGTGCATGCTGGGTTGCGTCATCGCTGAAGGTCAGTCATCAGGGTTGGCAGCGCGGTGGTGTCAGTGGCTGCCATTGCGTTTGCTCCTGGCCGGCATGGTTAACTGCAGGTTGCAGCTGTTCGTTGGCGTAGAGCCGGTCCAGCTCGCCGGCGGTGATCTTTTCCACCGGTTTGTCGAACAGTATGGTGCCGTCGCGCAGGCCGATGACCCGGGGAAACAGTCCCATCGCCAGTTCCAGATTGTGAAGACTCACCACCAGGGTTGCGCTGTGTTGTTCCGCTTCCTGCTTCAACAAATTCAGCGTGTGTTCCGCCAGTACCGGGTCCATCGCGGACACCGGCTCATCGGCCAGAATCAGTGCCGGCTGCTGGTACAGGGCGCGGGCGATGGCGACACGCTGCAATTGACCTCCGGAGAGTTGATCGCAGCGCTCGAATAGTTTGTCCGCCAGATCCAGTTTCTCCAGGGTTGCGCGCACACCTGGAATATCCATCGGATAAAAAAAGTTGAGCAGGCCCTTAAATCGCGACCACTGACCCGCGCGACCGGCGGCGACGGCGGTCACCACCCGTTGCCGCGGTGGCAGCGGAGGCGACTGTTGAATCAGGCCGATTCGCGCGCGCAATTTCTGGCGCGCGCCACTACTGATCGACCAGGGGGAGGTATTGAGAATGCCGATGTTGCCGGTGTCGGGCCGCTGCGCGGTCGCCAGCAGGCGCAGCAGTGTGCTTTTACCGGCACCGGAAGGCCCGATAATCGCTACCTGCTCACCTTCTTTGATGGCGAGTGCAATATTCTCCAGCGCCGGATTTATCTGGGGCTGATGCTGGAGCGCGGTTGTGGCGCGCGTGAAGGTCACGCCGACACCGCGCAACGCGATATTCATTTCAGCAGGCCCACCGAGCGCGCGGCATCTTCAATGGACTGGTAGTTTTCCGGAGCCGTTTCGATAAAACGCTCTGCGGCCTGTAGATCGAGAATGGCCTTGTGCTCGGGATTGGCCGGGTCCAGTGCCAGAAAAGCGGCCTTGATTTTTTTCGTCAGGGCAGGGGAGAGATCACCGCGTACGGTCCAGTTGTAATCGAAGTAGGGCGGCGTCGTGGCCAGCACCCGCACCTTGTCGGTATCCACCTTGCCGCTGGCTACCAGCTTGTCCCACACCGAGGCATTCAGCACACCGGCATCCGCCTTGCCGGCCTGAACCCAGGCCGCAGTGGCATCGTGGGCGCCGGAGTAGGCCACTCGCCCGAAGAATGTTTCCGGCTCGATACCGTCTTTTGCCATAAAGTAGCGCGGCATCAGGCTGCCGGAGGTGGATGAGATGGAGCCGAAGACAAAGCTTTTGCCCTTCAGATCCTGCAATTTTTCCACACCGGGGTCGGCGGTAATGAACTTGCTGGTGAACCGGCGATCCTGTTCCCGCTGTACCAGAGGGATGGCATTGCCGGTTTTCAGGCGCGCCTGCACAAAGGTGAATCCACCAAGCCAGGCCAGGTCGACGCGGTCGGCCGCCAGGCTTTCCACCACCGCCGCATAGTCGGTCACCGGAATAAATTTCACCGGCATTCCCAGCTGCTGTTCCAGATAACTACCCAGCGGCTTGAACTTGCGCAGCAGTTCTGTGGGCGCTTCATCGGGAATTGCGGAGACGCGCAGTACCTTAGGGCTGGATTCATCGGCGCTGGCGGTAGCGCCGAAAAGCAGGGTAAGGGGGAGCAGGCAAAGGGCAACAAGCACCTTTGCCCATTGCTGAGGGGCACGATTTAACATGCGAGTTCTCCAGTTCAATAGTGGAAAAAACGATTAACGGATTGTCGGAAAAAATTCGGCTTACTTTATTGCACTTGTGCGCGCAGATACTCCACCACTTCGCGCTGGTTGCCGCGGAATACGATACGTGCGGCTTTCTTTTCCGCCTGGTAGACGTACATGGGGTCGTAGTAGTCCCGCAGCAGCGCGGTGATCCAGTCCCGGTGGCGGTCCACATTGCCATCGGCGGTCTGTTGTTGCAGCGCCTCCTGCATAATGGTGTCCAGTTCCTGGTAGCGCTGGCCACCGAGCCGTTTGGTGATGTTGGCCAGGTTCTGGCGCAGTGCCTGGGTAAAGGCCACCGGCCCTTCTTCGGCGCCGTGCAGTTTCACAAACTCCGCGCACAGGTCGACCACGTAATCCTTCAGGATCCGCTCCACGCGGCCTTCCAGTGTGTCGTCCAGCCATACCAGCGGGTAGTTGCCCATTCCCTGATGCAGCGACAGTGGCACAGAACAGCGGCCAATCAGGCGACTTTCGTCTTCCAGCACAAAGTGCGTCTGGCCCGCAGTGCGGCGCTTGAGAAAATCCACCGCCAGTGCATTTTCAAATGCGATCTGTGGCGGTTGCGCGGTGGCCCGTTTGCCAAAGCTGGAGCCGCGGTGGTTAGCGTGGCCCTCGAGGTCCACGGCGTTGTCCAGCTGCATCAGTACTTCAGTTTTACCGGTACCGGTCATACCACCCACCAGGGTAAAGCGGCATTCGCGTACGGCGCTTTCGATTTCCTCGATCAGGAAGGTGCGCATTGCCTTGTAGCCGCCGGTAATTCTCGGATACGGGACACCGGCCTCATACAGCCACTGCTGGCTGATCTGGGAGCGCAGGCCACCGCGGAAGCAGAACAGGTAGCCCTCGGGATGGTTGCGGGCAAATTCGCTCCAGGCGGCCACGCGCGCTTCCTTGACCGCGCCGCTGACCAGCTCGTGACCGAGCGCGATTGCCGCCTGCTGGCCTTTCTGTTTGTAGCAGGTGCCCACCTTCTGGCGTTCGATATCGGTCATCAGCGGCAGGTTAACCGCGTTGGGAAAAGATCCCTTGTTGAACTCCACCGGTGCGCGGGTATCGATCATGGGCACATCGTGGAGGAAGATCTCGCGGAAGTCGGCGGTATCCGGCCGTGGGCCTTTCACCGCGCTCATCGCAGGGTCACCGCGAAATCGTGGCCGGCGTCTTCCCGAGCCACCAGTTCGCCGATGGGGGCTAGGTGCAAATCCAGTGCCTGAGCGGCAGCGAGAAACTCTGCCTCACCTTCTGGAGTAACGGCCACCAGTAATCCGCCGCTGGTCTGCGGGTCGCACAGCAGTTGGTGCTGGCTTTCCTCATTCAGGCGCACCCGGTGTCCGTAGCTTTCAAAGTTGCGCCCGGTACCGCCGGGAATACAGCCCTGCTCGAGATAGTGGGGCACGCTGGCAATTCGGGGTACGGCGTCGAAGTCCAGTTCGGCACACAGGCCGCTGCCATCCGCCAGTTCCACCAGGTGACCGAGCAGGCCGAAACCGGTGACGTCGGTCATCGCCGTGACGCCGGACAGCCGCGCAAAGTGGCTGCCAGGGCGATTGAGGGTGCACATCAGGTCACGTGCCACACCGATATCTTCCTCGCGCAGCTTGCCCTGTTTTTCGGCGGTGGTGAGCACGCCGATGCCGATGGGCTTGGTCAGATACAGTTTGCAGCCGGCGGTGGCGGTGTCATTGCGTTTCAGCCGGCGTTTTTCCACCACACCGGTGACGGCCAGGCCGAAGATGGGTTCCGGGGCATCGATGGAGTGGCCGCCCGCCAGCGGGATGCCTGCGGCTTCACACACGGCACGGCCGCCGCGAATCACTTCCCGCGCCACTTCCGGCGCCAGCACATTTACCGGCCAGCCGAGAATGGCGATGGCCATCAGCGGATCGGCCCCCATGGCATAGATATCACTGATGGCGTTGGTGGCGGCGATGCGGCCAAAGTCGTAGGGATCATCCACGATCGGCATAAAGAAGTCGGTGGTCGACACCACCCCGCGCTCCTCGTCCAGCGCGTACACGGCGGCATCGTCGCGGGAGCTATTGCCCACCCACAGGTTGGCATCGGCGAGCTGGGTACCGCTGTCTGCGAGAATCTTGTCGAGAACTGCGGGCGCAATTTTGCAGCCGCAGCCGGCGCCGTGGCTGTACTGGGTCAGGCGAACGGGCCCTGAGGAGGCAGGAGCGTGATTGGACATGGAAGCCTTGTGCGTTGACGGGACGAATGCCGGGATGAAAGACGGGTATTTTATCAGTGGTTGGCGGGTGTTTTCATCCGCGCCGTTCGACCCGCTTGCAGCAACCGTGGTAATCCATTTGAATGACCGGTGAGTACAAAAAGAATACGGTTGGCTAAGTAAATCCATTGATGGCTGCAAAGTGGGGTGTGTGTTGGCTTTGAAATCTCTGGCTGGATTTCTGTTTTCCTTTTTTCTCTGGGGCCTCGCGTGTCACAGCCTCGGGGATACGACGCAGGAAACCGCCTCCGGTGACCATGTAAAAGTACGCTGGCTGGCGCCGGATACGTTTGCCGGTGGAACCGAAACCATCGGCTTCTATTTCGAAGTTGACCCCGGTTGGCATGTTTACTGGCGCAATGCCGGGGATTCTGGCGCTGCTCCGCGCTTTGATTTTGTCGGCGCCAGTGGCGATGTGGGCGATATTCAATGGCCGTTTCCAGTACGCCTACCCATCGAGCATCTGACCAATCTCGGCTACGAGGGCGATGTGGCCTACCTGTTTTCGGTAAAGCCCGATGCGTCGCGCATGGAGCTGGTGGTGAATCTCGAGTGGCTGGTGTGCAAGGTCGATTGCATTCCCGGCTACGGCACAATGATCCTGTCGCAGCCTGTGGCGGATGCCGCACAGTGGTCCCCTGAGGACAAGGCGCTGCGGGACCGGTTCGCCGCACGGGTGCCCGAATCCGCCGACACCGGAAACTTTCCCTGGACGGTAGCCAATGTGTCCGCCGCGACGGAAGGGGATTCCCTGCAGCTTATCCTGGAGGCGGGCGAGAGCGCGACCGAGCGGCCCGCCCCGGATGTATTCCCTCTCGATGGCGGCTTGCTTACCGCCAAGGCGCCTCAGGTTGAGCAATCGGAAAATACCATCCGCTACACCTTCCAGCGGGTGGCCGGTGCCCCGGTGACACCGGCCACCGGATTTGTTGTCAGTGACGGCGAACGCGCCTGGCAGCTGGACGATGTAGAAATCCAGGCCGCGCCCACCAGTGCACCGGGTGCGCAACCCGCGCCCGTCGACGGCGGTCAGCCGTTGTGGCTGCTGGTGCTCGCCGCCATTGCCGGCGGTGCCATTCTCAATCTGATGCCCTGTGTATTCCCGGTACTGTCCATCAAGCTGTTTGGCCTGGTTGGCCCGGAAGCAGAGGCCTCCGGCCGCCTCAAGGAAGGCCTGCGCTATGCCGCGGGTGTGCTGGTGACCTTTGCCGCGCTGGGTGCGCTGTTACTGATCCTGCGTGCCGGCGGTGCCGCCATTGGCTGGGGGTTCCAGCTGCAATCGGCGCCGGTGGTACTGGGGCTGATTCTGCTGTTCTGGGTAATGGCGCTGTCGTTTAGCGGCCTGTATGAATTCGGCCACCACCTGATGAACCTGGCGGGCAACAGCCGCGGTGGCGCCTTTGTGACCGGTGTGCTGGCGGTATTTGTGGCCGCGCCCTGTACCGGCCCGTTTATGGGCGCCGCACTCGGGGCAGCGACACTGCTGCCGGCCTACGGCGCCATGGCTATTTTCCTTGGCCTGGGTATCGGCCTGGCGCTGCCGTTTGTGTTGCTGTGCGCCTTTCCCGCGCTGCTCAACCGCCTGCCGGCACCGGGTCCCTGGATGGAAACCCTGCGTCAGTTTCTCGCGTTTCCCCTGTATGCCACGGTGATCTGGCTGATGTGGGTACTGGGCAGGCTGATTGGTGAAAGCGGCTGGCTGATCAGCGCCCTGCTGATGCTGGCGGTGGTGTTTGCCTTCTGGCTGGGCCGCCACCAGTTCCGGGGCAGTCGCTGGATCGCCTGGTTACTGGTCCTCGCCGCGCTGGTGATGAGTTTTGGCGCGGTCAGCAAATTACAGCAAAGCGGCAGTGGCGTGAAAGGCGCCCAAGTCGAGTTGGAAGCCGGCTGGCAGCCCTACGACCGCAATGCGATCAATCAGGCACTGGCACGCAACCAGGCCGTGTTTATCGACTACACCGCGGCCTGGTGTATTACCTGTCAGGTGAATAAAAAACTGGTGTTGGAGTCCGAGGAGGTCGAGGCGCTGTTCCGGGACAATGACGTATTTCTGGTGCGCGCGGACTGGACCGATCAGGACCCGGGAATTACCCGCGCACTGGGGGAGCTGGGAAGGAACTCGGTGCCGGTTTATGCCTGGTATGCCCCCGGGGAGCGCACACCAGTTTTACTGCCGCAGATACTGAAACCAGAGATGATCGAAGCACTGTTCAATCAGGAATGATTTTATCAACCAAGAGGATGCGTGATCGTGAATACACAAGGTATGAGTGGTAAACGTTTTTTCCGTAATGTGCTGAGTGGTGCCGCGCTGTTTGCGCTCCCCGCACTGGCCCTGGCTGTGGCAGTGCCCGGAGAAAAAGCGCCGGACTTCACGGAAGTGGACGCGGCAGGAGAAACCCGCAGCCTGGAGGATTACAAAGGCGAGTGGCTGGTGCTGGAGTGGTTCAACAAGGATTGCCCCTATGTGAAGAAGCACTACGGCAGCGGCAATATGCAGGCGCTGCAGAAGAAATACACCGACCAGGATATCAACTGGCTGACGGTCATCTCCTCCGCCAAGGGCAAGCAGGGTTACCTGGAACCGGCGCAGGCACTGGAAGTGGCGGAAAGTCACAAGCTGGCTGCCAGCGCACCATTCCTGCTGGATAGCGATGGCAGTATGGGCCGCGCCTACGGGGCCAAAACTACACCGCATATGTTCATCATCAACCCGGATGGTGAAGTGGTATACGCCGGTGCCATTGATGATAACGATTCTGCCAACCCCGCGGTCATACCGAAATCCGCCAACTATGTGGCCGCTGCGCTGGATGCTTCGCTAAATGGTAGTGAAGTATCTGTGGCGTCTTCGCGCGCTTATGGGTGTAGCGTGAAGTACTGATCTGCGATTGGCCTTTTGCACGTTTTATCGCCACTTCGCAGAGAAGTGGCGAAGCTCCTTTAACTTTCCTTTTCCTTCCCTCTGTCACATTGATTGAAATTTTGGCCTGACCAAAGATAAAATGGTCAGCCAAATTTTCACGTCCCCTCTGAAATAGTACCCCTCAGAAAAAAACCGATAACCGCGGGAAAATTATGAAGCACGATGTAAACGTTTTCAGGCTGATTTTGCCATTAATCCTAACTGCTCTTTTGGTCAACGGTTGCGACCACGCAGAAGTAGCGGAAATCAAGCCAGGCCACTTTTCGACTGCGCCAGTTGCCCTGTGGCAGGCAGACCTGGGCGACGGCCACTACCAGAACCCCATCCTGTACGCAGACTATTCAGACCCGGACGTGGTTGCGGTAGGCGATGACTTTTACATGACCGCCTCCAGCTTCAACGCATCCCCAGGCCTGCCGTTATTGCACTCCACGGATCTGGTGAACTGGGAACTGATTGACTATGTGGTGGACAAGAATGTCCCAGCGGAGACCTTTGCTGTGCCCCAGCACGGTAACGGCATCTGGGCACCGAATATCCGCTACCACGATGACAAGCTGTGGATCTTCTTTCCCGATCCGGATCACGGCATCTACATGACCAATACCGCCGATCCCAAGCAGGGTTGGAGCGAGCCGAAGCTGATTCTGCCGGGCAAGGGCATTATCGACCCCACCCCGCTGTGGGATGACGATGGCCAAGCCTACCTGTTGCACGGTTGGGCAAAGAGCCGTTCCGGCAAGAACAATATCCTCACGCTGCATAAAATGTCCGCCGATGGCTCCGAGGTGGAAGCGGAAGGCGAGGTTGTGATCAATGGTCATGAGCTGGAAGGTTACCGCACGCTTGAGGGGCCGAAGTTTTACAAACGCGGAGAGTTCTACTACGTATTTGCGCCCGCCGGCGGGGTACCGGTGGGTTGGCAGTCGGTATTCCGTTCCAAAAATATTTACGGTCCCTATGAAGACCGTATCGTGATGGAGCAGGGCAATAGCATCACCAACGGCCCGCACCAGGGTTCCTGGATTCACACCCCGGCGGGGGAAGACTGGTTTATCCACTTCCAGGCGCGCGGTCCCTATGGCCGCATCGTGCACTTGCAGCCAATGGCATGGAAAGACGGCTGGCCGGTAATCGGTGTGGATGAAGACGACGATGGTGTGGGCAACCCGGTGACCAGTTATCGTAAACCGGAAGTCAGCAAACCGAGTCCGGTAAAAAACCTGCCGTTTGCGGACGACTTTGCCGATGACGAGCTGGCTCTGCAGTGGCAGTGGAATGCCAATTACAGTGAAGACTGGTACAGCCTGGACGCGCGCGAAGGTTACCTGCGTCTGTTCGCACAGCAGAACGTGGACCCGGAAGGCGACAACCTGTGGATGCAGCCATCGCTGCTGCTGCAGAAACTGCCGGCGCCGGAATTTATCGTACAGACCACCCTGGAGATTCCCGACACACTCGGCGAAGTGGAAGGTGGCCTACTGATGTTTGGCGAAGACTACGCCTGGATCGGGTTCCGCAACCTGCCCGGCAACGGCGAAGTGGAAATCGGTGAAGTGAGCTGTCGCGATGCGCGCAAGAAATGCACCGAGCACTTTGAACCGCACACCCGTGTGAAAGCCGGCGAGTTGACACTACGGATGACGGTAAGTCAGGGCGGGCAGACGGTACTCAGCTACCAGAAAGAAAATGGCCGCTTCCGCGCACTGGGTGAACTCTTCCAGGCCCGCCGCGGACGCTGGGTGGGTGCCAAGATCGGTTTGTTTATCCGCACCGATGACGCTGAGCTGGTGAATGCGGAAAACTATATTGATGTAAAAGAATTCCGCTTTATCCAGCCGAAGCGCTAAAATGCCGCGAAACCGAAAAGGGCTCCATTACGGAGCCCTTTTGCGTTGCAATATCGGACTTCCCAGTCGCTTCAGGGCGTATAGATATCCGGCCACGGATACGTCAGTACCTCACTGCCGATATAAAAACTCGGGTGCGGCGGCTGGTTGTAACCGCTGTTCTGCCAGGCGATGGCCGCGCGGTATTGTGGATCGTGCATCAAGGTAGGTATGCGCAGATCCGTACCGTAGGGGGTAGCATAGATCCGCAGCGCGGAGCTATCACTGGTCGCCCACACCACTTCCTCTCGCCAGTCACCGAACAGATCGGCGGAAAGGGATGGCGTCGCCTTGGTGCCATTGTTGGAGACAACATTGGAACCGGTCAGCAAGCGCACTGCAGGGTCGTAGTTGTCGATGCGGGTACCATCCAGTAATTCCCGTTCTCCGTCACCATCCCACCAGATCAGGAAATTGGTGGGACCGGGTTTGGCGGCGACCGCACTACCGCTGGCATTGAGTAGACCGCTGACCCGCGAGGACCAGAATTCGCCCCCCGGATTGCCTGCCCATATATTACCGGCCACGGCCCGGCCATTGTCGCCATTTGCCGGGGTCTGGAAAATCACCGAGCCGTTCCGGCCGTCGATCAACCGCGACGAGGGCTGGTTGCTGTGCTCCGCGGGCATAAAGATTTCCTGGCCGGGACGGCCGGGTACGAAATCGCTCACGTGCAGTGCGTCACCGTGATACATGCGGGTGTTCCACAGCGGCTGGCCGTTGGCACCGATCGCCATGGCACCGAAGACAATATCCTGGCGTCCGTCACCGTTCAGATCCGCGATGGATAGGCTGTGAGCGCCTTGTCCCTCGTATTCTCTGCCCGCTTGATTGGAATCGAATATCCAGCGGGTGGAGAGGTTCTGCCCATCGAAGTCCACTGCCCAGATCACGGTGCGGGTGTAATAACCGCGGGAGAAAATCAGGCTGGGGGTGGCGCCATCGAGCCAGGCGGTACCGGCCAGGAAACGATCCACGCGGTTGCCGTAGTTATCTCCCCAGCTGCTCACGTTACCGCGCGGGGGCTGGTAATCGACGGTGTCGATGGCGGCGCCGGTGCGGCCGTCAAAGATGGTGAGAAACTCCGGGCCGGAGAGAATATAACCGGCGGAGTTGCGGTAGTCGGCACTGGCATTGCCAATCACATTACCTGTGCCATCCACGGTACCGTCAGCGGTTTTCATCGCCACTTCCGCGCGGCCGTCGCCATCGTAGTCGTAGGCCTGGAACTGGGTGTAGTGGGCGCCCGCGCGAATGTTGCGCCCCAGATTGATACGCCACAGGCGTTCGCCATTGAGACGATAGGCATCCATGTAGACGTTGCCGGTAAAACCACTCTGGGAATTATCGCGTGAGTTACTGGGGTCCCATTTTACAATCAGTTCATACTGGCCATCACCGGTAAGGTCGGCTGCGCTGGCATCGTTGGCGGAATAGGTGTAGCCGGGCCCGCCCGCCGGGCGCTGGATCGGTACGTCAAAAAAGCCGTTCCCGTCGAACACGAGTTCTGCGGGTGCCGGCGCACCCTCGCTGCCATTGGTCACTGCACGTACTGAATAGGCGGCACCGGCAGACCCGTTCCGGTCCAGATAGTTGCTCGCGCCTGTAATCAGTTGGCTATTGATTTTTTGACCATCGCGGTAAAGGTTGAAGGCGACATCCGGGTCGTCGGTGCCAAGAATGCGCCAGCTCACCAGGTTTCCATTGCCGGTGGGCACGACGGTCAAGCCGCGTGTCAAATGTTCCATCTGATAGTTGCCACCACCGGTGGAAGTACAGGCACCGGCAGATGGTCCGTCGCCAGTTGCCGTGAGGGCGTCGATATTTGCCAGGCCGTCGCTGCCCGAGGCAACCAGTTCTATGGTGTTTTCCCCAGCGGTCAGCGCGACCACGACGCTAGCCTGGCTCCAGCTGGTCCAGCCGCCGGTGGAGGGAAAATCCACGCTGGCCAGGTCGGCACCGTTGACGCGCACACTGGCGGGCCGGTTTGCACTGCCGCCGTTGGCAAAGCGCCAGTCCAGCAGGTAATCGCTGGCAGATGCCGCATTCAGGCTCCAGCGAATGCGCGTTCCGCTCAGGTTGTGGGTATTGGCGAAGCCACCGCCGGTGAATCCGGCATTATTGCTATCGATACTACCGTCGACACCACAGAATCCGGTAGCGTTTTCCTGCAGGGTAATCGCGTTTCCACCACCGGACGAACCGCCGCTGCCCGAAGAGCCGGAACCACCACTGGAGGAAGAGCTTGAAGACGAACTTGAAGAGCCACCGCCGGACGAGCTGCTCGACGAACCGCCACCGTTACACACTGTGCCATTAAGGGTGAAAACGGCTGGGATCTGCGCCGGGGGCACGGCGTCGGTCAGCTGGATACCAAAGTTGTGGGTGGCGCCGGGGGCGATGGTGCCATTCCAATGGCTGGCGGCATTGGAGGCACGGATACGGGTGCCACTTTGCACAATATTCGCATTCCAGCCGCCGCTGTGGCTTTCACCACTGCCGACATCCCACTCCAGGGTCCAGCCGGCAATGGGCGCATTGCCGGTATTGGTGATGCCCACGTCGGCCTGATAAGCGCCGTTCCAGTCGCTGATGGGATAGTCCACGTCACAGGAAATGGATTCCTGTGACTGCGCCAGCGAAGGCAAAAGCCCAATACTGGCTGCGGCCGCGACCCAGAGCCGGGCGGGGAACAAAAGGGGTTTTTTGTTCATCGTCATTGTCTCTCTTGTTGCGTAAGTTTTTATTTTTATCGGGGTACTTGGCGCTTGTTATTAGTGAGTAGTTTAATTTTCCGGAATGTGCGCCTGATCCGGAGCCATTTGAGTTCCTCCTTTGGCCAGCAAATGAACGCAGCCGGCGTTTTTACAGCCGCGGGCTGAATCACCGGTTGATCAAAAATGAGATCACAGGAAAATTTAAAAACTATTCACTGTGACCCCGGTTTATGTCGGATGGGTTGTTTATTTCAGTCGCCGCTGCAGGTGGGCAGACTGAAGTTGCCGTTGTGCACGCCCTGGAAACCGAACGTCGCTGATACTCCCGGTTGCAGGCTGCCATTCCACTCCAGATTACTCACGGTGATCGTCTGTTCGTCGTCACTGGCCTGGAAAACGCCGCCCCAGCCGCTGTCAAACTGGGTGCCCGGTGCAAAGCGGAGCGCTGCCGACCAGCCGCTCAACGGCGTATTGCCACCATTGGTTACGGTGACTGTGTTAATGACAAACCCGTCTGCCCACACATCGGCGGTACCCAGTTCACAGATGACGTCCGTTTCGGGCTCTGGTTCCGGTTCGGGGGTGGTTTCACTGACGACTTCAATGTACAGGCTGTCACTGGCGGGCAGTTCGATACCACCATTGTCTATCGCAACCAGCTGCAGCTGGTATGTGCCGATTTCTGCGGGCGCTGTGACCGTGGTAGGGCTGCTATTGGCGGTAGCGACCAGGCCACCATCCAGGTAAATGTTGGCGCCGCTGCTCTTGCGCAGGTTGAATGCAATGGATACGGGTTCTTCAGGCAGGAACTGGCTGCCATCAGTCGGCGAGACGACATTCAGCTTCGGTGTTTCTGTGCCGTAATATTCGCTGACGCTAATACCGGTGGCGCTACTGCCCAGTGCTACTTCGTGATCCAGCCCTACGAACTTGCCGTCGGTGTTTTTCCACAGCGCACTTTCCAGTAGCGCGTATTTTTCTTCGTCCCAGGTCTTCCAATCGTATCCCCACAGGCCCCCGGTATCGCCGGAGTTGGGATTCAGGCACCAGAAGGTGTGATGCAGCTTGTGCTCGACAATCAAATCGCGGGCATACCCCATCCATTTTTCGTTCTGGCCGCCATCCATATGGCCACCCCACTCACCGAACAGCAGCGGTGAAATACCCTGTTCGTACAGGTAGAACCAGTTGTCCCGCCAGGCGTCATTGATCAGGGATTCATAGGTGAAGTCCGGCTCGAACCAGGGCTGCTGGTAGACGGAAGGGCCGTAAATATGTGGTGAGTAAACCAGCTGGTCCTGATTGGGCCCGAGATCGATGGGGTGATCGACCACACCGCGCAGATTGCCGCCCCACCAGTAGTTGTGGAAGTCCTTGCTGGAATTGCTGTTCCAGGTCACGCCGTCTTTGGGATAGGACTCGATGCCCTCGCACAGCACCAGCAGATTGGGATTGATGGCCAGTACCCGTTTTGACGCCGTTTCACAGGCGTGTTTCCAGTTGGTCTCGTCGGTGGAGCTGTCCCATTTGGCGAATGGCGAATCCGCCCAGGGTTTGCCGTGGGGTTCGTTCTCGATATCGAAGGCGAGTATGGTGTCGTCGTTTTTGTAGCGTTCCGCCATCCATTCCCAGGTCTGGTAAAAAATCTTGGTAGTAAATACGTCGTCGTACCACATGGGGGCAAAGTGACCGGAGTTGTCCGCCTTTGCACTGTGTACATCAATCAGGATTTTGACCCCGTACTTTTTCGCCTGGACGACCACCGCATCAAAGATTTCCAGAGACGTTTTGCCTTCCAGCTCCGGGTTTACATAATCGTTGATACTGGGTACCGCGGCGAGGCCGCTCTGCCACTCGTAAATCAGTTCGGTAGAGATGGGGATCCGCAGAATATTGATTCCGCGGCCGGCCAGGTCCGCCATGGCTTCTTCGAGATTTACCGCCCACAGGCCGTGAAATACCCGCTCGCTGGTATTGAAGCCAAACCAGTTGGCACCGGTGAGCCACACCGGGTTGCCCTGTTGATCCACAATCTGATTGCCTTGCACATGCAACCAGTCGTCATCGGGTTGTGCCTGGACTTGGGCATGCGTATTCATGTTTATGGCAAGCGTCAGTGCGCTGGTAAGCGCAAGCAGGTTTAGTTTATTCATGGGTTCCTCATTATTCTTATCCGGTTTTTTACTGCTTGAAGAGAAGTCCCCGGCGGAAGCCGGGGACTTGTTCAGGAGGGAGGTATGATCAATCAGCACTGCAGGTCGGCAGGCTGAAGTTGCCGTTGTGGCCGCCCTGGAATCCAAGCACGGTGGAGCCACCGGGCTGCAGACTGCCATTCCAGGCCGCGTTGGAAACGGTTACCACCCGGCCGTCTGCCGAGAGGCTGAACTCACCGCTCCAGCCGTTTACCAGGGTGATGGGCTCGGCAAAGGTGAGCTGGATTTCCCACGCCTGGATTGCCTCGCTGCCGTCGTTGGTTACGGTGATATTGTTCAGCACGAAGCCGTTGTTCCAGGTGTCTGCACTCAGCGCTTCACAGCTGACGCCGTCACCGCCGCCAGTAGACTCCGCTTCCACGGTAATCGTCACACTGTCGCTGGCAGTGAGTTCTTCCCCGTCGTCAACGGCGCGCACTTCGATCTGATGGTCACCGAGGCTCGGCGCCGGGATGACCAGATCGGTTGCGCCGCTGGCGCTGGATGTCAGCACGCCGTCGAAGTAGAGGTTCACACCGTCTGCGTACTGCAGTGTGTACTGCACGGTGATGTCTTCCCCTTCATCAAAGGTGCTGCCGCCGGCGGGGGCGGTGATGCTGACAGCGGGTATTGGCGGGGATTCCACATCGATGGTGACGGTGGCTGCCGGGGATACCGCACCGGCGTTGTCGGTGACGGTGTAGGTAAAACTGTCGGCGCCGAAGAAGCCTGCATCGGGGGTATACAGCAGCTCCGCACCGCTACCGCTCAGGCTGCCGTTGGCGGGACCGGTTGCCACGGTGTAGGCCGTGATACTGCCATCGCTGTCGCTGCCGGACAGGGTCACCATTACCTGGGATTCGAACCCGGTCTGTACGTTCACGTCGCTCGCGCTGGGCGCACAGTTGATACCGGAGTCGCCGCCGCAGCCCTCACCGGGTTCCTGGCCCCAGATCAGTTCGCCGTCGTCGTACAGTGCGATCAGCGGTGCCTCTTCGCGGCTGCTGCCGTAATTATCCCAGGAGGGGTCGTTGCTTGGATCCCAGGGCAGACCTTCCGGTACCGCAATTCGGAACTGGGTTTCCTTCTTGCTCGCGGACTGGCCGCCGGGATAGATATCCACACCGGCAAATGACACTTCCACATAGAAAATGTTGTCCGCGGGATCGCCCCAGGGATGGGGGCCGGTGAAGCCGCTGGCCTGACTGTAGGCACTGGCGAGTTGCAGGTCGCTGGCGGAGTAGCCCGCGTCGACCAGTTCGGAAATGTCGATCCAGTAGCGCAGGCTCAGGTTGTCGGTGAGACGTGCCGGCCAGGCGCTGCGGTTGTGTGGGCGCGCGCTGATTTCTGTGTGGCGGGGGCCAGTGGAATTCAGTTTGGCATCCACGAAGAATTCCGTATCGCGGGTTTCCGGTGCCGGGAAACTGTCCTCTGGAATCGGGTTGCCACCGAAGTCCAGCCACAGGCGCGCCAGGGCACCGGTAAAGCCGGCGTTGTAGTCCGTGGCCACTTCGTTCAGTACGTAATCACCGCGGTCATTCTCGAAGCCATCACTGGGATCCGGGCCGCCCACGAGGGCGCCGACCAGGGTGTGGCGGTTGTCGATCGGATCCGCCAGGCTGTCGTTCCAGGAACCGTGCGCGGTGCGGTGATGGGGCGAGGTGGGATACACAGAGCCGTAACCGATCTGGTAGCTCATGTTCATCGGGTTGTCGCCGAGCAGATATTCCATCTGGCCCGCGGCAAAATCGTAATACGTCTGCGCCTTCGGGTTACCCGGGTCTACCTGATTGAGGTAGTCCGCATACACCAGCGCGATAAACGAGGTATTGGAGGTGTAGCGCGCTGCCCCCCACTGATCCAGATGCGCGAGGCCACCGGGGGTGTAGCGCACACGATTGCCCTCGTAGCCGGTGGTCCAGAAGTCCAGCCAGCGTTCGGCATCGGCCCGGTACTGGGGGTTGTCGGTAAGCTGCGACATCAGCACGTAACTGCCGTAGCTCTTGTCATCCCAGGCGTGGGTCCATTTGTAGGAGCGGGTTGTGGATTGCGGTTCGGTGGACAGGTTGGCGTAATAGCTGTTGGCCTTGTCCAGGTAGGACTGTTCGCCGGTGGCGCGATACAGCCAGGCCGCCCCCCAGACCAGCTCGTCGTTATAGCCACTCCAGGAGTTGTAGAAGCTGGTGGCGTCGGTAATACACTCGCTGTAGGCGCCGCGATAATTGTCCGCAAAACTGTACAGTTGCTCTGCGTGCTGCAGCAGGTTGGCCGCATAGCCGGCGTCGGTGGACTCGAACACCATGGAGATCGCGGCCAGTGCCGCGGCAGTCTCCCCGGCCAGGTCCGAGCCCGGGCAGCTGGCATCCACCTTGTAGGAGGGGCGGGCCATCGGCATTACTTCTGCAGAACCCCACCAGGCGTGGTCTGCACTGCCGTTGCCTACCTGGCCCCACAGTTCATCGGGCGCGGTGTGGGCTTTGACAAAGTAGTCTGCGACAAAGCGCAGGTTATTCAGCATGTGTGGCAGCTGACCGGTCTGCGCGTAGGCCTCGCGATTCTCCACGACGCCCCAGGCCAGCACGGTGGCGCTGGCGGCCATGGGGAAGCCGAATTTCACGTGGTCACCGGCGTCGTACCAGCCACCGGTCAGGTCTACATTCTGGTCAGCGCCATCCTGCATTCCGGAGTCACCGCGCCATTCATTGCGGTTCCAGCTGGGAATCGGGCCTGACTGCTGGGCCTCGTAGAAATAAATGGATTTCTGTAGCGCCTCGCCGTAGTTGGCGGCGAGGGCACCGGAAGAAAACAGTGCGGAACCGGCCAGGGTCGCGGCGATGGCGGCACTGAGCGGTTTGCTGGCTCTGATCAATCGCATGGTAAAAAATCCTTCTTGTAAATTATTGTTTTCGGGCAGGTGGATTGCCCGGCGAGCCTTTGCACTCGCACAAGAAGGACGTATTGCGATTTACTTCGGGAAAGCTTTCTCCGCCAGCTTTTACATTTTGTGATGGATTACGAGTTTCAGAGTGCGGAGAGCGTTTCGTTCATGGCACTTGTCAGCTGTGTCAGATCTGATGCAGAAATCATATACGGCGGCATGGTGTACACCAGTTTGCCGAAGGGGCGCAGCCACACACCGCGTTCGATCAGGCTTTCCTGAAGCGTGCGGTTATCCACAGGCTGTTTCATCTCCACGACACCAATGGCGCCCAGCACCCGCACATCGGCAACCCCGTTGGCGTTCTTGAGGGGCGCCAGTTCTTCCTGCAGTTGCGCTTCAATACCTTGCACCTGCTGTTGCCAGTCGCGTTTCAGCAGCAGGTCGATACTGGCATTGGCAACGGCGCAGGCCATGGGGTTACCCATAAAGGTCGGGCCGTGCATGAATACGCCGGCTTCGCCATTGCAGATTCCATTGGCGACTTTGTCAGTACACAAGGTGGCCGCCATGGTCATGGTGCCGCCGGTGAGTGCTTTGCCGAGGGTGAGGATGTCCGGGCTGATGCCTGCGTGCTCACAGGCAAACATTTTGCCGCTGCGACCGAAGCCGGTGGCGATTTCGTCGGCGATCAGCAGCAGGTCGAATTCGTCACACAGTGCACGCACCTTGCGCAAGTATTCCGGGGAGTAGAAACGCATACCGCCGGCACCCTGGACGATGGGTTCCAGAATGACCGCCGCCAGTTGCTGGTGATTCTGCTCAACCATTTTCTGCAGTTCGGCGATGTCTTCGTCAGTGCAGGGTTCGTCGAACCTGGGTTGCGGGGCGGGCGCGAACAGGTGCTGGGTGAGCTGGCTGGCAAACAGGTGGTGCATGCCGTTGACGGGGTCGCAGGTGGCCATGGCACCGAAGGTGTCGCCGTGGTAGCCGTTGCGCAGCGCGAGCAGTCGGTTTTTTTCCGGTTTTCCCTGGGACTGCCAGTATTGCAGGGCCATTTTGATGGCGACTTCGACGGAGACGGAGCCGGAGTCGGCGAGGAAGACTTTCTGCAGCGGTTCCGGGGTCAGGGCGACGAGCTTTTTGCTGAGTTCGATGGCGGGCTCGTGGGTAAGTCCGCCGAACATGACGTGGCTCATTTTTTCCATCTGTGCCTGCATGGCGGCATTCAGTTCGGGGACGTTGTAGCCGTGCAGGGTGCTCCACCAGGAGCTCATGCCGTCGATCAACCCGCGGCCGTCTTCCAGATAAATTCTTACCCCTTCGGCGCGTGCGATGGGGTAGACCGGAGGGGGATTGATCAGGGAGGAGTAGGGGTGCCAGATGTGGTTTTTATCGAACTCTAGATCCATCATGGTTTGGTGGAATTCTTCTTTAGCAGGTGGGTGGCGGGGAAGCACCGGGGAGCTGTTTTCGGAACCGCTGTGAATACATCCATGTACGCTGCGTCGGCGACGTCCCTGTCGCCGACGCTTCCGAAAACAGCTCCCCGGTACTTCCCCTTCAATTCAAGTAGTTGTACTTCGTTAGCCTTGTGTTATTCCAGCAATATCACTTCGGGAATTAAGCCAACTCTCTTAAAACTTTCAACGGCGGCTGGCTCACCGCACTGCGGCAGGCGAGAGTGCCGGCGGTACCGACAAGCAACGCGCCCACCAGCGGGCCGAGTATCCACAGGCCCGGGTGGAAATTGAATGGCAGTTCAAACACCCGCTGCGAAAGCACTGCCAGTGTTGCCTCGGTGCCAAACGCCGCAAGCAAACCGGCCGCAATCCCCAACAACCCGAACTCGATCATCAGGCTGCGAATAAGCAGCTGCCGGCGGCCGCCCAGTGTGCGGATGACGGCGGCTTCCTGCAAGCGCTCGGCGATGCTGGCGCGGACGCCGGCGATCAGTACCAGGACGCCGGCGATCAGCATCAGGGCGAGGACGGATTCGATGGCGATGGCGACCTGGCCGATGGTTTCGCGGATATTGGCGATGATTTTGTCCAGCTCGATGATGCTGACACTGGGGAAGTTTTTCACCAGTTCGTTGATAAACAGTTTTTCTTCCGGTGGCAGGTAAAAGCTCTGGATGTAGGTGGCCGGGAAGTCGTCGAGGCTACCGGGGGCGAACAGCATGAAGAAGTTGGGACGCATGCTGTTCCAGTCGAGGGTGCGCAGGCTGGTGATGGGGGCTTCGGTTTCGAGGCCGCCGATGGAGAAGCGCAATACGTCACCCATTTCGAGTCCCAGCCGCGCGGCGACTTCGACTTCTACGGAGACACCTTCGGTGGTGTTTTCGTCCCACCATTCGCCGGCGACGATCTTGTTGTCGGCGGGGACGGTGTCGGTCCAGCTCAGGTTGAGTTCGCGGCGGATGGCGCCGTCTTTCTGTTCGCGCTCATCAACTGGGGTGCCGTTCACTGCGATCAGGCGGCCACGCACCATGGGGTAGAACTCGGTACCCTCGAGGTTTTTGCCTTCGATTTTCTGTTTGACGCCGTCCAGTTCGTAGGGGGCGATGTTGACCAGGAAGTGATTGGGGGCCTTTTCCGGCAGCTGCATCTGCCACTCATCGATCAGCGCGGTGCGGGCGTAGAACATGGCGAGCATGGCGAGCAGGCCGGTGCCGAAGGCCGCGATCAGCAGGGTGTTGAAGCCGGCGCGGCGTTGCAGGCTGCCGAGGGCGATGCGCCAGCTGCCGCCGAGGGCGGCGAGTTTGCCGCGTACCAGCAGGCGGTTGATTCCGGCGCTGCCAGCCACCAGCAGGCCCAGGCCGGCGAGTAGTGCCGCAGTAGTGGCGAGGCTGCCGGAAAGCCACCAGATCAGCAGCAGCATGGAAAGCGGGCCGGGGATCAGCCCGAGCCATTCGCGTTTGTCCGGGTTGCTCCAGTCCTGACGCAGGGTCTGCATGGGGTCGGTCTGTGCCAGGCGGAACAGTGGCGGCAGGGCGAAGCCGATCACACAGGCAAGACCGGTGGCGATGCCGACAATCAGCGGTTGCCAGCTGCTGGGCGGTGGTGTGACCGGGAAGAAGCCTTGCAACAGGTTTACCGCCTGGGATTGCACGAAGGAGCCGATGGCGAGGCCGACCGCGGTGGCGATCAGGGTGAGCGCGGTCATCTGGCCGATGTAGATGGCGAGAATTTTCTGTTTGCCCGCACCGAGGCTTTTCATTACTGCGACATAGTTGGCGTGACGCAGGCCGTAGCGGCGTGCGGCGAGGCCGACGGCCACGCTGGCCAGCAGAACCGCGAGGCTGCCGGCGAGGTACAGGAAGCTTTCCGCGCGATCCAGTGCCTTGGCAACCCGCGGCTGGCCTTCCTGCAGGTCGATCACCCGCTGGTGCTCGGTCAGGTGCGGCTTCAGCCACTTGAAATACTGTTTGAGGGCGGCGTCGTCACCGGCGAACAGGTAGCGGTAGGTGACGCGGCTGCCGGGCTGGAGAATATTGGTGGCAGCGAGGTCGTCGGCATGCATCATCAGGCGCGCGCCCATGGAGAACAAGTTGGCGCCGCGATCCGGTTCCTGGTCGATCAACCCGCTGACGGTAAACGTGCTGTCGCCCAGTTGCAGGTCGCTGCCGATTTCCAGGTTCATCAGCGGCAGCAGGCGCGGTTCCAGCCACACATTGCCCGGCGCGGGGCCCTGTTGCGTAGTGATTGGCGTCGCGGTGGTGGTGGTGCGCATCTCCAGTTTGCCCACCAGTGGGTAACCGTCGCTCACGGCTTTTACCGAGGCAAACTGGAATTCGTCTCCGGCAGAGAGCATGGACGCGAAGCCGACCGTCTGCGCCTGTTGCAGGCCCAGCTCACTGGCCTTGTCCAGCCACGCCTCCGGTACCGGCTTGCTGCTCTGCACCACCCGCTCGGCGGCGAGGAAGCTCTGGGACTGGATATACATGGCACGGGTCAGGCGATCGCCAAAGTGGGCGATGGCGGTGACGCAACTGACCGCCAGCACCAGCGCAGTGGCGATCAGTGCCAGTTCGCCGCCGCGCCAATCGCGGCTCAATAGTCGAAGCGGTAGCATCAGGCGGATACCTCCGCCTGATCACCGAAATAGCCGTCGGGAATGTCGGCAGTAGTAATTTCCCCTGCAGCCATACGCAGGTGGGCACCGCAACGCTCGGCCAGGCGCTGTTCGTGGGTCACCAGTACCAGGGTGGTGCCGGTTTCGGCGTTGAGATTGAACAGCAGGTCGATCACCTTGTCGCCGTTGTGCGCGTCGAGGCTACCGGTGGGTTCGTCGGCGAACAGAATGCCATTGTTTGTGTCTGAGTTTGAGCCTGAACCCTGATTGGCAATGCTGCAGAATGCGCGGGCGATAGCTACCCGCTGCTGTTCTCCACCGGAGAGTTGCCGGGGATAGTGGTGCAGGCGGTGACCGAGGCCGACGCGCTCGAGGAATTCTTCTGCGCGCTTGCCGGCGTTGCGCTCGCCGCGCAGCTCGCTCGGCAGCATGACATTCTCCCGCGCGGTGAGGCCGGGCAACAGCTGAAAAGTCTGGAACACGAAGCCGACACAGCGGGCGCGCAGTGCGGCGCGTTCCTCTTCGTCCATGGCGGTAATATCTTCGCCGGCGAGCCAGATTTTGCCCTCAGTGGGGCGGTCGAGGCCGGCGAGCAGGCCCAGTAGGGTGGATTTGCCCGAGCCGGAGGCGCCGGTGATGGCGAGGCTTTGGCCAGCTGGAAGTTGCAGGGAGATGTCGGTGAGCAGGGTCAGCGGGCCTTCGCTGGTGCTGACACGGTGGTGAAGATGTTCGGCTTTTAGCATCATCGACATGGCAAGTCCCTGTAATTCCTGCAAAATGTGGTTCACGTTTGTAGCGACCAGTTTGAATTGGAGAGTATGACATGGCGGCAGTTTTTTTCCGGGGATTCGGGGCGGATTTTGTCCCGCGAGGCCTGCTTTTCGTCGCGCTGGTCACGGGGTTATACGCCGGTTTTGCCCGGGCGGATGCTATTTCCGGGGCAGACTCGGCCGCGCGGGAAGAGGTGAGTTCGGCGGAGGAGCAGAAGACTTTACTGGTGCTGGGGGACAGTATCAGTGCGGCTTACGGGCTGGATGAACGCCAGGGCTGGGTACAGTTGCTGCGCGAGCGGCTGGCGGAGCGCGGTCTGTCGGTTGAGGTGGTGAACGCCAGTGTGAGTGGGGAGACGTCTTCCGGCGGGGTGGCGCGTTTGCCGCGCTTGCTGACTGAGCATTCACCGGAGTGGCTGGTGGTGGAGCTGGGCGGCAATGATGGTCTGCGGGGCTATCCGCCGCGGGCGTTGCAGCAGAATCTGCAGCGGATGGTGAAGATGGCCCGGGCCGGCGGTGCTGAGGTGCTGTTGCTGGGGATGCAGATGCCGCCCAATTACGGTAAGGCGTATACGAAGGCGTTTGCGGCGGTGTATCCGAAGGTGGCGGCGGAGGAGCAGGTGCCGCTGATTCCGTTTTTCCTGGAGCCGGTGGCGCTGGAGGAGGGGGCGATGCAGACGGATGGTATTCATCCGACGGCGAAGGCCCAGCCCGCGCTGCTGGAGCATGTATGGCCGTGTCTGGAGAGTCTGCTGAAAGGCGATGTGGATACCCGGTCCGATAGCCTGTGCACTTCTTGATCGGAAAGCGTACAATCGCGGGCTGATTTTTGCTGGCCCCAGTGACTTCGTTGCTGGGGCTGGTGGCGGCGCTGCCGCCGGGTAAGCCTTTGCGGCACACGCTACGAGTTCATCCATGAACGCTCGGCTGTGGCCATCCATGGCCACAGACGGTCCCGCAAAGGCTTACCCGGCGTCAGCGCCTTCGCATCCAACTGAAATACTTCGTAGCCGGCGGCAGCAAGTTGTTGTCGTTCGGGAGTTTGAGATTTACCCAATGTCTGATCTGGAAAACCGCCGCGAGCGGCTGGAATTCAACAAGCTGCAAAAGCGCCTGCGCCGCAATGTGGGCAAGGCGATCGCCGACTTCAATATGATTGAAGAGGGCGACAAGGTGATGGTGTGCCTGTCTGGTGGTAAGGATTCCTACGCGATGCTGGAAATCCTGATGAACCTGCAGAAGACGGCACCGGTGCACTTTGAGTTGGTGGCGGTGAATATGGATCAGAAGCAGCCGGGTTTCCCGGAGCATATCCTGCCGGAGTATCTGCAGTCTGTGGGGGTGCCTTATCACATTGTGAATAAGGACACTTACAGTGTGGTGAAGGAGGTGGTGCCGGAAGGGAAGACGACCTGTGGGCTCTGTTCCCGTCTGCGTCGCGGTACGCTATATGGCTTTGCGGAGGAGATTGGTGCGACCAAGGTTGCGCTGGGACACCACAAGGACGATATCGTCGAGACGCTGTTCCTGAATATGTTTTACGGTGGCCGCCTGAAGGCGATGCCGCCGAAGTTACGTGCGGACGATGGGCGTAATATTGTGATTCGTCCGCTGGCGTATTGCCGTGAGTCGGATCTGGTGGCATTTGCGGAGCACAAGAATTTCCCGATTATTCCGTGCAACCTGTGCGGTAGTCAGGAGAACCTGCAGCGTCAGGCGATCAAGGGCATGCTGAACGATTGGGACAAGAAGTTTCCGGGGCGCAGCGATAATATTTTTGCCGCGCTCACGCGGGTGTCTCCATCACAGCTGGCGGATCGGGATCTGTATGATTTCGAGAGTCTGGAACTGGATCGTTCTACACCCGCGCCTGAGGTGGACGGGCGTTCGATCGAGCAGTCGGTGGATTCTTGGATTCCCGAAGATGCCCGCGAGGAGGAGCCGGCTCAGGCTGCTCAGCCAATGTATATCGAGGCGCGGAATCTGTAGGTTCGTCTTCGATCAGTAACGTATCGTTTTTCTTAACAGCCGTGGCATTTGCCGCGGCTGTTTTGTTTTTGGGGGGCGGCTTTCCGCCGGTCGGCGGCCCGGAAGGGAGATTTTTTTCGGGATTGATCAGCGCACTGTAGCTTTCGACAAAGTCCCGCAACCTGGCGCTGGGGCCGTGGTGGAAATGTTTTTTCCACAGCCGCGCCATTTTCGGCAGATTTTCACTTTCCACAGTTTCCACTCCCGCTGCGCGGTAGACCAGCCAGGCGATGGCGGTGGCGTAACGCAGGTTGGTGGCGAGTTCGGCGTGGGGGTGTTGCAGGAAGTCCCGCTGGCTGGCGAGTCCGCGCACCTTGGAGGCGAGTGCAGGGAAGTTGATCAGGTACTTGTCCCAGATCTGTCGATGGGTGCTCGGGAGTATCTGGAATATGCCCATACCGTGGCGGTGTCCGGTTTTGAGGTGGAACCCCAGCTCGGACTCCTGTGCGGCGGTTCCCAGTAACAGGGCTTCCATCCCCGGGGACCAGGCGCGCAACTGCTTTAACGTGGGACGAACCACCAGGAGGCGCAGCTCGTCGAGACAAATACCCATAGTGTTTTGATATTCCCTTACTGCTCAGTCTGAAAATACCGCTCCCTGGCATTTTCAAATGTATGCTTTAGCGCAACTTACACCCTTGGTTTAGTTTGCCGATTGAGCTATCGCCAGCAAATGGGTAGATTTACGCGCAATAAAGACCAATAACGACGGATTCAGCCTATTCTTTCGCCAAAGGAGGCTTTGTCTGCCAATTCTGACGGGGAACCCCACATGTCCGGACAATGGCTTGTCGCCCTCACGTTCATCGCTTATCTCGCGTTGATTCTTGCCATTGGCGTTTACGCCTACCAGCGCACCAAAGATGCCAGTGATTATTTTCTCGGTGGCCGCTCGCTGCCTCCGGCGGTGGCTGCACTCAGTGCCGGTGCCTCGGATATGAGCGGCTGGCTGTTGCTCGGTCTGCCCGGTGCTGCCTATGCCTCCGGCTTGTCGTCCGCCTGGATTGCCATCGGGCTGTTCAGTGGCATCGTACTGAGCTGGACGACCATGGCGCGCCGCCTGCGGATCTATACCTACGCATTGGACGATGCCCTCACGGTACCGGCTTACTTGCACCGGCGATTTAACCTTGAGCACCCCTACCTGCGCACGGTTTGCGCGATATTCATTCTGCTGTTTTTCCTGTTCTATGTGGCCTCGGGCCTGATCGCCGGCGGGAAGCTGTTTGAAACGGTATTCGGCTGGGACTACCAGTGGGCGGTGGTGATTGGCGCCATTGCGGTGATTTCCTACACCCTGTTTGGTGGGTTCCTCGCGGTGAGCTGGACGGATGTATTCCAGGGGCTGTTGATGAGCCTGGCACTGGTGATCGTGCCGATCATGGTGATTTCGGACGAGGGCGGCTTCGGCAATGCGGTGCACCTGATGCGCGAGCAGCATCCGGAGCTGATGCACTGGATGACCGACAACACCGGTGCGGCTCTGGGCGTTGCCGCTATTTTGAGTTCACTGGCCTGGGGGCTCGGGTACTTCGGTCAGCCGCATATCCTTGCCCGCTTCAAGGCACTGCGCCACCCGGATGATATGCCTGTGGCCGCCACGGTGGCTGCGGTATGGTCACTGGCGGGTTTTCTCGGCGCGATGTGTGTCGGCCTGTTTGGGCATCTGGAGCTGGCACAGACGCTGCCGGATGGTGAGCGCATATTCATGGCGCTGGTGGAGTCCCTGTTCCACCCGCTGGTTGCGGGTATTCTGCTCGCGGCCATTTTGTCTGCAATTATGAGTACCGCCGATTCACAGTTACTGGTTTCGTCTGCTGCACTGGCGGAGGATCTCTACCACGTCTGGTTTGGTAAAAAAGTCACTTCCGAAAGCCTGGTGAGTGTCGGGCGCTGGGCAGTGGTGGCGCTGTCGCTGATTGCCGTTGGTGTGGCGATGGATCCGGATTCCAAGGTGCTGGATGTGGTGGCCTATGCCTGGGCGGGCCTGGGCGCGGCATTTGGCCCTACGATACTGATTAGCCTCTACTGGTCGCGTATGACCGGCACCGGCGCCATCGCGGGCGTGCTGGTAGGGGGTATAACCGTTGTGATCTGGAAACAGCTGTCTGGTGGCATCTTTGATATATACGAGCTGTTACCGGGCTTTGTGCTCTCCGCAGCTGCTATTGTTTTAGTAAGTGCTTTGACGCATTGCCCTGAGGAAATATCAACGCGCCACCGTCAGTTACTGGGGCAAAAGCAGTAATCGATCAAAGCACTCGTACAGGAATGTGCATCTGACCGGTGGTGCCTGTGGTTGGAGTATAGAGAGTGATCGAAGTACACCTCGGTGATATCACTCGGTTGCACGTAGATGTAATCGTCAATGCAGCCAACCAGAGGCTCCAGGGTGGTGGCGGAGTCGACGGCGCTATCCATCGCGCCGCAGGCCCGGAATTACTCGAGGCCTGTCGTCGCATTGGTGGCTGCCCGGTAGGGGATGTGCGATCCACTCCGGGCTACCGACTGCCGGTCAAGCGTATATACCATACGGTCGGTCCGGTTTGGCGCGGCGGAAACCTGGGCGAGCCAGAGCTGCTCGCCGGATGCTACCGTCAATGCCTGGCGCTGGCGCGCCGCGATAATTTCCACTCCATTGCCTTCCCCGCCATCAGCTGTGGCGTTTACGACTACCCTCCGGAGCTTGCTGTAGAAATTGCTGTAGATCAGGTGCAAAACCATCTCGATCGAGACGATGGCCCGCGCCATGTAATTTTCTGTTGTATCGACGATGATATGGCCGAGCTGTACAGGATGCAGCTGGATGCCTGCGTACGACGATAGCCGGTAAACCATCCAGAATGGCGCGGGCTGACTCCGATCGGTCCGCGCCACTTGTTGCACTTTGCACTCTCCTATTTCCGCTCCTTTCTCTCTTCTTTCTCCTCATACCACTAATCCGATGCCGATATTTCGAGGGCTGAGGACTAAAGACGCCAGTGTTTTCCTGATTGCCGGGCAACCCCTGTACGAGTTGCTATCCTCTCGTAACTGAAACCGTACGGTTACACGGTAAAAATAGGTAAGAATAAAGACAACCGGGAGCTCCCATGCGAAAGCCTTCGCACACTGCAACATCCAAAAAGCGCGTATTGATTCTGGGTATCGGCAACCTGCTGTGGGCCGATGAAGGCTTTGGCGTGCGTTGCGTCGAACACATGCATGCCGTCTGCGACTTTTCTCGCTGCGATGCAGAGGTCACGCTGATGGATGGCGGCACACAGTGCATATATCTCATGCACCATATCCAGCAGGCCGATGCGCTTATTGTATTTGATGCAGTGGACTACGGCCTCGCGCCCGGCACCATAAAGCTGGTACGAGATGACGAGGTACCGCAATTTCTTGGGGCCAAGCAGATGAGCCTGCACCAGACTGGATTTCAGGACGTGCTGGCCATTGCCCAGCTCACCGGTCATTACCCGCGAGAAATTCTGCTGATCGGTGCGCAGCCACAACAGTTGGAAGAGTTCGGCGGCGGCCTAACCCCGATTGTGAAAAACTGCATAGAGCCAGCGGTTGAAGCGGCGCTCGCGTTTCTTGTTTTACGCGGGATCAAGCCAGTGCTGCGTCGCGATGCGCTGGATTGCCTTGTCGCGCTACCTTGCTCCCAGGATACGACTGACGACGAGAAGCGCTCGGCAGAACAGTTCTCGTACCGGAACGGGGATACCCGATTTTTTTCCTCGCGGCGTTTTCAGCGGGGTTGAAAGTCCCCCTGGTGTTCCGCACCTATCCTGAGATGAAATTTCACGGTTTTGCTTTCTCTCCGCTAAACCTTGCCTGAATTGAAAAATTACCCATCCTGAGAAGGTACTTCCGTACCAGTCATGAGGAGCTTCCCGGGTATTTTTCAATTTTTTCCCATTATTTGGAATTATTCCCCCTGTCCGGCTTTGCGGGTATCTTCTCTTCTTTTAGAATTCTTCCCTTATGGATTTACGCAGATATTTCATCCTCTGATCTGCGTGTGGAAAGGGATATTTCATGCATATTTACGTTGAAAATCAACGCGGCGAGCGCTTTCTGGTCAGTGAGGGCTGGTCCTCGTCACCGACTGTTTTTGACAATGACTTTTCCGCGGAACTGCTCGCGACCTTCCCCCCCGCAGTACTTGACCAGATTTTTGATCGTTTCCTCGCCCACGGCGCCCTCGTCAGTTCGTTCGGCCACGCCGAACTAACACAGGATCTGTTGCATACCCAGCAGTTCCCGGGCTTGCCGACACACTTTTCCCGCGACCATATTGAGGTCTACACTGCGGTACGCCAGCGCAGAATACTGGTCGAAGAGGCCCCCCTGGGTGAGCCAGTGCTGGACGAGCGGCAGACCAGCCTGCGCAGCCGTATCCGAATGGCCCTGCAGAAGATTATTGCCGAGGAACGTGCGGAAGCTGCGCGTATTGACGCCGTACACCAGAAGCGCAACGAGCTTGAAAAACTGGGCGCCCAGGTGAGCCAGGTGGCCAAAGGCCTGGGGCAGGCCGGGTGGGATCTGGTGGTGTGGACCAAAGACATCGCAGAAGTGGCATTGCTGGTCAACCCGATCCGCATGCAAACCCAGCTTGCGAGCGCTACCTACGATTACTACGCACACGACAAAAGCTTTGAAGCCTCATCCCGTGAATACATGGGAAAAGTTAAAAAAGAAATTGTCGATGTACTCGGCTTTGATCCGAGCACCATTACGGTAGAGCAACTGGAACAGGCGTTCGAAGTCGCACACCTGGTCTATGACGACGATGGCCTGCGCAGTGACATTTCCCGGTTTGCCAAGGATTACGTAAAAGCCCAGCACAGCCTGGAGATTTCAGAGTTTGCCGGTGGCGGTGTATTCGAAATTATTCTCACCATCGTACTTGCCGCCTTTACCGGCGGCGTCGGCGGTGCCGCAGCCATGGCCAAAAATGCGCGCCTGATGTTCCGCTTCAAGGATGTAGGCGATCTGATCCTGGATTTTGCCAAGTATCAGAAGCAGCGCAAGCGACTGAGCAAAACCCGCGGTGCAAAATCTGAAGGTACCTCATTCAACACCCTGAAATCCGAAGAAGTATCGGTATCCCAGTCTCCTGCGTCAGACGCCCCCGCATCGAAACCTGCGGGGGCCAAAAAAGCCAAGGGAAATGACAAGGGCGCTAAAGATAAGGAGGCCGAAAAGAAGGCTAAACCGACTAACGCGAAAGACCGCTCGAATGAAGAAACCGGTGTAAACGGTGACGGTAAGACAACCCAGTGCAACGGCAAAGCCTGTGAAAGTGGTGAGCCGATTAACCTGAAAACCGGTGAAGAACGCCTGACGCTGGTGGATGCGGTTCTGGACGGCCCTCTGCCGCTCACCGTCGCCCGTACATACCGCAGTAGTAATCATGCGGATTCCGGTATGGGAGTTGGCTGGTCCCATACCCTCGGTGAAAAACTCCTGGTGCACAAGGGTAAAGGTATCGTCGAGTTACACGATGCCGAAGGCCGGCGGATATCATTGCCACTGCCGGGAGAGAGCGATCGCAGCCATAACGTGGTCGAGCAGCTGAGTGTTACCCGCCACGGGGAAGATCACTGGGTAATTTCGCCCTACGGTGCCCCAGAGGGTATGCAAAAACACTTCCGCCCTCAGGGACAAGGGCAGAGTGCACTGCTGCTTTCTGAAATTCGTGATGGTTACAACAACTTTCATCGCTTCCACTATGTAAATGGTCAGCTGATCTGTGTGGAAAGCAGCCTCGGTGAAGCGCTGCATATTACCCCTTCGGACGGGCGTATCGGGGAACTCAAAAAGGAGACTCGGGACGGTCGCTTGTCCAGCCTTGCCAGTTACGCATACAGCGAGCAGGGTGACCTGGTACGAGCCACCGACGCCGATGGCCACAGCGAGGAGTACGCCTACCAGGGGCACCTGATCAGCCAGCGCAAACTCAAGTCTGGCTACCGCTTTCATTTCCAGTGGGACGACACCGGTCCTGGGGCGCGCTGCCTTCGTCAGTGGGGAGATCCCATTGATGGTCAGGCGACCTATGATTATTCCTTCGTCTGGGATGATGATGGCCACGGTGTTGCGGTTACCGATACCCGCGGCGGTACCGAGCGTTATCGGTTCAATGACCGCGGGCTACCGATTTATTACCGTGATGCCGAAGGGGGGGAAACCCTTTATACCTACAACGAATACGGTCAACCGCTATCCGTCCAGTTGCCCGCCGAAACCGGCATCACCCGGCAAGAGCGCTACGAGTACGATAGCCGCGGTCGCCTGATCCGGAAAACGGACGCAGCCGGTGGCGAACAGCGTATCGAGTATTCCGCAGCGGGGCTTCCGGCCAAAATCATCGATGGTGCAGGTCGCAGTTGGCAGCGTGAGTACAACGCCAGCGGGCAGGTTGTCGCCACCATCGATCCACTGGGCAATACCACTCGCTACAGCTACAACCCGATCGGACTGGTGGGAAGTGTTACCGACCCGCTCGACAATACCACCCGTTACCTGTGGAATCCGCAGGGCAAGCTATCTGCGGTACAGGACCCGGAAGGTCGTGCCACCCACTACAAGTACGATATCCAGCAACGTTTGGTGGAAGTGCAGCATGGAGCCGATCTGCGTACCGGTTATGAATACGACGCTCAGGATCGTATCAGCGCAATCATCAATCCGGACGGTACGCGCACCGAATACCGCTATAACCCCCAGGGACTGGTTGCAGAAATCATCGACCCCGAGGGGCGCAGCACTCGCTACAGCTATGACGGCCTGAGCCAGGTTAAATCCCGCACCAATCCCGATGGCAGCGAGCTGCAATATCTCTACGACGGCGAGCGCAACCTGGTCGGCCTGATCAATGAAAAGGGCGAGCGCTATCAGCTGAAGTACGACCTCAACGAGCGCCTCACCGAAGAAGTGGGCTTCGACGGCCGTATCACCCGCTACGCCTATAACAAAGCTGGCCACCTTGTCGCCAGCCGGGCGGTCACCGATCCGGCATCTGGCCAGGGTATCGATACCCTGTACGAGCGTGACCCGTTTGGTCGCCTGTTGCAGGAGACTACCCCGGACAGTATCACCAGCTTCCGCTACAACAAAGCTGGGCAGATGGTCGAGGCTGACAACGGGCACCGCAAGCTCCGCTGGGAGTACGACCTCGCAGGGCGCATGGTGGCGGACTGGCAGGATAAGGCGAAAATCACCCATCGCTACGATGCCGCCGGCAACCGCATCGCCACGGTACTTCCGGATGGAGAGGAGCTGCGGATAGGGCACAACGCCGCCGGCCAATTTGAAAGCCTGCATCGTCTGCCCGTAGGTGCAGATACCGAGCAACTACTTACCCGGATCAGTCGCAACGAACTCGGCCGCGAGATCCGCCGCCAGCACGGTAACGGTCTTGCGACAGAGAGCGATTACGACCCACAGGGGCGCTTGCACAAGCTGCGTGTAGCCAAGGCCGACGATCCCCTCGAAAGTCCGACACCGGACCGTCCTTTACTGGAGCGCACCTACGGCTACAACCGCAGCGGCCAGCTCACCCGCATCGAAGACAGTCTTCGCGGCACCCGCAATTATCATTACGATGCCCTTGATCGACTCACCCAGGTAGAAGGCCCAAATCCCGAGCACTTTATCCACGATCCCGCCTCCAACATCCTCGCCGCTGCAGGCAGCGCCGAGGAAGCAAAGGAGCAGGCGGGCTCAGCTCAGATCAGCGGCAACCGGCTCAAGTTCCGTGGCGATACTCACTACGAGTACGATGTTCACGGTAACCGTGTTGCTGCATTGCGTGGCAAAGGTCAGAAGCTACAGACTCGTTACCGCTACAACAGCAAGCACCAGTTAACAGCGGTTTCCCAGTACAAGCTGGATGATGCGGGTGAAGCGCAACTTCAGAAAGAAACCCAGTATCAATATGACCCACTGGGGCGCCGTATTCGCAAGCAGGGGCAGGAGGCCTCGACAGAATTCCTCTGGAATGGCGATGTACTACTGAGGGAGATAATACAGGGCTCAGTAACGGACCGGAGCTTGAAATCTCGAACATATTATTTAGAACCGGAGTCCTTCAAGCCTGTTGCTTTGAGTGAAGGGGAAAAGCTCTATCACTACCACCTGGATCACCTCGGTACTCCGGACACGCTGACAAATTCTGAAGGTGATGTAGTCTGGAGTGTTTGCTACGAAGCTTATGGCAATCTAGCCATTGCCCACCGGGAAGTCATTACCCAGCCGATTCGCTTTCAGGGGCAGTATTTTGATGAAGAGAGCGGGTTGCACTACAACCGGTACAGATATTTTGACCCATTGCTAGGTCAATTCATCACGCAGGACCCCGTTGGTCTCTTGGGAGGAGTGAATAATTATAGGTATGCTCCAAACCCGGTACGTTGGATTGATCCGTTCGGGTTAACGTGTAAAGAGCTTTCGATCGTGACATATCGTGGTGACGGTCGATCTCCCGAAACAATTTTTTTGGAAGGTTTCCTTCCAAAAGGCACTAGCTCAAATCTTCAGAGCTATGCCGCCACTAACGAGCCAAGTATTTTTGTCAGCACCTCAAAAGATCCTGAGGTGGCTATAGAATTTGCAACAAACTACGGCACTAAAGATGGGGTGGTGTATTCTGTCCGCCCCTCTAGTGGTGTTGACGTGAATGAATCGTTGGGTTCAAAATCTCCTTTCCCTGATGAGCAGGAGATTGCTGTTCCTGGTGGTATCAAGGCGAACCAAGTTTTAGGTGCTACTCCAGTAAATTCTGATGGTTCTTACGTTGGGTATACAATTTTAAATCCAAATGTGTATTGAGTATGGAAACTAAACGAGTGTCTGCACGATATCGAGGTGGCTTGATACCTGCAGAGTTTAAATTTACATTGGAGCCACCATTTACCTTAGAGGTTGATGTTCCCGATATTTTTAATTGCCTTGTTACTGCAGGCGACCTTTTTGAAGCATTTAAAAAGGTTAGGGTAAAGGCGAGGGAGTTAAACTTAGAGTTTGAATGTAACGGAGCTAAGCGAAATGTTTTTCCGTCTAGAATGTCAAGAAGTATGGCTGGAGGGAAACTTGCTTATGAGTTGACAATGGGGAAGCAGGCTAGGAAAACTGACATGGTTGATATTTTTGATTTTTCTGGTGGGGAAATTTCAAGTCCAGAGGATCAAGAAAAGTTCTATAGCGATTGGTTGCAATCGTTAGGTTAGACTAAGTGGTTGGGAATTCTTTGCGCTTGGAGTGCTAGCATGGGGGATAGCAATTCCTTAGATCTCATTGATCTCAAATGTCGCGCAGCTGATGTATTGATATCAATATCTTTTTTTGAAGAATTGCATGGACGGAGTCCGGCTGTAGATTCAATTCGTGCGCAAATGAACTTTATTTTCAATGAAGCTGAGGGGGGGGAGAAACCCGCTGGAAAGTATTAGTTCAGATATTCCGTTTACGTTTGGCATTCTTTCATCAAGGGAATTTTCCAGCCCAGATGAACTAAAGCTTAAAGCTAAGTTGGATCGTGTGGCACAACTGCTTTTCTAGAATGTTCCATAGTACTGGTTCTTGTCGAAGCAGCATTCAATGTGACCATTTGGTCTGTTTCAGTTCTCCTGTACCATCCCAAAAGCCAATCCAATAACAACCAAGGCGAGGGCAAACCATGCGCACAGCAGACCAATGGTTCAGCGAATACGGCGAGAGCCACCAGAATTCCACCAATAAAGCCATTCACTGGGTGGCGGTGCCCCTGATTTATCTGACGGTTGTCGGTCTCTTCTGGTCCATTCCTCAGCCCCAGTGGATGGCGGAGCTGGTCTGGCTGAACTGGGCGGTGGTGGCCCTGATACCCACGATGCTGTTTTACCTGTTGATGTCATTTCCCCTGGCACTGGGAATGATCGCGCTTTCCCTGCTTTGCCTGGGTGCTTGCAGTGCGCTGGAGCGGAGCGGGCAGAGTGTGTTGTGGTGGTCCGTGGGGCTGTTTGTGGTGATGTGGGTGTTCCAGTTTGTGGGGCACCATATCGAGGGTAAGAAGCCTTCTTTCTTCAAGGACCTGCAGTTCCTGCTGATCGGCCCGGCCTGGGTGATTGGCTTCCTGTATCGCAAGCTCGGTATCAACTACTGAGAACCGCTTCCGGGTGCCGGCCAGCAGTCGGTACCCGTATCTCCCTGGAGCAACCAGCTTGCTGCCCATGTGGCGGCTCACTTAGTGCTGGGTTGTCTGCTCCGGATTTTCTTCCGGACGATTCCGTCCTCCCGTTTCTCCCCGATGTACCTTTTCGCGCAGCCCCTGAACAATCTTGAAGAAAATGGGTACCAGTAGTGTACCGGCGATACACGCCATGATGGTGCCGCCCATCACCGCGGTGCCGAGCGATATCCGGCTGGCGGCGCCGGCGCCGGATGCAATCACCAGGGGAATGGTGCCCACCACAAACGACAAGGTCGTCATGATGACGGGGCGGAAGCGCAATTTTGCGGCGGTGACCGTGGAATCGTGCAGAGACAGCCTTTCCACTTCGCGCTGGGTTTTGCCGAATTCCACGATCAGGATCGCGGTTTTCGCGGCCAGGGCGACCAGCAGTACCAGCCCGATCTGGCCGTACAGGCTGAGGGGCTCACCTGCGATGATCAGCGCTGCAAAGGCACCGACGATGGCGATGGGGACCGAGAGGATAATCGCGAGAGGCGTCAGGAAGGATTCGTAGAGGGCTGCCAGGAACAGAAAGGTGAATATCAGCGAGAGCACCAGGGCAATGGTGGACGCGTTGCCGGCTTTGCGCTCCTCATAACTGGAATCGGACCAGTCGTATTTGAAGCCGGCGGGCAGTGTCTCTATCGCGACGCGCTCGAGCGCGTCCATGGCATCCCCGGAGCTGAAGCCGCCGGCAACATTGGGGCCGCCGCTGATTTTTGCTGAATCGTAGGTATTGTATCGCTTGAGTGTCACTGCGCCGAGAATGGGCTCGGTGCTCAGGATGGCCGGCAGGGGGATGGGTTCGCCCTTGTTGTTGGTGACGTAGATTTTTTCGAGGTCTCTCTCCTGCTGGCGGAACCGGGACTCGGCCTGCACCATGACCTTGAAGGTCTTGTTGTACAGGTTGAAGTCATTAACGTAGATCGCCCCGAGCTGGGTCTGCAAGGTCATGAAAATATCGCTGATCTTTACACCCAGCGTTTTGGCTTTTACGCGATCAATATCCAGGCGGATCTGGGGTGAGCCGGCCTTGAAAATGGAGAAAGCGCGGGCTATTTCTGGCTGCTCGGTAGCGGCGGCGGAAAAGTCCTGTACCACCTTAAACAGTTCCTGGGCGCCGACCCCCTGTGTGTCTTCGAGCATAAACGAGAAGCCGGCCATGGCGCCCAGGCCGGGAATTGCCGGAGCGCCAAAGACCAGTACCTGGGCTTCGGGCAGCTGGGCAAACTGCGCCTGGTATTTTGCCTGAAGTGCCTGTTGTGATACCTCGGGGGATTTGCGTTCATCCCAGGGTTTCAGCTTGGCGATCACCATGCCCGCGTTTGATTGCAGCATCACGTTGAGCAGGCTGAACCCGTTAACGGAAAGCACCTTGTCGATGGCCGGGTCTTCCATCAGTACTTCATTGATCTGGTCGATGACTTTCGCTGTGCGATCCAGCGCTGCGGCTTCCGGCAGCTGGACATCGACCATGAAGAAGCCCTTGTCCTCATCGGGGATAAAGCTCCTCGGAACCGTCTGGAACATAAGAACCAGGCAGACGAAGAGGCCAGCGATGATGACCAGGCTCAGCAGTATATGGCGGGCGAGCCAGTCCACGATTTTGAGGTATCCGGCGGAGACCTTTTCAAAGCCCCAGTTGAAGCCGCGAATGACCGGGTTGGGCTTGTGATGGCCTTCCTTTAGTACCGTTGAACACAGTGCCGGGCTCAGTGTCAGTGCATTGATCATGGAGATCAGCACCGCGATTGTAATGGTGGTACCAAATTGCCCGAACATACGGCCGGTCATGCCCGGCAGTAACATTGTTGGCCCGAATACCGCGAGCAGCACCATCGAGGTAGCGACAATAGGGCCCGACACTTCCTTCATGGCCTTGGCAGTGGCGGTGCGCTTGTCGAGGCCTTCTTCGTGCATGATACGTTCGACGTCTTCCACTACGATGATCGCATCGTCCACGACTACACCGATGGCGAGGATCAAACCGAATAGCGTGACCGTATTGATGGTCATACCCATGGCGTAGAGGACGCCGAGAGTGCCGATAATGGATACCGGTACTGCCAGGGTTGGTACCAGTGCGGCACGCACATTACCGAGGAACAGGTAGGTCACGATGATGACCAGGATAACGGTCATGATCAGGGTCATCACCGTCTCCTCCAGGGAGACAGCAATAAATTCGGTGGTATCGTGTCCAATGACCGCTTCGACGCCCTCGGGGAAATACTGTGAAAGCTCCTCTACCTTGGCTTTCACATTCTCCGCAACCTCCAGTGCGTTTGCGTCCGACAGTTTATAAATTGCCAGCAGGACACCGGGGCCATTGTTGTACTCGCCGTAGCCTTTGTAGATCTGGGCACCGAGCTCCACACGTGCGATATCCTTGACCCTGACGACGCCGCCATTTTCATCGGCGCGCAGCACAATCTCTCCGAACTCTTCTTCCGAATTCAGCCGGCCTTTGGTGGTAAGCACGTATTGGAACTGGGTGGACTCGGGCGAGGGCGGTGAACCGAGTTGCCCGACGGCCGCCTGGATGTTCTGTTCCCGAATCGCGCCCAGTACCTCTGGAACGGAAATTTCCAGGTTCGCCATTTTCACCGGATCGAGCCAGATACGCATGCCGTAATCCAGCGGGCCAATGATTTTTGCCTCCCCCACACCGGGTACGCGGGCCAGTTCGTTCAGCAGGTTGAGCGAAGCGAAGTTGGACAGGAAGACGCCGTCAAACCGTTCATCCGGGGAAAACAGGTTTACGACCATCAGCATGTCGGATGAGCGTTTGCGAACCTTGATCCCCCGTTTCAATACCTCCGGTGGCAGGGACGGCTCTGCCAGTGCGACCCGGTTCTGCACATCCACCTGGGCCATGTCGTCGTCGGTATCCATGTCGAACGTCATGAATAGCGTGTAGGTACCGTCGCTGCCGGAATTAGAGGTCATGTAAACCATGCCCTCGGCGCCGTTCACCTGTTCCTCGATGGGGATCGCAACTGCGTTTTTTACCGTCTCGGCATCGGCGCCGGGATAAGTGGCGACCACCGAAATTTTGGGCGCCGCGATATCCGGGTATTGATCTACCGGCATCACCATGGCTGCGAGCAGGCCCATGAATGTGATCAATATGGCGATCACAAAGGCGAAGCGCGGACGATTAATAAAGAGGTGGCCGTTACTGCTCACGAATTAGGTTCCCGGGTTACTTGCCGGTGTCATAGGGCGTATAGACATCGCCCGGCTCGTTGCGCTGCCGCATTTCCATGGTCGCTCTCTGATATTCCCGGAATGCTTCCCGCTCCGCGCGTAGCTGCTCGCGCAGTGAATGGGGTGGGGGACGGAGATTGGATGGGGCAGGGTCTTCGAGCTGTTTGATGTCTACTGGAGTGACTTCCACGGCATCGCCGGCGCTGACTTTTTGTAGGCCCTCGACGAGCACCCGGTCGCCTACATTGAGCCCTTTGCGCACCGCCCAGTTGGGGCCGATGCGCATACCGACTTCGATATTCGCCCGCTTCACTTTACTTTCTTTGTCCAGCAGGTAGACGTAATGACCCTGCTGATCCTGGGAGACTGCTTTCTGGGGAATGACGATGCGTTGCACTTCCTCCAGTAGCTTGCCGTGCAGCGTGACATTTTCTTTGGGCAGAAGCAGGCCGTCGGGGTTGTGGAACAGGACGCGCGCGGCGATGGTTCCCCGGGTTGAGGCGGCCGTGGCATCCCAGGAGAAAAACTCCCCCTTGAACGGGTACACGGTGTCACCGGGTAACACGATGTAGAGCTCCATATTGGGAATGGCACGTCCTTGTTGCTTCAGCTTCTCCACCGCACTGTAAAACTCGTTGTACGCCTTCTGGCCGATATGGGCGAGCACATACACCGGGTCTATTTTGACGAGCTGGGTAATGGGTACCGAGTTCGGAAGTATGAAGAAGTCGCCTACCGCATAGTTTGGATGTCCGACACGACCGGAAAATGGCGCAACGATAGAGGTATGAGACAGATCCTGTCTCGCCTGGCTGAGCGCGGTTTGCGCCGTGTTGAGCTTTGCTTCCGCTGCCTGCATTTCGGATTTTGCGGTGTCGAAGTCTTTCGCAGAGATATACCCCTGCGGGCGCAGGTTGCGTGCGCGACTGAAGTTGGACCTGGCTTCCTCGTAATTGGCCATCGCTTCGGCGACGCTCGACTCCGCCGTCGCAACCGCGGTCTCGAACGGGTAAGGGTCAAGCCTTACCAGTTCCTCCCCCCGCTTGAAATACTTACCCGGCTCGATGTTTTGATAGAGGATTCTCGAAGCGACCAGGGGAAAAATCTGTGCGGTTTCCACTGCTTCTACCACCGCGGGCACTTCAAAGCTGGGCCTGAAGCTCATGCGCTTGGCTTCAACCACCTCTACTTTTTTCGGCGGTGGTGTTGGTTTGGCCGCCTCCTTGTCCCCGCAGCCGACGGGCAGCAGACAGGCCAGGAAAACAAGATTCCGCCAATGGAGCTGGTTACGTAGAGGTTGGTACATCATTACCCGCAACGTGAGTTAAAAAACCTATCCCCACTAATCGTAGAGGCTGGCACGTTGGACGGTGGTCGTTTGTCCAATAGTTGGCGCGTTTTTGATGTTTGTTGACGTGATAGGTGCTTGTTTAGCGGTTGTAATGTACCGGAACCTCCAGGGTCTCCTTTACCTGTTCCATCACCACATAGCTGGTGCATTCCTGCACCTCCGGCAGGGTGAGCAGGGTCTCTCCGTAAAATTTGCGGTAGGCGCTCATGTCCGCCACCCGGGCCTTGATCAGGTAATCGAAATTCCCCGAGACCAGATAGCACTCCTGGACCTCGGGCAGGGCAGATACCGCGGTGCGGAAATCCTCGAACGCATCCTGGGCGGAGCGGTTCAGGCGGATCTGCACAAACACCACCAGCGCCGCATCCAGATACTCGGGGTTGATCAGTGCGGTGTAGCCCTGGATCACTCCGTCGGATTCCATTTTCTTTACCCGCTCCACACAGGGGGTGGCGGTAAGGCCCACCTGGCGGGCGAGCTCTGCATAACTGGTGCGACCGTTTTTCTGCAATACGCGCAGGATGTTGCGGTCGATGGTGCTGAGTTCACTGGCACGCCTTTTCATTTCACTCTCTGTCTCCGACGTTTTGACTTATTGGTCATTCTGGTTACTGGCTGCCCTCCACGACGCAGGGAAAGGCGGCTAAATAGCCGACTTGACTTGTCTGTGGCGCAAATTTTGGTCTTGTTTGGCTAAAAAACGTTCTTTACGCCAGTTGGCTAGTGGATTCCACTAATGATATTTAAAAATGTCCAGAAATCCACTCAAAAGAGAGCCCTATACTGCGGAAATCCAACAAAAGAAGGGGCGCACGAGACTGCGCTCACAGAGTAATTGAGGAGATTCGTTATGTTGATCGGTGTCCCAAAAGAAATTAAGAACCACGAGTACCGGATCGGCCTGACCCCGGCGAGCGTACGCGAGCTGATCGGCCATGGTCACGACGTAATCGTGCAGAAAGACGGTGGTTCAGCCATTGGCTTTACCGATGAAATGTATGAGCAGGCTGGAGCCAAGATCATCGACAGCGCGGAAGAAATCTTCGCCACTGCCGACATGATCGTGAAGGTAAAAGAGCCCCAGCCCCACGAATGTGAAATGCTGCGTCCCGGCCAGCTGCTGTACACCTACCTCCACCTCGCGCCCGATCCCAAGCAGACCGAACTGCTGGTGAAATCCGGTGCGACCTGTATTGCTTATGAAACCGTAACCGATCGCTTCGGTGGCCTGCCGCTGCTGGCGCCCATGTCTGAAGTTGCCGGCCGTATGTCCGTACAGTGCGGCGCCCACCACCTGGAAAAAGCCCAGGGCGGCCTCGGCGTACTGCTGGGCGGCGTGCCTGGCGTAGCGCCGGCCAAAGTGCTGATCATCGGCGGTGGTGTAGTAGGTACCCAGGCTGCCAAGATGGCGCTGGGTATGGGTGCTGACGTGACCATTCTGGATCGCTCCCTGCCGCGCCTGCGCCAGCTGGACGATATCTTCGGTGGCGCTGTGCGCACCGAGTACTCCACCAACGATGCCATTGAAAAGCACGCACTGGAAGCTGACCTGGTTGTCGGTGCGGTACTGATCCCGGGCGCTGCGGCTCCGAAGCTGCTGACCCGCGACCATATCAGCCGCATGAAGAAAGGTGCGGTGGTTGTGGACGTTGCGATCGACCAGGGCGGTTGTTTCGAAACTTCCAAAGCCACTACCCACCAGGAGCCTACTTACGTGGTAGACGGCGTGGTCCACTACTGTGTTGCCAACATGCCCGGCGGTGTTGCCCGTACCTCCACCATGGCCCTGAACAACGCGACCCTGCCGTTCGCTGTTTCTCTGGCCAACAAAGGTGCCAAGCAGGCGCTGCTGGATGACGCCAACCTGCTGGAAGGCCTGAACGTGCACGCCGGTATGGTGACCTACAAGGCGGTGGCAGATGTGCTGGGTTATGAGTACGTCGATCCGAAACTGGCTTTGCAGAAATCTGCAGTAGATTCTGAAGTAGCGGCTTAAGTCGCTACCCGGAACTGAACAGGCAATCATCAGTTCTCTTGGGGTGTCCCCACACCCCGCTCTGTGAGACCCGGCAGTGTCTTGACTGCCATTCCAGCCGCGCTTTTTAGCGCGGCTTTTTTATTGCAGCGGGTTTATTGCGGCTGATTTTTGCGGAGAGGTTTGGGGGAGTTTTGGTAGAGGGGCTATCGGCCGGGAAACAGTCGGGCCAGCAATACCGGCAGGGCGGTTTCAACTCGCAGAATCCTGGGTCCCAGGTGCACGGATTCAAAGCCCGCTTCCTGCAATTTTTCCACCTCGTAGGGGATAAAGCCGCCCTCCGGGCCTACCGCCAGGGTGGTCTGGTCCGGGATATCTACCGGGCACGGGTTGTCGGTTACCGGATGCGCTACCAGTTTGCGGGAGCCGGCGGCAATATCGGGCAGCTCATCTTCCACAAACGGTTTGAAGCGTTTGCGTAATTCGATCTTCGGCATTGCGGTATCCACCGCCTGCTCCAGCCCAAGCACACACTGTTCGCGAAGTTTTTCCTCGCTCAGCCAGGGACTCTGCCAGTAGGATTTCTCCACCCGGTAGGCATTGATCAGGTAAAGCTGTTTTACCCCGAGCGCGGTGGCGTGCTGAATGGTGCGCTTCAGCATTTTGGGGCGGGGCAGGGCGAGGATCAGGGTGAGCGGCAGGGGCGGCGGCGGTGCGCGGTGCAGGGATACCCGCAGGGTGATCTGGCCCTCGCTGTGCTCGATCACTTCCCCTTCGCCAATTTGTCCATCGAGCAGCCCGACCTTGAGGGTGTCCCCCACGGCGGCCCGGTGTACCTCGACGATATGCTGGAAACGGCGGCCGCGAAGTGTGGCAATTACCGGCGAGCCTGGCTCGCCCGCCAGGCCGGAATCGAGAAAATCACCGGGCTCTAAAAGGATCAGGTTCACGGCGGGTTAGCGCTTCGCCGAGGCGATAGCACCCTTGCCGATACCTTCGTAGGCGCGCACCTGGATCTCGTGACCCGGGTGCGCGGTGGCCAGCTGATCGGCCATGTACTGGGCCAGCTGTTCCACCGTGGTATCGCATTCGAGAATTTCACAGCGGTTTGCCGGGATACTGAGAGTGAAGGCCCCCTGGCGCGCACTGTAGGCGAAGTGCAAAGTCTGCTCGGACTCGGAATGCAGGTCTTCGCGGGTGCCCAGGTAAATATCTGCCCAGCGCTCTGCCCATTCGCTTTCCAGTTGCGGACTGCGGTGTCCGTCGACATCGATGCGGATGCGCGAGCGGTGTCCGTGGGCAATCCGCTGGCAGTTTCCGTCGTGTTTCTTCAGCCCGTGACTGTAGTGATAAAACGGCGTATCGATCGCTTCGCTGGTGAAACCCAGGTGCAGCTTATCCACGCTGGTGGGGAAGATGCCATCCAGCTCGCCCACGCACCAGGTCGCCACCGACTCGGGCGTGATCGACTCGGCAGCCACCAGGGCAAAGGCCTGAGCCGGCCCGCCGACGGAAATGGTCTCACCGCTGTCGAGCTTCCACTCCAGCTGGATGCCGTCCTCGCGCTGTTCAAGGGACAGCTGTGGGGACTGGGTGGGTACCAGCAGGCGGTGGTCCAGCTCTGTATCCAGCCAGTTGCGCAGGGTTTTCTTCACGATGCCGAAATCGCACACCATGCCCTGCTCATCCAGAGCACCGTCGAGGGCGGCGTTGGCCAGCCAGGTTTCGCCAACGATGCCGCGGCTGCGGTGGAGATAACTGAAATCCACGTTGGTGAGGCTGTCGACAAACAGGTGCATAAGGTTTCCGGTCAGAAGGTGGCTGAGAAGTGGACGAAGGGCCCGGGTTCGGGCGCCGCACAGTATAGCTTTTTGCCATGGCAATTTGGCGCTTTGGTGGGAGGTTTTTCCCTGCCCGGCATTAACTATTTTGTCGTGACCCAAATTGGGGCTGGATACTGGCGCCACGAGTCTCTATAATCGCGCCCTCTTCGAGCGCAGGTCGTTATATGGCGACTGGCTCCAGGGTGGTAACTGGCAGCGACAGCTGTCGATTAGTGCTAGCCTGAGTGCTCGAGCGTTGTGGCGGCCCTTCCGGTCTCCTCGCAATGATCAGCTGTGAACCCCGCCAGGCCCGGAAGGGAGCAACGGTAGCAGTGACATCATGTGCCGGGGGTGTGCTGGTTGGGCTGCCTCCAATTTCCTCTGGGCTTCCTGCCCACCCCGATAGTCCCTTCCTCTTGTTTATCCGTCTCTGATCGCGGTTGTCTTTGCGCGCTGCTGTGCACTTTCTATCCATTTGCCTCGTCAGCGAATTTCTCGCCCGTCCGTGTTTGCGAAATAATCCTCCAAATCGCTGCGGTTAGAGGGAATTTTGTGCCGATGTGCTCCGTTGATCCGCGGCCTCATCCCGCCAGAGGAGAACCGTGTGCTATAAATCGCGACAGTAAAAGATTTTCTCTTCGCCCTTATCCGGGACGGTCCCAGCCAATAATTCAATAAATACACCAGAGGATACCGATGAAAAAACTAGCCTTGGTCATCGCCGTTGCCGCTGCTGCGGCCGCAGCAGGTTGCGATAGTGGAAACGACAAATCTGGAGCCCACGCGCCAGTACCGTCTTCCGCTTCAGAAGTTTCCTACGGGGCTGACAATACCAGTGCAGGCACAGTGGCCCAGGGCGATGGTGCCAGTGATGCAATGGACGCGAAAGACGCCAAGGCTTTTCTGGAAAGTGCCCAGGAGCGGCTGGAGACCGTGGCAGAAGAAGTCAGTCATGCGAGCTGGCTGGCATCCACCTACATCAATGTCGATTCCCAGTTCACCGAAGCGCTGGCAGTAGAGCGATACACCGCACTGGCAGTGGAGCTGGCCCAGGAGGCTGCTAAATTCGACGATGTGGACCTGGATCCGGAAACCCGCCGCATGCTCACCATGCTGAAGCAGGGGCTGGTATTCCCGGCACCGAACGACCCCAAGCTGACCGCTGAGCTGGCCCAGATCGGTTCAAAAATGCAGGGTATGTACGGCGCAGGTAAATATTGCCCCGAACAAAAGACGGGTGATGGCAGTGCCGAGGGTGATGAAAAAGGCAAATGCTACACCCTGACAGAAATGGGCCAGATGATGGCCAACAGCCGGGACCCCAAGTTGCTCAAGGACCTGTGGGTAGGCTGGCGTAAAGTTTCTCCGCCGATGAAGCCGCTGTACGAGCGCCAGGTGGAAATCGGCAATGCCGGCGCCAAGGAGCTCGGTTACGACAACCTGAGTGTCATGTGGCGCTCGAAATACGATATGCCCGCGGACGAATTCGCCGCGGATATGGACAATCAGTGGGGCAAAGTAAAGCCGCTGTATGAGGCGCTCCACTGTCATGTGCGTGCGAAGTTGAACGAGCACTACGGTGACGACGTTGCGCCTGCCAGTGGAAAAATCCCGGCGCACCTGCTGGGCAATATGTGGGCGCAGCAGTGGGGTAATGTGTACGAGATCGTCAAAGACGACGACATGGAGGCGCCCTACGATCTTACCCAGCTGGTTGTGGATTCCGGCATGAGTGAGAAGGATATGGTGAAGGCGGGAGAGACCTTCTTTACCTCCCTTGGCTTCAAGCCGCTGCCAAAAACTTTCTGGGAGCGTTCCCAGTTCGTGCAGCCGCGCGATCGCGATGTAGTGTGTCACGCGAGTGCCTGGAACCTGGATGGTCAGGATGATATCCGCATCAAAATGTGCATCAATAAAACCGGTGAAGATCTGGTAACCATCCACCATGAACTGGGGCACAACTTCTATCAGCGTATCTACAACAAGCAGCCTTACCTTTACAAAGAAGGGGCCAATGACGGTTTCCACGAGGCAGTCGGGGATACCATCGCGCTCTCCATTACGCCCAAGTACCTGAAGCAAATCGGTCTACTGGAGGAAATTCCCGGCGCGGACAAAGATATCGGTTACCTGATGCAGCAGGCGCTGGACAAGATTGCTTTCCTGCCGTTTGGTTTGCTGGTAGACAAGTGGCGTTGGCAGGTATTCAACGGTGAGGTGAAGCCGGGGGATTACAACAAGGCCTGGTGGAAGCTGCGTGAGGAGTACCAGGGTATCGAGGCTCCGGTGCAGCGCAGTGAAGCGAATTTCGATCCGGGTGCGAAGTATCACATCCCGGGCAATACCCCGTATTCCCGTTACTTCCTCGCGCACATCCAGCAGTACCAGTTCCATCGCGCACTGTGTGAGGCCGCGGGAGAAACGGGCCCACTGCATCGCTGTTCCATTTTCAAAAATGATGCCGCCGGCAAAAAGCTGCGCAATATGCTCGCCATGGGTGCGAGCAAGCCGTGGCCCGATGCCATGGAGGCGCTTACTGGCCAGCGAGAGCTGGATGCATCCGCCATTGTGGATTATTTCCAGCCACTGATGGCTTACCTGCAGGAGCAGAACAAGGATCGTCAGTGCGGTTGGTGATCGCGGGCGAGCGGTGAACTTGGTGATAAAGTAAAGGTTGCTTATTGCTAGAGGCTATTGGCCGTATATTCACAGTCAATGGCCTCGGGGGTTTGAAAAAAAATCTGTGACCATAGTATTGGTAATGTCTTGATATGAATCAGGTGGAAACTCTATTGGAGATTCATCATCTGAATGAAATATCCGGGGGCTGCCAACCGGCTCAACACTGGCCAAGCGTGCACTGTGCCCTGATTAATGGATTAAACCCGAGCCAACAAAAAGAGGCTGCTAATGAGCAATATTGATATCGGTATTGGTGAAAAAGATCGCGAACAGGTTGCTGAAGGACTGAAGCGTCTCCTCGCAGACTCCTATACCCTGTATCTGCAGACCCACAACTTCCACTGGAATGTTACCGGGCGCCTGTTCCGCGAGCTGCACCTGATGTTTGAAGAGCATTACACCGAGTTGGCGACCGCGGTGGATGATATCGCCGAGCGTATCCGCACGCTGGATGTAATCGCGCCGGGCACCTACAAGGCCTTTGCCGAACTCAGCTCCATCAAGGAAGTGGAAGACGTTCCTGCGGCGGAAGAGATGGTGCGCATCCTTACCCAGGGGCACGAGCAGGTTGTAAAAACCTGTCGCGACGTATTGAAGGCCGCACAGGACGCCGATGATGAATCCACCGCAGCGCTGGTGGGAGATCGGATGCGCGTCCACGAGAAAACCGCCTGGATGCTGCGGGCGACCGCGCAGTAATTCGCTCGTTTTGTTCGCGATAAAGACCGGCCCTTGGCCGGTTTTTTTATGCCTGCAGACATCCTTCCTTTTCCCTCTCAACAGGTTCCTCGCGCCACTCGCGAACGGTAGATCGTATATCTCCGTTAATTTTCGCGCCTATCTTGCAGTCCCCTGACCATTCCCTAGTTGCATCTCAATACTGTGTGGTGCACAGTAAATACTGTGTAGTGCACAGTATTGGGGTAGTGAATGGGACAGGCGCCGGAAAAGCAGGACAGACTGGTGATGGAAGTGCGACGAGGGGCGCTTACCCTGGCGGTGCTGCTGGCACTGCGTGAGCCGCACTACGGTTACTCATTGCGCAAAAGCCTGGGTGCAAAAGGTCTGGAAATCGACGAGGGCACTTTGTACCCGTTGTTGCGCCGCCTGGACGACCAGGGCCTGCTGCGCAGCCACTGGCTGCAGGAAGAGGGCCGCAAGCGGCGCTTTTACCAGATCGACGCTGGCGGCGAGATTGCTCTGACGCAGATGCGCGCGGAGTGGCTCCGTCTGAATAGAGTGATTGATCAACTTGGCATTCAGGGATAGCGCGCGGACACGTTGGGCTGAGTGACGGAATGAAAAACTTATTCGAGGGAAATTGGATGAGCTGGGTACAGCGATACATCGACAATGTACGGACTTACCTGCCGGCGCAATTGCGCGAAGATGTCGGCAATGAACTTTATTCGGACCTGCAGGACCAGTGTGATGAGCTGAGTGGCTCGCTGGGGCGTCCCCTGACCGATGAGGAAGTGCTCACTTTGATCGCGGAAAAAGGCCACCCGATGGTAGTTGCGGCGGGCTACCAGTCGCGTCGTTCGCTGGTCAGTGAGCCCCTGTTTCCGTTGTATCTGCAGGTACTGAAGTTGGTGATTGCTGTGATTGCCGTGGTCTCTGCGATTGACGTGATTGCAGCATTGTATTTTGAAGTGAAGGTGAATTTTGTCCGCGCTGCTGTGAGCTGGTTTGCCGGTGTATATGAAGGCGCTATTCACGCTTTTGCCTGGGTAACCCTGGTGTTTTTCCTTGCCGGCGGAAAACTTGGCTACGGTAAGGTTCTCGAAAACTGGAATCCGCGCGCTCTGCCGAAAGTTGCGCATGGTGGACGCCGTATACAGCGCTTCGATTCCGCGGTGGAATTCGCGGTGACGCTGCTCGCTATGGCCTGGGTGAACGATATCTGGAGACTGCCGATGGCGGAGGGCGGGCTGAGATTTTCTCCCGCGTTTGAGGCAGCTCTGCCGTGGTTGAATATTGCCCTCGGGCTCAGCGTGGTGATGTCACTGATCAAATTGGTGTCGCCCTACTGGACGCAACCGCGACTGTATGCAGACATTGCCCTGAACATTTGTTGGTTGGGGTTACTGGTGGTCTTGATGTCAATATACCCGCCTTTTTCACTGGAGTGGCAAGGCGGGGAAGTTTGGCAGCCGAGCGCCGGTGGCTGGCGTGCTGGTGTGGGTATTGTGATCGCAATTACAGGCTGGGATTTGCTGCAGAACCTGCGTGTGCTGCTGCGGCAGCGGGCGGAAGCCGCTGCACGGTAGCCAGCCCGCGCGTTAATCGCTTGCCGCGGTGGCAATGCGCTTAAAGGCAGCGGCGGCGGCAGAAAGCCCGCCACTGCTGCGGGTCAGAATACCTACCTGATGCACCACCTCCGGTTCCGCCAGTGGTTTGCACACCAGCCCGTAGCCGCGCATCTGCTCCTCACACAGACTGGGCACGGCACTGACGCCGAGCCCGGATTGCACGAGCCTGCCAATGGTGCTGAGCTGGTTTGCTTCACACAGCAAACGGGCGGTCTGCGCGCCGGGCTGACATTCGGCGAAGGCGCTATCCGTCCAGCGCCGTACCGCGGATCCTCGATTCATGGCAATAAATGCCACCTGTGCGAGGTCGCGCCAGCGCAGGTTTTTCTTTTTCCCGAGTCGGTGTCCCGCGGGTAGTACCGCAATAAAGCGATCATCGGCGATGGGGGTGAAGCTGAGGTTGCCAAGGTCATCCGGGCGGAAACTGATGCCCAGTTCCGCGCGTCCGTCCTGTACCGCGCTGACCACCCGTTCCATCACGATATCCTCCAGTACGATATTGATATCCGGGTGCCGCCGGTGAAACTTCTCCAGCAGGGCGGGCAATTGGTTGAGGGCATAGGCGGGAATCGCAGCAATGGAGAGCTGCCCGTGTTGCAGCTGGAAGCGCTGTTGCACCGCATCCAGTGTGTTATCCCAGTTGTGCAGCAGTTGCTGGGCGCGCTCCACAAACTGGGTACCCTCGGGGGTGAGCACCAGTTGCCGACCGTCCCGGCTGAATAGTTCACCGCCCAGGGATTCCTCCAGGCTGCGAATGGCGATGGATATGGCCGGCTGCGATACGTGCAGCTGCGCACTCGCCTCCGCCAGACTGTGGGTGCGGGCCACGGCCACGAAGGCCCGCAGTTGCTTGATGGTGGCGCTCAAGTCGGATTTCCCTGCTGTGCCGGTGGTCTGGATGAGATATCAGTTAAGTAAATATTAACAAATATAAAAAAGTTTAAATTAGTTTTAACTGTTAGACCAAGGCATGATTGTCTCCTTGGCGAGACCGAGAATAATGATCAGCGGTCACAGCGCGGTGACGCAGGCGGAGACCGCCCGCGGCCCCACACAAACCAATAACAAGCGCCATACTTGCGGGAAGCTGTTTCCCCCGCAGGTTTCCGCAGCAAAATCGAGAGAGTTTGGTCGAAATGAGCAATCCCGTAGCGCCCCTTTGGCAACCCACCCCCGAAGCCGTAGCCCGTACCCAGATGGACCAGTTTCGTCGCCGGGTGAATGAGCAGCACCGGCTGTCACTGCAGGATTACAGCGCCCTGTACCAGTGGTCTGTGGATAACCGGGCCTCTTTCTGGGGGGAGCTGTGGGGTTTTGGCGAGGTTGTCGCCAGTGAGCGCGGCGAGCGGGTATTGGGGAAAGACACCATGCCCGGCGCCGAGTGGTTTCCGGATGCGCGCCTGAACTTCGCCGAAAACCTGCTGAAGTTCCGCGATGATCGGGTCGCCCTGATCGAGCGTCTCGAGAATGGTCGTCGCCGCCAGCTAACCTATGCCGAACTCTTTGACAGGGTCGAGCAGCTGGCATCGGCACTGGTCAGCGCCGGTGTTGGCAAGGGCGACCGGGTAGCGGGTTTTATGCCCAACATCATCGATACCGCAGTGGCGATGCTCGCCACCACCAGCCTGGGGGCCATCTGGACCTCCTGTTCCCCGGATTTCGGAATCAACGGGGTATTGGACCGCTTCGGCCAGGTTGAGCCCAAGGTGCTGTTCGCCTGTGAGGGCTACTTCTATAACGGCAAGACTATTGATTCCCTGCCGCGCCTGGCGCAGATCGTCGAGAAGATTGAATCCATCCAGCAGCTGGTAGTGGTGCCCGTGGCGCGCGATGCCGCGCAGACCGCGGATGCCATCGGTGACCTCGATCGGGCCATCACCCTGGACGCGTTTATCGGCACAGCACCCACGCGCGCACTGAGCTTTGAGCAGACCGAGTTCAACCACCCGCTGTATATCATGTACTCCTCCGGTACGACCGGCGTGCCCAAATGTATCGTGCACGGTGTGGGCGGTACCCTGCTGCAGCATATTAAAGAACACCGTCTGCACACCGATGTTTCCCGCGACGACACCCTGTTTTACTTCACCACCTGTGGCTGGATGATGTGGAACTGGTTGGTGAGCGGGCTGGCCTGTGGCGCCACCCTGGTGTTGTACGATGGTTCGCCGTTCTACCCGGCAGCCCAGTGCCTGTGGGATATGGCGGACGAGGAAAACATCAGTGTGTTCGGCACCAGTGCCAAATACATTGCCGCGCTGGAAAAAGCCGGCTGCAAACCCCGTGAGAGCCACAAACTGGAGCGTTTGCGCGCGGTACTTTCCACCGGCTCCCCACTGGCCCATGAGGGATTCCGCTACGTGTACCGGGATATCAAGTCGGATGTCTGCCTGTCTTCCATTTCCGGCGGTACCGACATTGTCTCGTGTTTTGCCCTGGGCAATCCGGTGTTGCCGGTGTATCCCGGCGAGTTGCAGTGTCGCGGACTCGGTATGGCGGTAGAGGTCTGGAACGACGACGGCAAGGCGGTACTGGAAGACAAGGGAGAGCTGGTTTGCGCCAAGTCTTTCCCGTGTATGCCCATCGGTTTCTGGAATGACCCCGACGGCAGCAAATACCACGATGCCTACTTCGACAGCTGGCCCGGTGTCTGGGCCCATGGGGACTATGCGGAAATCACCGAACACGGCGGCGTGATCATCTATGGTCGTTCCGATGCGGTGCTCAACCCCGGTGGTGTGCGTATCGGCACCGCAGAAATCTACCGCCAGGTGGAAAAGGTTGAGGAGGTGCTGGACAGCATCTGCATCGGCCAGGAGTGGCGCGACGATGTACGAGTGGTGCTGTTTGTGGTGTTGCGTGAAGGCCTGACCCTGGACGACGACCTGATCCAGAAGATTCGAACCACGATTCGCGCCAATACCACACCCCGCCATGTGCCGGCCAAAGTGATCCAGGTTGCGGATATCCCGCGTACCATCAGCGGCAAGATTGTGGAGCTGGCAGTGCGCAACGTGGTGCACGGCAAGCCGGTCAAGAATCAGGAGGCGCTGGCCAATCCGGAAGCGCTGAAGCTGTATGAAAAACTGCCTGAGCTCGCAGGTGAATAACTGCCGCCAGGCGAACCGCGGTAACCAGCAAAAAAGCCGGATTCAGCAGACTGATCCGGCACAAGGCTAGGCATTTTCTCAGCAAGCTGTGGCCCGGGAACTAAGGTTCCCGGGCTTCTGCGTTTGGGTTATGCCGTTTTCATTCGGTGACCGGTGTCCGCCTTCTCCAATCGCGCCTGCTCTTCATTCATCTTGCGCAGCGCCATCCGGGTAATATACCCGCCCATCACACATACAAAGGCGATGATGCCCAGGCTCAGTAGGCCGGAAAAACTGGTGAACAGGTCGATCATTGCATCCATGATTGCCTCCGCGATTGATTCGGCGGGGATTGTTCGTTTTCCCCAGCCACTTGCCTTTAACTGACTCCAGTGTAAAGTGGCGCCGATTGCGCCCCTTGATCCAGGTCAAGGGACCTGTAGTTTGCCGCCTATTTCAGCGGATTCCGGGCTTTGATTACGCATTGTTCGGAGGGTTGGCGGCCGGTGATACATCGCCAGCTGTGCTACCCGGAATGAACGATTCTGCGCTAGGCTTGCGTTACGCTGTAGAAAACGGATTCCGGTATCTGTTCACAAGAACTCAGCCTCTATAAATCAATAATTTCACGGAAGATAAATATGATTACCTATCTATACTGGGCCGCTGTTATTTCGCTGGTCGTACTGTCCCTGTTTGCAGGCAGTCGGTTTGGTAGCCTGGGTAAAGGTGCCATTGTCGGTGCCGTCATCTTTCTCGCCGGCTGGCTTGCCTATTACTTCCATTTCGAACAGGTGTTCGTGAAACGCTTCGGTGGGGTGATGCGTATCACTGTGCCGGAGGGGCAGCGCCATCTGGGCGCCACCTGGAAAGATGACAACCTCTGGGTGGAAAACTACGACCCCGAAAGCAACGAGTGCATCTTCAGCGAATATTCCAAGGGCAACCTGCTGGAAGGGCGGGTCATCGTCCGCAACTGTAACCCGTTGATGGAGCGCACCGGCTCAGCGACGGCGCCCGGACGCTGAATTGTCTCAAGGGGCTGGCCAGATCATCGACGTAACCCCTCGACTGGCATACCGGCCGGTGGTGTAAAGTCCGGTAAAGTTGCGCCGACTGCGGCAACTTTCACGGGCGCTCGGCGTCGCAGTGTTGATGATTGGCAAACGGATATTTGTCTTGCGCGTATTTTTCTTCGCTTCCAGGGTTTCCCGCTTTCAGATCGCGGCGTGCGCGCTGTTGGCGCTATCGTTGTTGCTGTTGCCACAGGCGGGTAATGCCCTGCCATTTTTCGACAACCTGCCCAAATTCAAAATCCGTGTATCCGAAGACCGCGAGCTTCAGGACTGGCTGAAAGACCAGGTCAAGGAGCAGCGCAAATCCAGCAGTGTGCTCAAGGCCTACGAGGATCCACTGGATGTGGCCCGCTACGAGCGCGGTACGCTGGAAAAGCTGCTGCGTTCGCGCGGTTATTACGATGGCCGGGTTCGGCAATCGGTGACTGATGGCGAGATCCTGTACCGGGTCGTTCCCGGGCCGCTGTACCGCATTAAATCTCTCGAAGTGAATATGCCTCCGCACCTCAAGTCGGGTTTCCCGGGTGTGGGATTACGGGAGGGTGAACCCTTGGAGGCGGAAAAGGTCACCGAGGGCGTTAAACGTATTGAAAATTACCTGGCGGAAAATGCCTGCCTGCTGAATGTGGATGTGGATTACCAGGCGACGGTCATTCACAGCGAACATGCGGCGAGACTGGAATACCGTGTGGCGCAGAGCCCCGAGGTAAATATTGGACAGGTGTATGTGGAAGGGGTGACCACGGTCGATGAGGACTTTCTGCGCAAGCGCCTGAAGCTGGAACCCGGGGATTGTTTCTCTCGCGGAAAAATGGATGCGGCCAAGCTGCGCCTGCTGCGCACCAACCTGATTGCCGGGGTGAACGCGGAGGTTTCCGAGCCCAGCGCAGGGATTGTGGATATCACTTTTCTGGTGATCGAGCGCAAGCACCGCACGATTCGTCTGGGGGTGGGGTACACGTCCGATGAGGGGGCTGGAGTCTCGGCGGGCTGGGAACACCGCAATATCCTCGGTCGCGGTGAAAAGATTGAGGTGGAAACCCGGGTCAACGAGGTAAAGCAGTCCCTCAAGACGGAGCTCCTGGTACCGCGCTTCTTTCGCGATGATCAGGATTTTTCCGCCAAGGCCGAAGCATCCAATGAAGAACGGGATTCTTACGAGGCGCGGTCCGTCACCATCGGCGGCATTATTTCCCGCCGTCATACCAAACACCGCACCTTCAGTGTGGGTAGCGAGCTGAAGTTCAGTAAGGTGCAGGAAGAGGGCGAGCAGAGCGAAAACTACAACCTGCTGTCGTTTCCCCTCGGGCTCAAAATTGATACCACCGACAACCTGCTTGATGCCCACAAGGGGGCGACCGTGGCCCTGGAGGTCAAACCGTATTTCGATCTGCGGGGCTCGGGCACCCGGTTTGTAAAAAATACCCTGGTTGCCACCGGTTACCTCACTGCGGAAGAGACCCGCTTTGATCCCACCCTGGCGGTGCGCATCAAGGCCGGTGTCATCAGTGGTATCGACAACCTGGATATTCCAGCGGACGAACGTTTCTATGCCGGCGGTGGTGGCTCGGTGCGTGGCTACGCCTACCAGGCCCTGGGGCCGCGGCGCCTGATCCCCTCTACGGTGCCCGGCGAGCCGCCGACCCTGTCTGATCCCATCGGTGGACGCGCACTCAGCGAAGTCTCTTTCGAGGGCCGTTTCCGGTTTACCGAAACCTGGGGCGGTGTCCTGTTCCTCGATGGCGGTAATGCCTACGCCGATCCGCAGCCGAGTTTTGATGACCTCTACTGGGGTGTCGGCCTGGGGGTACGTTATATGACGTCCTTCGCGCCACTGCGGTTTGATATCGCCTTCCCGCTGGACCGTCGTGATGATCTGGACGACAGCAGTTACCAGATTTACGTCAGTCTCGGACAGGCGTTCTGAACCATGGCTGATTCAAACGTCCCCAACCCCGTCCCGCCCGCAGGCGCTTCCAAACACAGGTCGCGCAAACGCTGGCCGCGCGCGCCGCGCCTGACGCTGATTGCCGCCAGCCTGCTGTTGCCTCTGTTGATGGCGATTTTCCTGGTGGGTTCCGAAAGTGGTCGCGAGGCGATTACCCGCGGTGGTCTGGCTATCGCCCGTCACTATTTGCCGGACCTGGAAATCAATGCGGAAGGGTTGCGCAGCCAGGCGCTGGGCCTCTGGTATTTCGAGCGTCTGCAGGTGCGCTACAAAGAGCGCCCCATGATCGAGGCACATCAGTTGACCCTGCATGTGGATATCCAGCGCCTGTTGCGCAATCAGATTCATATCCCGGAGCTGAGTGCCCACACCTTCCTGTTCGATAACACGCTGCTGGGGGAATACCTGCAGGCCCACGTGAGTGAAGAGGAGGTGGAAGACGCAGCCGAGGAGGTGGACGACCCCACTATGCCGGCGATCTGGCTGGAGCGGCTCGCGGTGGAGCAGCTTACCGTCATCGACGCTGCGCTGAAGGATTTTCCGGTGGTGGCGGTCAACGGTCACGGCAGTTACCGCTGGCCCGGTCGCGAGTCCGCCCTGGCGCTGGAGATCGATGAAATCCAGGGCAGCGCAATGCATGTGCAACTGGATGGCCGCATGCAGAGCGATACCATCTATGCATTGACCCTGTCTGCGAGTGAGCAAAGCGGTGGTTTTCTCGGTCGCACCTTGCAACTGCCTGCCGGTGAAGTGCTCGATGCCGATGGCCGCTTTCTGCTGGAGCTGGCCGGTGACAATCAGCTCAATGTGACCGTGGAGCAGTTTTCCCTGCCGCTGGTGCATCACCGCTTCGGCCTCGCGGGAAGTGCGGAGGTGGTGCTCGCGCCCTGGTCGGTATCTACCGACGAGTTGTCGCTCACCGTGGATGAATCCCGTCACGCCCTGCGCGGTCAGATCAATGGCGAGTCCATGGACCTGAAGCTGCAGTTAAACCGTTTGCCGATAGCCATTTCGCAGCCCTGGCAGGATTACCTGCAGGGCGGCTGGCTGTCGGCAGATCTGGCCGTAAAGGGGCCGCTCGCACTGCCCAGTGCGGACGGTACCCTGGAGCTCAGGTCCAGCTATCAGGAGCAGCCGCTACATGTGACCGGCGAAGTGGAGACCGTAAAAGAAGTTATCCACATTCGCACCGCGCGTGTGGAGCTGGCCGATGCGGCGCTGGACGCAAGCGGCAGTGTGGATATCGGCGCTGAATCCATTGACCTGAAAGCGGTGATCGAGCAGTTGGCGGTGGCCGAGATACGCAAGATCCTGGCAGCGTTAAAAGAAACCCGTGATGTGGAGATTCCCCCGGAACTTGATGGATTCATCGAGCGCCTGCAGGTGACCGCAGCCGGTCCGTGGAAGAATCCCCAGCTCACGGTGCAACTCGATAGCGCGGCGCAGTACCGGGAGCTGGATGCCACCCTGCAAGGGCACGGCATCGGCAATCTGGACACCTTCGCGATCAGCGATCTGGTACTCGAGGGGAATGGGCTGCGCGTCAGTGGTAGCGGTGAGGTCGATATACAGGGCAAGGCGCTGCAGTTTCAGCTGGATGTGGCGGCGCGCGGGCTGTTGCCAGCGGAACAGTTCGGAGTGCCAGTGGACCCGGGAACCAAGGTCGACCTGGATGCGGTAGTGTCTGTGGTCGGGCCTTTCAGCAACCCCAAAATGTCCGCGCGGCTGTCGTCCGATGGCCACTATCGGGAATACCGCTATCGCCTGCGCGGCGGCGCGGCCGGTAACGCGGAAGAGCTTACCTTTGACCGTCTGCGCCTGGATCTCTATACCGATGGCGCCGCGCAGCCCGCGGAGTCCAGCGCCCAGTCGCTGGTGGCTGGCGAAGTGGAAGAGCCGGGCCAGGACTACCCGCTGCAGCAATCCCGTGAGCGGGTGCGGGGGGCGGCAGCCCTGGCCGCCGACTCCGAGGCCGCTCGCCAGCGGGGTAATGCCTGGCTGGAGCTGAACGGTGTGGTGGAGCCGAAGGCGCAGCGTGCTACCGGTAGTGTGGCCGGGCGCAATATTCCGCTCGGGCTGGCCAAACTGGCCGGCGTGCAATTACCCCCCTCGCTGACCGGTGAACTCAGTATCGACGGCCAGTTCTCCGGGCCCTTTGCTTCCCCGGAAGCCACCGCAAATATCCTCGGTCTGGGTGAGTTTCGCGGGGAACCCTGGCACGTACAGGGCGATGTGAGTTACGGCAAGGCGCAGATCATGCTGTCCGAGGTCAAGCTGCTGTGGGCGGGACGCAACCAGCTCACCGCCGATGGCAGCCTGAGCGAGCAGGCGCTGGATCTGGAGGTGCGCGCCCAGGCGGTGCTGGCGGATTTCGAAGAGTGGATCAGCGCGGATATCAGTGACAGTGGCGAGCTGTCACTGTGGGCCACCGCGCGGGGTACCCCACAAAACCCGGATCTCGAGGGAGAGCTCAAAATCAGCGGGAGCGCGCCCGCACTGCGGGACGATGCGCTGGTACAGTCGCCACTCACGCTGTTGCTGAATTGGCAAACCCGCGCCGGTAACCTGGATATCAATCTGGACGCCGGGCATGGCAGTCGCACAGCCGCCGATGCACAGGCCACGCTGGCAATCGCGCCGATTCTGGAGCAGTTGTTCCGGGAGAAGCCCGCAGGTGAGTCGCCGCCACTGCCGGTAGATTTCCGTGCCAGCGGCAATGCAGACCTGGCAGCCCTGGGCGCGTTTTTTGACCCGGAAATTCACTCCATGCGCGGCAAGCTCGACTTCAACCTGTCCGCAAATGGCACGACGCAGTCGCCCAATGCGCGGGGCAAGATCAACCTGCGCGACGGCTACTACGAGCACCGTCCCAGCAATACCCGCCTGCGCAGTATCGTGTTTGTGGCGGATCTGACACCGGACGCCTGGCGTGTTGTCGAAGCCAGTGCGCGCGACAGCGATCGCGGTCGGGTGGAACTGCAGGGCGCTGTCACGTTCAAAGAGACCCTAGCTCCCGAACTCAACTTCTCACTTACCGCGCGCAAAGCGCATCTGCTGAATATGCCGGGCGCCAAAGGCGCATTCAGCGGAGAACTGACGCTGACCGGTACCACCGAGGACGCATTGTTCGCGGGTACCCTCAATCTGCGGCCGCTGGCGGTGCAGGTGGAGCATTTTATCGGCAGCAGTGTGCCCGAGATCGATGTGATCGAGGTGGAAGTCTACGGTGGTGAGAGCGAGCAGGGATCGAGCCTGCTGAAGAACATCGAGCTGGCCCTGGAAGTGGTGCTCGACCAGCAGTCCTATGTGCGCGGCCTGGGGCTGGACTCGGAATTGAAGGGCAAGGTGGAGATCGCCGGTACTGCCGCTGATCCACAGGCCTCCGGGACCCTGACCATTGTACGTGGCAAATTCGACCTGCTGGGCAAGAAGTTTGAGTTGCAGGAAGGGCAGGTCCAGTTCGAGAACAATGTGGCCGCGATCTATGTGAAGGGCGTGCACACCTATCCGGAAGGTGAAATTACCGCGGAAATCTCCGGTACCACGGATGACCCGAAGATTGAATTCAGTTCCAACCCCGCCGCAGCCCAGGACGAGATTTTTGCCCAGCTGCTGTTTGGCAAGTCCCTGACCGATATCTCGCCCCTGCAGGCGGTGCGTCTGGTCGGCGTGGTGCGGACCCTACAGACAGGCGGCACCGGGTTCGACCCTCTCGCCAGCACGCGGGATCTGGTGGGCCTGGATACACTGGATTTCGAATCCGAAGCTACGGACGAGGGCGACCAATACTCTCTCAGCCTGGGCAAATACATCACCAGCCGTATCTATCTTGAGCTTCAGCGCAGTACCGACCCGCTGAACCCGTGGCAGGCGGAGATGCAGATCGAACTGCGCAAAAATCTGCGCCTGGATATCAAATCGTCGGATAACAATGAAAGTGGTGCCGGAAGTGTCGAGCTCCAGTGGAAGAAGGATTACTGACCGACTATAAAAATTGAACCTAATTAAAAACGATGGGAGAAAACTAAATGGAATATTCAATCGTCGTATTGGCCGCCGGATACTCCCATCGCTTTGGTAGTGACAAACGTCTCGCCAGTATTCAGGGCGAGCCGATGTTACTGCGCACTTTGCAGACAGCCCTGGATGCGGCATCTGCGCTGGAGGATACCTCCGTTCAGGTGGTTCTTCGCGCCCGTGATGCAGTGATTGCCAATGGCCTGAAAAAACTGCCGGTTCAGGTATTGCACGCGCCAGTATGGCCGGTGGGCATCGGGGCCAGCCTGGCCTTTGCGGTAGAAAACCTGCAGCGCACCGGTGCCAATCCCAGGGCAATTCTGGTGTGTATGGGGGATATGCCGTTTGTGGAAGCGGATACCCTCGTGAACATACTCGACTCCGCCAGGGAAGATCGCATCTGTGTGCCGGTATGTGCCGGAACCCGCGGTTACCCCATTGCTATCGGCCGCAAGTACCTGTCAGCCCTGTCACGCCTGCGCAATACCGGTATGGAAAAGGTACTGCGCATTTTCGCCGATGCGGTGGTTGATGTGGAAGTGAGCGACCCGGCGATCAATTGTGATATCAATCGTCCGGATGATTTCCACGCAGCAGTGCGGCAGGATCTGTTCGGTAAAATTTTTGCATCTCCCGGTACAGAGTCGGGTGAGCTGCTTCCATTGACGTTGGAATGATGAAAAAGGCCTCCGTGGCCACGGCAAAAAATTCCGCGGGGGATTGCGCGCCATAGGTATCCAGTACGGATGCCTTCTCGGTAAAAGTATCCCTGCCTGCCTCCCGTTCTATCTCTGCTTCTGTGTGTACCGAGTGAATCCGCTGTCGCAGCTCAGCGAATGCCTCACGCATCACCGGTGCCCAGTTCTTTCCTTCCTCAGGGGACTCGAAGGGCGGCCTGCCGTCCACATAGCCGTCCTCTTCATCCAGCTTGTGGGCAAACTCGTGAATGGCCACATTGTGGCCCTGCTGCGGGTTGGCCAGCCCCTGTTGCAAATCATCCCAGGAGAGCACCACGGGGCCGCGGTAGTGGGCCTCTCCGGCGCGGGCACTCAGGTGCGTGGATCTCACATGACCGTGGTGCCGCGTTTCCTCTGCCACATAGGCGTCCGGATATACCAGGATGGTGCGCAGATCCGGGTAGCAGTTGTTGTCGCGCTCCAGTAACAGCAGGCACGCATGTGCAGCGATTACCACACACATATCCTCGGTAATCTCCAGTCCATTACATCCGACGAACTCTTTATCGCGCAGGAACAGGCTGATGTTCTGTTGCAGTTCCTGTTGCCTCGCCTCCGGCAGGTACGGGTACAGGGCGAGTCGGCTGCGCAGGATTGCCTCCTGTTGCGGGCTCAGTGGGCGTGAGCGCAGGTAACGTCGTCGCATACGCTGCCAGGCCAGCGGTACTACCCAGATCAGTACCGCAAATACAATGACTGCAAAGAAAGTTATCAAGCCGGCCTCCCTGTCCCTATTTCTGGCGCCGTCAGTGTATCCCATGGCGCGGCGCGATTGACCTCTAGTAAGATTCTGCGACCATAAGGCGCGCGCGCAAACGTGCGCCAGGAAAAGAATGAAAAAGGCAGGATTGTCAGGGTATGGATACAGCGGATGCCGGGCTGCGTTGTTCGGAAAGCAGTGGCAACGCGGAGGCGTTGGTTTCGGGCAGCTACATGCTGGTACCACACGGGTTTGCGGCGGGTAATCAAATACAGATCTGGGTGGGGGTGCACGATGCACTGTCCACAGGGCGACTGTGGCTGCGCAGCGAGCCTCTGGTGCCGCAGAGTGCGGAGATCCCCTCCTGTGTATCCAGCTGCCGTGATGCCCCTCTGCAACTGGAGCGGCAGGCGCAGGGGCTTCGCTATACCCTGGTGACAATGCCCGCAGCTCCCGGTTGCTATTACCGGCTGTCCCTCTGGCAGTGGCAAAACGGGGAACAGAGCAAACTCGCCGAAGCAGATTGTCGCGGCCGGCCGGACTCGCTGGCCAGTGGTTTCAACGTTTGGTACGGCACTTGCTTCTACCGCAATGCGGATCACGGTGCTCTGGCAGAGGCATTTTCCGCACTGCCTGTGGCCGCCCGCCCGGACGTGTCTTTCCTTGGCGGGGACCAGGTGTATCTGGATACCGCTTTCTCAAATACCGGATTTACCTTTATCCCGGGATTCAGCACACGCAATTTTTCTCCGCTCGCGCTGCGCTCCGACGGTTCCATCCGTCGGCTGCTCAACAAGATATTTGCGCGGGAATATCGGGAGACCTGGAGGGGAGGGCTGCGCAAGTTGCTGCGCTCGGGGAGCCACTATTTCCTCGCCGGGGACCATGAGTTCTGGAACGATTACCCCAACCCCCCGGGATTTCTGCCGGTGCTGTGGTCGTCCAGGGTGCGGCGGATTTGGGATGACTGCGCGCGCCAGCTATTCAATGCCTACCAGCTGCCGCACGGGCGCGGGGCGAGCCAGTTTGATGTGGGTAAAGAGCTGAGCTTTTTCGTTCTCGATACCCGCTTGCAGCGCGGTCGCGGTCGCGATCGCAACGTTACCGACCCGGCTACTCTGCAGCAGTTGGAAGACTGGCTGCAGGGACTGGAATCCCCGGGGGTACTGGTACTTCCCGCACCTCTGCTCACTCGCTGGCAGTTTCGCGCGGGGGGAATCGGGCGTGCGCTGCAAGTGGCATTAGGGTTTGGTGATCACTCCCTTGCGGATACCGGTCAGTACCAGGCGCTGGTACGTGCACTGAACGCTTGTCGTCAGGATGTGCTGATTCTCGCAGGGGATGTGCACTTCAGTCGCCTTGCGGAATTTGAATTGAATGGCAAACAAGTGGTGGAAGTGGTCTCTTCCCCGTTGTCCTGTCTGCCGAGCGCCGCCGCTGTGCCGGAACAGAAGCCGGGATTTTTTCCCGATCGGCCCACCGACGATATCCGTGTAAAGGTGAATTATCTGAAGGCCGGCAGTACTCGCTCCGTGCTGCGCGCGACGTCAGGCAACGAACTGGGTAAAAGCATCAGCAACAATAACTTTGTCACCCTGGGTTTTACCCGCGGGGATAAGGGAATCTGCGTGAATATCCAGTGCTGGAATGTGAACGCCAGAAATGAATGTGGCACGCCCGCTGTGGATTGGGAGAGTCGCCAGATACTCTTACATCGCCGCCAGCCTGAAATCCGGCGCGATACAGACGCGACTGAAGCGCAAGCGTCGGAATAAGAAAAAGTAGAATAGCGAAATATTCATCATGACCAGACAACTGTTTATTCCCCTCGGCCCGGTTATTGCGGTCGTTTTCTATTTTGTGATGAAGTCGCTGGGGATGCCGTATTTACCCGCGGTGACTGCGGCGATTACCGTGCTGACAGTGATCTGGTGGATCACCGAGGCACTGCCGATTCCGGCAACCTCCATTGTGCCGTTTGTACTGTTGCCACTGTTCGGCGTGGCAGATCACAAGCTGGTGGCATCGTCGCTGGGTAGCCATGTGATCCTGTTGCTGATGGGTGCCTTCATGCTGTCCAAGGCGCTGGAAAAGAGCGGCGCCCACGAACGGCTCGCCCTGTACATGCTCAAGGTGGTGGGGATCTCCAGTGGTCGACGGCTGGTATTGGGATTCATGCTGGCATCGGGGCTGCTGAGTATGTGGATATCCAACACGGCGACCACCCTGATGATGCTCCCCATCGCACTGGCGATCCTCTCCCGCGCCGATAACCATCGACTGACCGTCGCGCTGATTCTGGGAATTGCCTATGCGGCCAGTCTCGGCGGTGTGGGCAGCCCGCTGGGTACACCGCCCAATGTTATTTTCATGGGCATTTATGAAGAGATTACCGGGCAGGAATTCAGTTTCGCGCGCTGGATGAAAATCGGTTTGCCGGTGGTATTGATCACTTTGCCGATTATGGCCCTGTGGCTGACGCGGGGGATTCGCCTGCACAAGTCGCTGGAGCGGCCCACGGTCGGTGCCTGGCGGGCAGAAGAGGTGCGCACCCTGGCGGTATTCGGGATTGCGATATTGTTCTGGGTAACCCGCAACGAACCCTTTGGCGGCTGGAGCGACCTGCTTGGTGTGCCCGATGCCGGGGACAGCACCGTGGCGCTGGCCGCAGTGGTGCTGATGTTCCTGGTACCCAATGGTAAGGGCGGAAGGCTGCTGGACTGGAAAACCGCCGAAAGTATTCCGTGGGGAATGTTGCTGCTGTTTGCCGGGGGGATCGCCATTGCCAAGGGCTTTGCCGCGTCCGGACTCAGCGACATGATGGGGCAGGGGCTCAATTTCCTCACCGCCATGCCGCTGTGGCTGATGCTGGTATTGCTGTGTCTGTCGGTCACCTTCCTTACGGAAATCACCAGTAATACTGCGACGGCGACATTGCTGATGCCGATTCTCGCAGTTGTCGCCACCAGCGCCGGGTTTGATCCCATGGTACTGATGATTCCTGCCGCCATGTGTGCCAGCTGTGCGTTTATGCTACCGGTCGCCACTGCACCCAACGCGATTGCCTATGGCACCGGTAAGCTGCGGATTCAGGAGATGGTCAGGGAAGGCGCGGTACTGAGTGTACTGGCGTCTCTCATTATTGCCGGGGTGTGTTGGGTAATGCTGGTGTAGCCGAAAAAACGCCTGGTGTTTTATTCTGCTGTGTGCGCCCGCGGCGCTCAATTAGTCTGTCTATTTGCCTGCCGACGAATGATTGTTTGGCACGATCTGTGTAAATGCCAAGTCCTTGATCTGTAACGATGAATTGGGTTTCCTAGGTGGTTTCGTAGCAACCCCGTAGGGACACTCAATAATGAAAAAACTATCCATACTGGCGGTGGCAGGCGTGCTGGCCGCCTGCTCGGGCGAATCTCCGGAGGTCTCCCAGTCCATGAGCGAAGTGCAGGCGGAAAGCCCCAGCGCATCCGCCGCGCTGGCTTATCCACAAACCCGCAAAGACGATGTTGTCGACAACTATTTCGGTAACGAAGTAGCAGATCCCTATCGCTGGCTGGAAGACGACCGCAGTGAGGAAACCGAAGCCTGGGTTGAAGCCCAGAACAAGGTGACCTTCAGTTATCTGGATCAGATCCCCTACCGGGAAAACCTGAAGCAGCGCCTGGAAACCCTGTGGAACTACGAAAAAGTGGGCTCCCCATTCAAGGAGGGCGATTACACCTATTTCTATCGCAATGATGGATTGCAGAACCAGTACGTGGTCTGGCGCAAGAAAGGGGACGGCGAAGCGGAAATCTTCCTCGACCCCAACACTTTCAGTGAAGACGGCACCACGTCACTGTCTACCCTGAAGTTTTCCAAAGACGGCTCCATTGCGGCCTATTCGGTGTCTGAAGGCGGTAGCGACTGGCGCAAAATCTATGTGATTGATGCGGAAACCAAAGAGATTCTTGAGGAACCTCTGGTCGATGTGAAGTTCTCCGGTATCTCCTGGAAGGGCAACGAAGGCTTCTACTACTCGAGCTACGATAAGCCTGAAGGCAGTGAACTCTCCGCCAAGACCGACCAGCACAAGCTGTATTACCACAAGCTTGGACAGGCGCAGTCCAAGGATGTACTGGTATTCGGCGGATCCGAAGCGCAGAAGCGTCGCTATGTTTCCGGCTATGTGACAGAAGATGATCGCTACCTGGTGATCTCCGGGGCGACCTCCACTTCCGGTAACGATCTGTTTATCCGCGACCTCACCGTGGCGGATGCGCCGCTGGTACCGGTGCTGACCGATTTCGATTCCGACACCTATGTGATCGATAACCTGGACAGCAAACTGTTCCTGGTAACCAACCGCGATGCCCCGAACAAGAAAGTGGTTACCGTCGATGCCGCCAGCCCCGCTCCGGAAAACTGGCAGGACTTTATCCCGGAAACCGACAACGTACTGACCGCATCCACCGGTGGTGGTTACTTCTTCGCGGAATACATGGTGGATGCCCTGTCGCGGGTGTACCAGTACGATTACAACGGCAAGCGCGTCCGGGAAATCTCCCTGCCGGGGCCGGGCAGCGTTTCCTCTCCCAGCGGCAAGCGCGAAGACAAAACCCTGTACTACTCGTTCACCAACTACAAAACGCCATCCACCATTTTTGCGTTTGATGTAGAGAAGGGCGAATCCGATGTGTACCGCGAATCCGGAGCGCAGTTTGATCCGGCCGCGTACGAGTCCGAGCAGGTGTTCTTCACCTCCAAGGATGGCACCAAGGTGCCGATGATGATCACCTATAAAAAAGGCCTGGAGCTGAATGGCAAGAACCCGACCATCCTGTATGGCTATGGCGGCTTCAATGTCAGCCTGACCCCGTCGTTCAGTATTGCCAACGCGGTATGGCTGGAGCTGGGTGGTGTGTACGCGGTTCCCAACCTGCGCGGTGGAGGTGAGTACGGCAAGCGCTGGCACGATGCGGGCACCAAGCTGCAGAAGCAGAATGTGTTCGACGACTTTATCGCCGCAGGTGAGTACCTGATTGAAAAGGGCTACACGTCCAGCGATTACCTGGCGATTCGCGGCGGTTCCAACGGCGGCCTGCTGGTGGGTGCAGTAATGACCCAGCGCCCGGATCTGGTAAAAGTGGCACTGCCTGCCGTGGGCGTGATGGATATGCTGCGCTACCACACCTTCACCGCCGGTGCGGGTTGGGCCTACGACTACGGCACCGCGGAGCAGAGCGAGGAGATGTTCGAGTATCTGAAAGGTTACTCCCCGGTACACAACGTGAGTGCGGGCGTGTCCTACCCGGCCACCCTGGTGACTACAGCGGATCACGATGATCGCGTGGTACCGGCGCACTCCTTCAAGTTCGCCGCGGAACTGCAGTCCAAGCAGCAAGGTGCCGCCCCCACCCTGATCCGTATCGAGACCAATGCGGGCCATGGCGCGGGCACACCGGTCTCCAAGACCATCGAGCAGTACGCGGATATCTTCGGCTTCACCCTGTTTAATATGGGCGTTTCCGAACTGCCCGGCAGCTGATCCCCGGTTTATTGCTATCCTTAACAAAGCCCGGCACCTGCCGGGCTTTGTCATTTTTCAGGCATCAACGGTAGGCAAAATGGTCGGCGGGGTACCGCTGTGGCCCGGATTCGACTTATGATGCAGAACTGACCAGTCTTATGCCCAGATTTTCCACTGCAGCCGAAGTAGCAAGCAGGCCTATGCCCTTACAGATTCAACTCAATGCCCGTCCGGCAGTGCTGCCGCTCTATTTCCGTGCGCTCACCGCGCGCAAGCGGCGCCAGGTATCCGGCGGGGACGAAGCGGTGCTCGCTACCGTGCGACTGCGGCAACAGGCGATCGACAGTGCGCAACTGCGTGAGTATCGCGAGGTCTGTGGTTTTGGCAGCGGGCCCTCGGTTCCCGCCACATACCCCTTCGTACTCGCTATGCCGCTGCATCTGAAATTGCTGGTTTCCGATGCCTTCCCTTTTCCTGTGCTGGGGGTGGTGCATGTGCGCAACCAGATCAGCCAGTACCGGCGTTTGCAGGAAAGTGACCGACTGGATATCCGCTGCGATCTGGGCGCCCCGAGTGCCGTGAAGCGGGGGTATGAGTTCGATCTCCGCACCCGGGTCTACGTGGCCGGCGAGTTGGTGTGGGAATGTGCAAGCACCCTGTTGGCGAGGGCTGCGCACAGCGGCGCTGTTCGGCCAACCCGCGCGTCTTTCGCCGAGCGCGGGGACATTGACCCCGACGGAACAGTCGAGTGGCCGGTGCCGGCGGATATTGGCCGGCGTTATGCCAGGGTCTCCGGTGACAGGAATCCGATTCACCTGTTTGCCTCCACGGCCAAACTATTCGGTTTTCCCCGTGCCATCGCCCACGGTATGTGGCTGAAGGCGCGCTGTCTCGCGGCGCTGGAGAAGACCGCCCCAGCCGATCCACTGTTTGACCGGTTTCGCTTCGGTGTCGAGTTTAAAAAGCCGGTGCTGCTGCCTTCGCAGGTCTCCCTGCTGCACACCCGGGATGACGATCTGCTGAGGTTCAGTCTCACCGGTGAGGAGAGCCGGCGCGCGCATCTCTGTGGGCGTATTGAGGCCATCTAGCCTGTTATTTACTGTTTGCGTAAACTCGGGCCCACGCTGATAGGTCGGAGTGATGACCTGTTGATTGTGGCTAAGGAGTGAGTGTGGATTCTGAAATCCGGCAATTGGCAGCCAGCCTGGGGCGCGCGCTTCAGAGCCTCGGTTGGAAAGTGACTGCGGCCGAGTCGTGTACCGGTGGTGCCGTCGCCGCGGCCATCACCTCCGTTGCAGGGGCTTCCGCCTGGTTTGAGGGCTCGGTGGTGTCCTATGCAGATCGTATCAAACGGGAATTTCTCAGTGTCGACCAGAAAGATCTGGAGGAGCTCGGTGCGGTCAGCGAGTCGGTAGTACGGCAGATGGCCGTGGGCGTGTTCAACCGCCTGGATGCAAATCTGGCGGTGGCGGTGAGCGGTATCGCCGGGCCCGATGGCGGCAGCGAGGAAAAACCAGTTGGCACCGTCTGGATCGCCTGGGCCCATGGCGAGGGCCAGGAGCCAGTCAAGGTGGACGCTCGGTGTATGCATTTCACCGGCAGTCGCGCGGATATCCAGGCGCAGACTGTAGTCGCGGCGCTGCAGGGCATGCTGGATATTGCGGAGTCTCACCGCACCAGCTGATTCCTGCTATCTCTGAATTCAGGCACCGGGAACGAGTTCCCGGCGCCGACCATCAATTCCGGATTACTGGTTGCTTATACAGTAATTTTTCTCTAAGCTCCCTCCCATAACCAATCTTCAAGTACACGGGAAGGGTCATGGATTCCAACAAAGACAAGGCTTTACAGGCGGCGCTGTCACAGATCGAGCGTCAGTTCGGCAAGGGCACCGTCATGCGCATGGGGGATAAAGAGCGCGTGCGTATCCCCGCGATCTCCACCGGTTCCCTCGGCCTGGACGTGGCACTCGGCATTGGCGGCCTGCCTCGCGGTCGTATTGTTGAGATCTACGGACCTGAATCCTCTGGTAAAACCACTCTGACCCTGCAGGTCATTGCGGAAGCCCAGCGCAAGGGCGGCACCTGTGCCTTTGTAGATGCGGAGCACGCTCTCGACCCGATTTACGCGGAGAAGCTTGGTGTCAACGTTGACGAGCTGATCGTATCCCAGCCGGATACCGGTGAGCAGGCCCTGGAAGTGGCCGATATGCTGGTGCGCTCCGGTGCTGTCGATGTACTGGTTGTGGACTCCGTTGCCGCGCTGACCCCGCGCGCTGAGATCGAAGGTGAAATGGGCGATTCCCACGTCGGCCTGCAGGCGCGACTGATGTCCCAGGCACTGCGCAAGCTCACCGGTAACATCAAGAATACCAACACCCTGTGTGTATTCATCAACCAGATTCGTATGAAGATCGGCGTGATGTTCGGTTCTCCGGAAACCACCACCGGCGGTAACGCACTGAAGTTTTACTCCTCTGTACGTCTGGATATCCGTCGTATCGGCTCGGTAAAAGAGGGCGACGAAGTCGTCGGTAACGAGACGCGGGTGAAGGTGGTCAAGAACAAGGTGGCCCCGCCATTCAAGCAGACCGAATTCCAGATCATGTACGGCGAGGGGATCAACCTGCTGGGCGAGATCGTCGATTACGGTGTGAAGATGGGCCTGGTGGACAAGGCCGGTGCCTGGTATAGCTACAAGGGCGACAAGATCGGCCAGGGCAAGGCCAATGCGGTCAAGTTCCTCAAGGAAAATGTTGATATCCGCAACGATATCGAATCCCAGCTGCGCGCCCAGCTTCTGGGTGACGTAGTCGCCGCACCGGCGGAAGAAGTGGAAGCCGCGGAAGACTGATTTTGTCTTTTCCCCAAGATACTGTCGGCGGCGGGGCAAGCTTGCCGTCGACAGATTCCCCCGAAGATACCCCATCCCCCGTCGAAGCCTTCCAGGCACTATTCAGCAGTGCACTGGAATTGCTGTCCCGTCGTGAACATTCCTGTCAGGAATTGCGCCAGAAACTTGCTGCCAAGCATCCGCACGCGGATTTTGATGCAGTACTGCAGCGCCTGCAGGAGCTCAATTATCAGTCAGATCAGCGTTTTACCGAGGTGTTCTGCCGCTCGCGAGTACAGCGAGGGCAGGGACCACTGCGTATCCGCCAGGAATTACAACTCCGCGGTATATGCTCGAGCATGATTCAGTCGGCAGTGGATCAACTGCAGGAAGAGGTGGACTGGTTTGAGCTGGCACTGGAGCAGCTTCAGCGCAAGTTCCGGCGGCCAATGGATCCGGCGGCTCCCCGCGAGCAGCAGATGAAAGAGCGCGCCCGGCGGCAGCGATACCTCGCCTATCGAGGCTTTTTTGGCGATGCCATCCAGTATGCCATTGCCGAGCTCGACGCTGGTGGGGTTGAAACATGAGGTGTTGCGACTTGAGGCATGGCGCCGGGAAACCTGTATAGCGTATATACTGCCTGAGGACTAAACGGTCGACATGCTCGAGAAAGAATAGCCAATAAAGAATAGTGAGCCGCGATGATCCTCTCCATCGACCAGGGTACTACTGGTACCACTGCCTTTGTCTTCGATACCGAAGGCCGCCTGTGCGGCCGCAGCTACTCGGAATTTCCCCAGTACTATCCACATCCCGGCTGGGTGGAGCACGACGTCGATGAAATCTGGCAGGTGACACTCCGGGTGTGCGCCGCGGCATTGCAGCGCGCGGGGATAGAGGCCAGCGCCCTGCGCGCGCTGGGCATTACCAATCAGCGAGAAACCACCGTGCTGTGGGACCGCAGTACCGGCGAGCCGGTGCATCGCGCGATCGTCTGGCAGTGCCGTCGCTCCTCTGAAATCTGTAACCAGCTGCGCGAGGCCGGTGCCGAGTCTCTGGTGCGGGCCAAAACCGGATTGCTACTGGACGCGTATTTTTCCGCCAGCAAATTGCGCTGGATCTTTCAGGATTCGCCAGCGCTTTACCGCCGAGCGCAGGCAGGGGAGCTCTGCTTTGGTACCGTCGACAGCTGGTTGATCTGGCGACTCACCGGCGGCAAATCCCACCTTACCGACCACACCAACGCCAGCAGGACCCTGCTTTACGATCTGGACCGGCGTCAATGGGATGATGAGCTGCTGAAGCTGTTTGATTGTCCTTCGTCCATTCTTCCCGAAATCCGTCCCTCTTCAGGGGTGTTTGCCAACACCGATCCCGACGCTTTTTTCGGGGCCGAGGTTCCAATTGCCGGAGTGGCCGGCGACCAGCAGGCCGCGCTGTTCGGGCAAGGGTGTATCGAGCCGGGGAGCCTCAAGAATACATACGGTACCGGGTGTTTCATGCTCGCCTATGCCGGTGAGCGCCGGCCGCTGGTACCGGAGGGGCTGCTCACCACGATTGCCTGCGATGGCGCCGGCCAGCCCGCATTTGCTATCGAGGGGTCCGTGTTCAATGGTGGCGCTGCGGTGCAGTGGTTGCGGGATGACCTCGGTGTCATCCAGCAGGCGGCGGATACAGAGCAGATTGCTCATTCGATTCCGGATACCCGCGGTGTCTATCTGGTTCCCGCATTCAGCGGGTTGGGCGCCCCCCACTGGGATGCGGGGGCCCGCGGTGCCATATTCGGTCTTACCCGCGGCGGCGGGCGCGCAGAGGTAATCCGCGCCACACTCGAGTCCATTGCCTATCAGAGTCACGAGCTGGCGAGCCTGATGGCGCAGGCGCTCGGGGTCGAGCTGCAGTGCCTGCGGGTGGATGGCGGTGCCAGTGCCAACAATTTCCTGATGCAGTTCCAGGCGGATATTTCCCGCCTGCGGGTGGAGCGGCCCCGTCAAATCGAATCGACGGCGGTGGGCGCTGCACTGCTGGCGGGTATCGGAGCGGGTATCTGGCAGCACGATCAACTCCCGGAATCGCTGCAGGATATAGAGCAGGACTTTCTGCCGCAGATGGGTGAGCTACAGCGGCGGGCGCTACTGGATGGTTGGCGCCACGCGGTGGCAGCGTGCCGGACCTACAGGTCGGAGTAGCGGTGTGAAAAAGGTGGCTGGAAGCGGTGGCGGGCGGCGCTGATTCATTGTAAAAATGGAATCAGTAACCGGCCCGAAATACTTCGATCATATCGAAGTGGCAACATCCTCAAATAACGATAAGAGCAGGAGCGTGCCATGTATTTTGAATCCCGCGGTATCCGGCTGCACTACCGCCGATGGTGGGTAGAGAATGCCCTTGGTGTGGTGGTGATATCCCATGGTTTGGGTGAGCACAGTGGTCGCTACCGCCTGCATGCCCGCTACCTCAATGCCCACGGCTACAGTGTCTACGCTCTCGATCATGTTGGACACGGCCTGTCCCCGGGTCGCCGTGGCGATATCGAAGATTTTGACCACTACTCCGCAGACCTTTGTCGCCTGATACATCTCGTTCGCCACGAAAATGCGGGGGTGCCGGTGCACCTGTTGGGGCACAGTATGGGTGGGGTGATTGCCTGCGCCAGTGCAATCAACCCGGTGGGTGATAGTTCGATCGCCAGCCTGGTACTGTCTGCCCCGGCTTTTGTCGGTTGCAGTGAGCCCGGGGTTGTAGAGGGGGCCCTGGTGCGCCTGCTGGCGAAAGTTTATCCCTCGTTATCCCTGTCCAACCGGCTGGATGCCCAGTGGATAAGCCGCGACCCCGAGGTCGTGGACGCCTATATAAATGACGAACTGGTGCATGATCGGGTGACGCCGCGCTGGTTTGATGGCTATCAGCGTGCGCGCGACTGTCTGCTGGCCCGGCCCGAGGACATCAAAGTACCCAGCCTGCTACTGTTGCCCGGGAGTGACAGGCTGGTCGATTCCTCCGCTAGCCGCGAGTGGTTTGACCGGTTGCCGGGCAATGTTCACCAGCTGCACGCCTTTCCCGACGCCTATCACGAGCTGCTCAACGAGCCGCAAGCGGCGGAAGAGGCCATGGCGCTGCTGGTAGCGCATCTCAATCGCTTTTCCGAGTCCTCTTCACGTGGTATCCCGGCGCAGCGCGCTGCGGCCGGTTCCTGAGCGGACTCCCCTCTCGCCATTTCCGGCCGCCGGAAATCTGCCTTCGGCCGTGAAAACCCCCTGAAAGCGTTGTACCATACGCGGTCATTTTTGACCCGCAGCCCCGCAATTCCGGGCTGTGGGCTTATGTAGAGTGAATCATGGACAAGAAATTACTGAGCCTGCTGGTCTGTCCGGTCAGCAAGGCCCCGCTCGAGTATCGCGAAGAGTCCCAGGAACTGGTGTGCAAGGCCAGCGGGCTGGCCTATCCGGTACGTGATGGTATCCCGGTGATGCTGGAGTCCGAGGCACGGCAACTGACCGCGGACGAAAAACTGGAAAAGTAGTCCGGCAGTTTTTCGCGGCGGGCCCCGGTGGAAACAGGAGGGATCATGGCAGAAGACAGTGTTTTCAGTCGCATCATTGCGGGAGAGGTGCCGGCGCAGCGTATTTACGAAGACGATCTGTGCATTGTGATCGAGGATCGCGCCCCGCAGGCGCCCACACATCTGTTGATCATCCCCCGCAAGCCTCTGGTTAGCCTGGCAGAGGCTGAGCCCGATGACGCGCCGCTGCTGGGCCATCTGATGTGGGTGGCTTCGAGCGTGGCGCGGCAATTGGGGCTCGAAAAGGGGTTCCGCCTGATCGTAAACAACGGCCGCGAGGCGGGGCAGACCGTATTCCATCTGCATATTCATTTACTGGCCCAGCGCAAAATGCCTGAGGCCGGCCTTGCTGACGACCTGCAGGGCTGAACAGGGTGGCGCAGCCAATGCGCCGGTATAAATTTTACTGACGATGTGGAAGTTGGCTGAATGAAGAGCGCACAGATTCGCGAAGCATTTCTTAAGTATTTTGAAGAGCAGGGGCATACCCGGGTTGCCTCCAGTTCGCTGGTGCCGGGAAATGACCCGACGCTGTTGTTCACCAACGCCGGCATGGTGCAGTTCAAGGACACATTCCTTGGTCAGGATTCCCGCCCGTATGTGCGCGCCACCAGCTCCCAGCGCTGTGTACGTGCCGGCGGCAAGCACAACGACCTGGAGAACGTTGGTTATACCGCACGCCACCATACCTTTTTCGAGATGCTGGGCAACTTCAGCTTCGGTGACTACTTCAAGCGTGAGGCCATCCGGTTTGCCTGGCAGTTCCTGACCGAAGTACTGCAGCTGCCGGCAGAGCGCCTGTGGGTGACGGTGCATATCAGCGATGACGAAGCCGCAGATATCTGGCTCAAGGAAGTCGGCGTCAGCGCGGACCGCTTCTCTCGTCTGGACGAAGACAACTTCTGGCAGATGGGTGATACCGGTCCCTGTGGCCCCAGCTCCGAGATTTTTTATGACCACGGCGAAGACGTTCCCGGCGGTCCTCCCGGTTCCGAAAATGATGACCTCGACCGCTATATCGAGATCTGGAACCTGGTGTTCATGCAGTTCGAGCGCTCTGCGGATGGCGAGTTGCACCCGCTGCCCAAGCCTTCTGTAGATACCGGCATGGGGCTCGAGCGTATTGCAGCGGTAATGCAGGGAGTGCACTCCAACTACGAGATCGATCTGTTCCAGGCGCTGCTCAAGGCGGCCGGCGAAGTGGTTGGTTGCACCGACACCGAAGAGAAATCCCTGCGTGTTATCGCCGACCACATCCGTTCCTGTTCCTTCCTGATCGCCGACGGTGTCATGCCGTCCAACGAAGGGCGCGGCTTCGTATTGCGTCGAATTATCCGCCGTGCTGTGCGCCATGGCCACAAGCTGGGCCACCAGGAAATCTTTTTCCACAAGCTGGTCGCTGCCCTGGTCGAGCAGATGGGCGAGGCCTATCCCGAGCTCCGCGAAAAACAGTCCATCATCGAAGGTGCGCTGCGTAAAGAAGAAGAGCAGTTTGCCAAGACCCTGGATAAGGGGCTTGCACTGCTTGACGATGCACTGGAGTCGCTCGAAGGAACCGAAGTACCGGGCGAGCTGGTGTTCACCCTGCACGATACCTACGGTTTCCCCACCGACCTGACCCAGGATATCGCTCGCGAGCGCGGTCTGACCCTGGATATGGCGGGTTACGAAGAGGCCATGAACGCGCAGCGTGAGCGCGCGCGCGCCGCCGGCAAGTTCAAACAGGATTACAGCGGCAACATCGAACTCGAGGGCACTACCGAGTTCCTCGGCTATGACAACACCGATGCTGCAGGCAAGGTGCTGGCCATTATCAAAGATGGTGAGCAGGTTGATCGGCTCGAAGAAGGCGAGAGTGGCGCCATCGTGCTGGACCGCACCCCGTTCTATGCAGAATCCGGTGGCCAGGTCGGCGACAGTGGCTATCTGCAGGCGGGGGATACGCGATTCGAAGTGTCTGACTGCACCAAGCTGGGAGGGCATCACCTGCACCAGGGCAAGTTGCTGGCGGGCAGTATCGCGTTAGGTGATCAGGTTGTGGCAGAGGTGGCGGGAGATGTGCGGCAGTCCACCGCCCTCAACCATTCCGCGACCCACCTGTTGCACGCTGCGCTGCGCAAGGTGCTTGGTGAGCATGTTACCCAGAAGGGCTCCCTGGTGGATTCCGAGCGTCTGCGCTTTGATTTCTCCCACCCGGAAGCGGTCACCGCCAAGCAGTTGCGCGCTATTGAGGCTCTGGTTAACAACCAGATTCGCGCGAATACTGCGGTGGAAACTGAAGAGACGGATATTGAAACTGCCAAGGCCAAAGGCGCCATGGCACTGTTTGGTGAGAAGTACGGGGATACCGTGCGCGTGCTCTCCATGGGTGAGCGCAGCGATGCCGGTACTTTCTCGGTAGAGCTCTGTGGTGGTACCCATGTGGCGCGCACCGGAGATATCGGCCTGCTGCGAATTGTTGGAGAAAGCGGTATCGCCTCCGGCCAACGCCGTATTGAGGCGGTCACCGGTGCCCATGCGTTGGCGATGTTTGATCAGGCGCAGCAGCGCCTCGATCACGCCTCCGCGTTGCTGAAGGCGCGTCCGGAAAATCTGGGCGACAAAGTCGAGCAACTGCTCGCCAGTAATCGCAAACTGGAAAAAGAGCTCGCACAGCTGAAGACCCGCCTCGCCAGTGGTGCTGGCGGGGACCTGACTTCCCAGGCTGTAGAGGTAGACGGGGTCAAGGTGCTGGCGGCTTCTATTGATGGGGCTGATCCGAAATCCTTGCGCGACCTGGCAGACCAGATGAAAAACAAGCTGGGCAGCGGCATTGTTCTGCTGGCGGCACCGGGTGAGGAAAAGGTTGCGCTAATTGCCGCGGTTACCAAAGATCTCACTGGCAGGCTGGCGGCGGGCGACCTGATGCGCTTTGCCGCGGGAGAACTGGGTGGCAAGGGCGGCGGTCGCCCGGATATGGCCCAGGGCGGTGGCACCGACCTGCAGGCACTGCCCGGTGTGTTGAAATCCGTGCCGGAATGGGTGAAAAGCAATATCAAGTAAGTCAAATGATCAGTTGCGCCAGTAAATCGTGAATTTATGGCATTAGATCAGTAAGAATTGCGCAATTTCAGTTGATTTGCCCTGGGTTTGGTGATTTAGTGCGCGGCACGCGCGAGTCAGGTACCGCGCACCCAGGTAGTAAGGAACACTAGAGCGATGAGTTTGTTCGTGCAGAAATATGGCGGCACCTCGGTAGGCTCCATTGAGCGTATCGAGGCTGTGGCCGATAAGGTGGCTGGATTCAAGGCGCAGGGCCACGGCATGGTGGTGGTGCTCTCGGCGATGAGTGGAGAGACCAACCGTCTGATCGATCTTGCGCGTCAGATCCAGGAGCACCCGGATCCCCGTGAAATGGATGTGCTGGTCTCCACAGGAGAGCAGGTCACCATTGCGTTGTTGAGTATGGCGCTGAA